>CAYLZW010000042.1:0-28579 GCA_964388085.1 uncultured Myxococcales bacterium | reverse complement strand
GGGGCGAGGCCCTCCTCGACGCCGGTGAGGCAGTTGGCGAGCGCGCGCAGCGCTACCGGGACGAGCTCGCGCTCCCGCTCGCTGCGCGCCGGGGCCGTGGCCGCGATGAGCAGCGGGCCGGCCGCCTCCGGCGCCTGGATGCGGCCGAGGGCGAGGGCGGCGCCGATGCGGGGCAAGGGGCTCGGCTGGTTCAGCGCGTCGAGCAGGAAGGGCACCGCCTCCTTGCCCGCCTTCACGAGCTGCACGATGGCCGCCTCGCGCACCTGGCGGCGCTCGTCGCCGAGATCGTCGAGCCAGGGACGCAGCGGGCCCCCCGCCGACTCCGCCTGCTCGAGCAGCGCGGCGAAGTCCGAGATGTCGATGCCCGCCGCTCGCTGCTCGGCTTCGGCGGCGCCGAGGCGCTTCAGCATCTCGGCCGCGGTCTCGCGCACGTAGGCGTCCCCGTCGGACGCGAGCGCTTCGATGCGGGAGCGGCTGCGCAGGTCGCCGAGCGCGGCGAAGCCCCGGGCGGCGAACGCGCGCACGAATCGGTCGTCGGCGGCGGCGAGCGCCTCGAGCGCCTCGCGCGCGCGGTCGTCGAAGGCGTCGCGGCCGTCGACGATCTCGGCGATGGCGCGGGCCACCAGCGCGCGGTCGTCGGCGGCGCAGTCCGTCTGTAACGCGGCGTCGTACAGCGCCGGCAGCGCGTCGCGCGCGCGATAGGCACCGAGCAGCAGCGCGACACGTCCGCTCAGGCCAGGCTCGGCTCGCGTGGCGACGGCGCGCTCGAACGCGTTCACGAGGTGCGGCACGGCGCGATCGCGCGCGGCGAGCAGCGTGCGCTCGGCCTCCTCGCGCGTCTGGCGCAGGGGGCTCAAGAGGTCCGCGCCGGCCTTCGCGAGGGTTGTGTCATCGAGCTCGGGCATGCGTGGGGATCTGCCTGCTTGGGCCGCTCACGACAAGGGCCAGTGCATTGGGGTGCCGAGAGCATTACCTTCGCCTGCATGGAACCGCTTCAGAACAAGCACGTATTGCTCGGCGTGGCCGGTAGCATCGCCGCTTTCAAGGCCTGCGATCTCGCGCGCCAGCTCGTCGCCGAGGGCGCGAGCGTGCGCGTGGCGCCGACCCGCTCGGCGACGCGCTTCGTCACGCCGCTCACCTTCGAGGCGCTCACCGGGCGACCGTGCCTGACCGATGTGCTCGAGATGGACGACGGCCGCATCCCGCACGTCGAGCAGGCGTACGAGGCCGATCTCGCCATCGTCGCGCCCGCGAGCGCCAACCTGCTGGCGAAGATGGCGCACGGCATGGCGGACGAGGCGCTGCTCGCTACCTTGCTCTCGGTGCGCGCGCCGCTCGTCGTGGCGCCCGCCATGGAGACGCGCATGTGGCAGCACCCGGCGACGCAGGAGAACGTAGAGCTCTTGCGCAGCCGCGGCGCCATCCTCGTCGATCCCGACGACGGCAAGCTCGCCTCCGGCCGCGTGGGCGAGGGCAGGCTGGCGTCGCTCGAGCGTATCCTCGAGGCCGCGCGTCGCGCGCTCACCGAGCCTGACCTCGAGCGGCGGCACGTCGTCATCACCGCCGGGCCGACGGCCGAGGACATCGACCCGGTCCGCTACCTCACGAACCGCTCGAGCGGGCGCATGGGCTTCGCGCTCGCGACCGCGGCGAGCCGGCGAGGGGCGCGCGTCACGCTCGTGCATGGGCGCACCTCGGCCCCGCTGCCGACCGGACAAGGCATCGAGATGGTCCCCGTGCGCAGCGCTCAAGAGATGCACGACGCCGTCATGAGCGCCCTCGAGGAGCGGCACGTCGACGCGGCCATCCTCGCCGCCGCGGTCGCGGACTTTCGGCCCGCGGCGGTGCAGCTCGAGAAGATCAAGAAGGCGAGCGGCGGGCTCGACGTCGCCTTCGAGCGCACGCCCGACATCCTCGCCGCCGTCGGCGCGCGCGGCGAGCGCCCGGTGCTGGTGGGCTTCGCCGCGGAGACGAGCGATGTGGCGCGGAACGCGCGCAAGAAGCTCGAGCAAAAGCGCTGCGACGTCATCTGCGCCAACGACGTGTCCGCGCCCGGCCTCGGCTTCGACAGCGAGGACAACCACCTGGTGCTGCACTTCAAGGAGGGCGAGCCGAAGGACCTCGGCCGCGGCAGCAAGCTGACGCTGGCCGACGGCGTGCTCGACGCCGTGCGCGATCTGTTGCGAGCGCGCGCATGAGCGCCGACCCCGCCCGGGGCGAGCCCGCGCGCCCGCGCCTGTTGCCGGCTCCGCTGCCGGACGCGCGCGAGAGCGACGACGCCGGCCAATACTATTGCGCGCACGCGCTCTTCGTCGGGCACCTGGCCGTCGAGCGGGGGAGGGCGCCGCTCGCGCGCGACGACGAGGGCGATCCCCTCATCGGCTTTCTGCACGTGCCGCCCGACGCGCGAACGCTCCAGGGCGCGGCCGAGGACGTCGTCAGCGAGGATCGCCACCGCGAGACGCGGCAGGTGGTCGCCGCCGCCTTGGCGGGCTTCGCACACGAGCTCGTCCGCTCGGTTCCGGATGGACCGTTGCACATCGTCGTCACCGGCTTCGGCAGCTTCCGTGACGTCGTCGACAACCCCACGGGCGCGTTCGTGCGCTCGCCAGCGGACGTACGACACGCCCTCGATCTCGCGTTCGGTGACAAGCTCTCGTCGTGCGCTGCCGGTGGCGACGGGAGTGTGCGGGCGACGATGCTCATCGGCAGCGCGCGCCGCGAGCTCATGGTTCACCTCGTCAGCCTGCCGGTGGACGACCGCTGCCTCGCCCTTCTCGGAGACCACTCGCTGTTGGCGTCGCTCGAGCGCGAGCGCGCGCATGCCTGGCTCGGCCTCGGCGTCTGCCGCAGCAGCTACTACCGGGTCGAGACCCTGCCGCACGATGGTGGCCTGCAGCTCGACGACGAGGGCGGCAGGCACGTCAAAGACCTTGCGCCGCGGCGCTTTCCGCGCGGCAGCCGAGCGCTCGTGCGCGCCCTCGAGCGCGGTGGTGACGTCGTCGCTCGCCACCTGGTCCGCTAGCGATTCGTCTGCACGGCGAGGTCCGCGAGCAGCCGTCGCGGGAAGCTCGGGCCGCCGTAAACGAAGCCCGTGTACACCTGCAGCAGATCCGCGCCCGCGTCGAGCTTGGCGCGCGCGTCGGCAGCGTCGCAGATACCGCCGGCAGCGACGAGGGCGAGCGCGCGCTGCTCCCGCGCGAGCAGCCCCAGCAGCTCGGTGCTGCGCGTGAACAGCGGCCGACCGGAGATGCCGCCGGGTCCGTCGGGGATAGGGCCGCGTAGGCCCGCGCGGGAGATGGTGGTGTTGCTGACGATCAGGCCGCGGAAGTCATGCTCGCTCGCTACGCGCGCGCAGGAGAGCGCGGCCTCGTCGTCGAGATCGGGCGCGATCTTGAGCAGCAGCGGCCGCGCGGTGGAGCGCTTCGCGTTCGCCTCCGCGAGCGCCGTGAGCAGCCTCTGCAGCTCCCCCTCGGCCTGGAGATCACGCAGGCCTGGCGTGTTGGGGCTCGAGACGTTCACCACCACGTAGTCGGCGACGTCAGCGCAGCGCTCGAAGGAGCGCCGGTAGTCGTCCGGCGCGTCCTCGTTCGGCGTGATCTTCGACTTGCCGAGGTTCACGCCCACCGGCACCGCCACGCGACCTCTCGCACGCCAACGCTCGAGCCGCGCAGCGACGTGCTCGGCGCCCTCGTTGTTGAAGCCCATGCGGTTCAAGAGCGCGCCGTCGCCGGGCAGACGGAACAGGCGGGGCTTCGGATTGCCCGGCTGCGCGTGCCAGGTGACAGTGCCGACCTCGACGAAGCCGAAGCCGAGGGAGCCCCACGCGGGCACCGCCTCGGCGTCCTTGTCGAAGCCGGCCGCGAGCCCGAGGAGGTTCGGGAAGCGGACCCCGAACAGCTCGCGTCCGAGCGCGGGATGTCGCGCGACATCGTCCTCGCGTGGCGCCGCACAGACACGCGAGTAGAGCGACAGCGAGCGCATGGCCAGCCGATGCGCGCGCTCGGCGTCGAGCGAGAACAGCGCCGTACGCAGCAGGCTCCACGACGAGGACGGGCGCGAGCGGGGCGCGAGCGCGTTCGTCACTCGTCCTCCATGGAGGCAGGGTCCGGCACGAGCAGCGTGACGTCGGCGATGACATGGGCCTGACAAGAGAGCCGGGCCCGCCCTGAGGCGTGCACCTCGTCGAGCGCCTCCTGCTCGAAGTCGTCGATGGGTGTGAGCCCGTCGTCGCGATCAGCCCCAAGCGGAACCTCGACGCGACAGGTCTTGCAGTCGGCGACGCCGCCGCAGCGGGTCGCGATGAGGAAGCCGGCCTCGCTGGCAGCGTCGAGCACGCTCTGCCCGTGGGGCACCTCGAGCACGACGGCGCGCGACTCCGGCGGATCACCGCCGCGGTTCAACGGATGACCGGGCATGGGCAGGAGCGTGAGGCGAGGCACCGGCTCACCCGCGCCGCAGCACTTCGCCGCGCTTGACGACGAGGCGCGGCCCGCCGTAGCGGCGCACGTCGTCGAGCGCGGCGTCGTCGACGACGATGAGGTCGGCGCGCAGGCCGGGCGCGAGCACGCCGCGGTCCGAGAGGCCACACGCCTCGGCCGCCCAGGAGGTCGCCGCGCGCCAGCAGTCGAGCGGCGCCACGCCGAGCTCCGCGAACGCCTCGAGCTCGACAGCGATGCTGCCGTGCGGGTTGCCCGGTGTGCCCGCGTCCGTGCCCGTGGCGAGGCGTACGCCGGCCCTCCGTGCCTTGTCGAAGGAGCGTCGCTGCGGCGCGTCCACCTCGTCGAGCTTCTGCACGATGAAGTCCGGAAGCGCCGCGCGATCGCGTTGCATGCAGCGCAGGGCGGCGAAGGTGGGCACGAGCGTCCGTTTGTCGTCGCGCATGAGCCCGACCGCGTCGTCGCTGAGCCAAAAGCCGTGCTCGATGGTGTCCACGCCCGCTCGGAGCGCGCTCTCGATGCCGTCCTCGCCCTGTGCGTGCGCGGCGACGGTCTTGTTGGCCTTCTTCGCCTCCCCGCACGCGACCTGCATCTCCTCGTAGCTGAGCTGGGCGGCGCCGGGCCGGACGCCGGGAGTGATGACGCCGCCGGTCGCGATGAGCTTGATCACGCGGCTGCCGCGCTTCAGGAGCTCGCGCGTCGCCTTGCGCACCTCGTCCTCGCCGTCGCACTCGATGCCCATCCAGCAGCCGTGCCCGCCGGTGATGCAGATGACGTTGCCGGCGGCGAGCATGTCCGGGCCCTCGACGACGCCCTCGTCCACCAGGCGCATGAGCTCGAGGTCGATGCCGTGCACGCCGCCGACGTCGCGGATGGTGGTCACGCCGGCGTCGAGCTGCCGCTTGAGGTTCTCCGCGGCTCGCAGCGCGATGCGCGTCGGGTGCTCGGTCTGCGCGTCCTTGCCCGGGTTCGGGCCGGCGGACAGGCAGACGTGCGTGTGCACGTCGAAGAGCCCCGGCAAGAGCGCGCCCTTGACGACGTGCCGCTCGGCGCCGTTCGGCACCACCTCGCTCGCCCGCCCGACCGCCTGGATGAGCCCGTCATCGCCGACGACGACGGCAGCGTCCTCGAGCACGACGTCGTCGGGCCCGGCGGCGAAGAGGCGATCGGCGAGAAAGGCGCGCATGAGGGTTCCTACTCCATTGCGCCGCGCGCTTCACGAGGTCGCGCGCCTGCCGGGGACGGCCGCGCTACGGCCGCTTGGCCGGGCTCTCGGTCTTGCGTGGGTCGCGTTCGACGACGTCGCCGAGCACCTCGTCGATCTTGCGCAGGAGGCTGTCGTCGAGCTTCACGCCCGCGGCCTTCACGTTGTCGTGCACCTGCTCCGGGCGGGACGCGCCGATGATGGCCGACGACACGTTCGGGTTCTGCAAAACCCACGCGACCGCGAGCTGCGGCATGGTGAGCCCCGCCTCGGCCGCGAGGGGCTTCAGCTGCTGCACGCGTGTGAGCAGCTCGTCGTTGCTGAGCAGCCTGCGCATGAAGCGCGCGCCGGTGTCGTCGGTGGCGCGGCTCCCCGCGGGGGGCGGCTGACCGGGCAGGTACTTCCCCGTCAAGACGCCCTGCGCGAGCGGCGACCAGACGATCTGCCCGAGGCCGAGCTTCTCGCAGGCGGGCACGACCTCGGCCTCGATCACGCGCCACAGCATCGAGTACTGCGGCTGGTTGCTGATGAGGGGCACCTTCAGCTCGCGCGCAAGGGAGGCGGCGCGCTCGATCTGCTCGGCCGTCCACTCGGAGACGCCGAGATAGAGCACCTTGCCCTGCCGCACGAGGTCGGCGAAGGCCGTCATGGTCTCCTCGAGCGGGGTCGACACGTCGAAGCGGTGCGCCTGATAGAGGTCTACGTAGTCGGTGCGCAGCCGCCGCAGGCTGCCGTGGATCGACTCGAAGATGTGCTTGCGCGAGAGGCCGCGATCGTTCGGCCCCGGGCCGGTCGGCCAGTACACCTTGGTGCAGATCTCGAGGCCCTGGCGCCGCTCCCCGGCGAGCGCCTCGCCGAGGACCTCCTCCGCCCGCGTCGCCGCGTACACGTCGGCGGTGTCGAACGTCGTGATGCCCTCGTCGAGCGCCGCCTTCACACAGGCGTGCGCGGCCTCCTTCTCGACCTGGGAGCCGTGCGTGATCCAGTTGCCGTACGAGAGCTCGCTGACGAGGAGGCCGCTGTTGCCGAGGTGACGATGCTGCATGGTGGTTCTCCTACGCCGTCCCGCCACGCTGCTCAAGGCCGGCGCGGATCTCCTCCCTTGCGCCGCGCGCTTCACGAGGACAAAGCGGCCTGACCCACCGAGGAGGATCGATGACCCGCGCGACCATCTGGCACAACCCGCGCTGCAGCAAGTCGCGCGAGACCAAGAAGCTGCTCGAAGACAACGGCGTGGAGCTCGACGTGCGCCTGTACCTCGAGGATCCGCCGTCGAAGGCGCTGCTCAAGAAGACCCTCCAGCAGCTCGGCATGAAGCCGCGCGAGCTCCTGCGCACCAAAGAGGACGCATACAAAGAGGCCGGTCTCGACGACAAACAGCTCAGCGATGAGCGCGTGCTCACGGCCATGGTCGAGCACCCGGTGCTGATCGAGCGGCCGGTGGTCGTGGTGGGCGACAAGGCCGCCATCGGCCGACCGCCGGAGAACGTGCTCGCGCTCTTGAAGCGTTAGCTCACGACAGCGCACGAGCAAGGCCGCCATGACCGACCCGCATGACGACATCGCCGCTCGCTTCCGCGCCTTCGCCGCCGCGGCGACGAGCGGAGACGTAGACGCCTTCAAGGCCCTGTGCGTCGAAGACGCCGCGCCACAGATCGAGCTGTTTCGGAAGAACAGCGCCCGCGTTCGAGAGCACGGCTGGACCCTGAAGCTGCGGCGCATCGAGCAAGAGGGCGAGCTCGCGGAGCTCACCTTCGAGGCGCTCGACCGCGAAGGACGGGTCGTCGACGAGGCGAAGCTCACCTTCAGCGAAGAGCACGACGGCTGGAAGCTGCGCAGCCTGTAGCGACGCTGGGGGCTCAGAACTCCCAGCGGTACCAGGCGTCGGCGCCGAAGTCGCCGTTCTGCGTGGCCTGCCCGCCCGTGCCGCTCTCTTCTTTCCGCCACACGAAGCGGAAGCGCACGTCGTTGTCGAAGCGCTTCTCCCACTCGACGCGCTGCTCGGTGCCGGCGCCGCCCGTGTCGACGAGCGTGCTCTGCAGCTTCAGGCGGCTGTCGTCGGCGAGACCCCAGAACCAGCCGGGGTTCATCTCGAAGCTGAGCGCCACGGCGGGCACGCTCGCGCCCTGGCGCTCGGAGAACACGCTGGTCAGGCGCAGCTCGTCGACGGCGACGATGCCCATATCGCGCACGCTCTCGGGCAAGATGCGCTGCACCTCCTCGTTCAGCCCGGTGTAGGCGCTCACCATCTCGAGGCCCGCGCCCGCGCCCGCGCCGGCGTTGTTCGCGTCCTGCAGCTCTCGCTGCGTGAAGCCGAAGGTGAGCAGCGCGAGCACGTCGATC
Organism: uncultured Myxococcales bacterium; assembly: GCA_964388085.1. Lineage (GTDB taxonomy): Bacteria > Myxococcota > UBA727 > UBA727 > CAYLZW01 > CAYLZW01. The sequence goes on along the minus strand of CAYLZW010000042.1, from coordinate 20,593 downwards.
TCGGCGAGCTCCGGGCGCGAGGACAGCTCGATGCGCATGTCCTTGTTGAGCGGGCCGGAGACGCGCGCGGTGACGTCGTACTCCTTGACCGTCGTCTCGGCGAGCACGTCGATGACGGGGGTGATGCGGTAGGTGTCGACGAAGTCGACGGTGCCGTGCACGAGGCGGTAGCGGTTGTTGCGGAAGTTCGCGTTGCCGCGCAGCGCGGAGAGCGTGCCCTTGAGCCCCGGGCGCTCCTCGGTGCCGACCAGGTAGAGATCGCCCTTGGCCTCGATGTCGAGCACGTTGTTCTCGACGACGACGCCGTTGTCGGCGATGAGGTGCAGATCGAAGCGGAGGTCCTCCTCCTCCTTGTCGAACACCTGCACCTCGGCGGCCTTACGGCGCAGGTCGGGCAGGGCGCGCTCCCAGTTGATGTCTTCGCTGTAGGTCGCCTGGTGCACCTGCATCTCGCCCGAGAGCGTCGGCAGCGTCGCCGGCCCCTTGATGGCGATGCGCCCGGACGAGCGCGAAGGCAGCCAGCGCGGGATGCTGAGGCGCAGGTCGTCTACGTCGAAGGCGAGGTCGTAGAAGGCGGGCGAGAGGCCGCTCAGCGTCAGCGTGCCCTGGCCCTCGAGGGGCGCGTCGCCGATGCGCCCGCGCAGCGACTCCACCAGCACGTTGGTGCCGCGAAAGAGCAGGCGCGCGTCCACGTCACGCATGGGGTGGTCGAAGATGTCGACGTCGAAGTGGCCGCTCGCCACCCGCCCTTGACCATGCATGGAGGCCCGGTCGAGGTCGCCGGTGACGGCGAGATCGAGCTCGAAGCGGCCGTGCGCGGCGCGCACGCGCGGGATGAACGACGGCGTGAACCACAGGTCGCCGCGCGAGGACACCGCGAGATCCACCTCCTCCGAGGCCACCAGGCCGCGCAGGCTGAAGGCGTCGCCGCGCGGGCTGCCGAGCTCGAGCTGATCGATGGTCAGGCGCGCGCCGCGGAAGTGCGCGAGCACGTCACCGGTGGCGCGCAGGTCGAGGTCCCGGTAGGTGATGCGCGCCGGCTCGAGGCTGAGGGTGCCGCGGCTGGCGGAGAACGCGCGCAGGCTGCCGCTGACGTCGACGGCGCCGCCGGTGACCACCTGCATGCCCTCGGGCAAGAGGTCCGGCGGCAGCAGCGGGCGCGCCGGCCCCTCCGAGACCTGCAGCGACGCCGTGTAGCCGTAGGGCGCTCGCGTCTCGACGGCGACGACACCCTCGCCGCGGCCGGACAAGAACGCTCCCCGCAGCGTCGCCTTGCGGCCGACGTGGTCGAGCGACACGTCCGCGTCGCCGATGGGGATGTCCCCCCAGGCCGCGCCCTTCATCGTCGCGTGGCCGCTGAGCGTGGGATCGCTCGCGAGGTGCGAGAGCTCTCCCTGAACGTCGACGAGGCCGCGGAACGGGCGTGAGGTGCCCTCCAGCACGTCGAGGCGGGCGAGATCGAGCGCGCGCACGTGCACATCGCCCGAGATGGTGCCCTCGTGCCGGTCGATGACGGCGTCGAGCTGCGTGGTGCCGCCGGCCAGCGCCAGGTTCAGGTTGTCGACGTGGAAGCGATCGAGGTCGAGATCGAAGCGCCCGGTGCCGCCGCGCAGCGTCTGCCCGAGCAGCTTCGCGCCGTCGCCGAGGAAGAGCTCGCCCTTGCCCGTCAGGTGGTCGGTGCTGCCGTCGCCGATGTAGCCGGTGGCCTCGACCGGACCCGCCAGGGGGCCCTCCACGTCGAGCTCGCGCACGAAGCCGAGCACGCCGCTGTGGTAGCTCGGCGGGATGATCGCGCGCAGCTCCTCGGCCCGCGCGGCGGTCACGTCGATGTCGACGTCGATAGCGAGGCCGCGCACGCTGGCGAGCTGGTACGGGGCGCTGCCGTCCGCGGCCAACGTCCCGTCCGCCTCCCCCTCGGCCGCCACCTTCGGGACGCGGACGGAATTCTCGCGCACGAAGTCGAGCACGACGTCGCCCGCGTAGTGGCTCTGCCCCTTGCGCGCCTTGACGTCGCGGAAGGCCAGCACGCCGCCTTTGTAGCGCACCTGCCCGTCGAGGTCGCCGAAGGCGAAGTCCTCGAGGGAGAAGTCGTCGAACCAGGCGTCCGCCTGGATGTCCGGCCGGTTGTAGGGGCCCGCGATGCGCAGCCGCCCGCCGCCGTCGCCCGTGAGATCGAGGCGCGCGATGCGGCCGCCGATGCTCTGCATGTTCGCGCGATCGCTCTCGACCTCGAGCACGAAGCCCTGCTCGACGTCGAAGGACAGGTCCACGAAGCCGCTGGCGCGCGTCATCTCGTCGTCGAGAGTGCCCTCGAAGCGCAGGTGCTCGGTGTCGCCCAGCAGGTTGATGTGCGCGAAGATCGGCTGCGGCGCGTGCAGGATGAGATCCTCGTCCGCCACCGTGCGCACGTCCTCGGAGGCCACGCGCACGTCGTGGAAGTGGCCGCGGCCCTCGGCCTCGATGGCGAAGCTCGGCAGCAGGTGGCCGCTGCCCCACGCCTCGGCGTCGACGAGCGCGTCGGCCCAGGCGTTCGGCTGTTTGAGGTCCGCCATCAGGCGGTAGATCGAGAAGCGCTCGCCCTCGGCGCGGAAGGTGAAGCCGAGCTCGTCGTCGAAGCGCAGGCTGGCGTCGCCGGTCACCGTGGTGTCGCCGACCATGAAGGACGCGGCCGGGATCTCGACGTGCTCGGGATCCGCGAAGAAGCGTCCGCTCAGGCTGCCGATGCCGAAGCCCTCGACCTTCAGGTCGGTGACGTCGGCCTGACCCACCACCTGCGGGTTCTGCAGCCCGAGCTCGGCCGACACGTGCGCGCCCACGCTGACGGCGCCGGAGATGGCGACGGGGAGCTTCACGTGCGCCAGCACGGGGACGAGCGGGGCCAGCGCGTTCACGTCGAGGTCGAAGGCGGGCACCACGCCGAGCTCGCCGAGGATGATCGAGCCCGCGACCGAGAGCGTGGCCTGCTCGGTGGCGAGCGTGATGTCCGAGACGCTGACGCGCTCGGGCGCGAGCAGCCCGTCGCCGAACACCACGAGGCGCCCGCCGAACTCGTCGACCACGATGACGTCGTCGGGCCGGGTCACGGCGGCGCTGGCGACGCGGAACTTCAGGCGGTGCCCGTCCGGGCCGCGGCTGCGCAGGCGCATGGAGATGCCGCTCAGCTCGGTGTCGGCGATGTCGTCGATGCTGACGCGCACGCCGCCCTCGTGCACGCGGAAGTCCTTCACGTCGACGCGGAACAGCGGCTCGCCGCCGTCGGAGGCGCTGCGCGCGAGCGGCTTGATGCCGAGCACGCGGCCGTCCTTGGTGACGCGCACGTGCACGCGCGGGGAGTCGATCTCGAGGCTGTCGAGCTGCACCCGGCGCGCGAACATCTGCAGCGGCGCGAGCTCCAGGGAGACCCGCTTGGCCGAGAACAGCAAGAAGCCGTCGCTGTCCTTGAGCAGGATGGGGCCGGCCTCGATGCGCGCCGAGCCCGGCTGCGCGCCCACCTCGCCCACCGTCAGCGTGAGGCCGAGCTGCTCGTGCAGGCGCTCGGCGATGCGATCGGCGGCGTAGCGAAGCGAAGGATCGCTGGTCGCCGCGCGCACGAGGCCGAACCCCGCCGCGATGAGCAGGGCCACGGTGAGCACGAAGCGGTAGCGCCGGAGCTTGCGCATTGCGCCGAAACCTAATCCGCAAGGCGGGTTTACGCCCGCTTTCGAACCCGCGTTGTGATCCGAGACGCGCCCCGGACCCATGTGAGACGCGCCGCTGACCCGAAATCGTCAAGGCTTGCAGCCGCGGGCGGATTCCGTCGTCGGATCCACGCCGGAGGTATGGTGGCGGCATGCTCCAGACCTCCGCTGCCGTGCCCGGTCGCATCCTGGGAGCGCCGCCGAGGCGGCCACCCGCCTCGTTGAAGGTGCGCGTGGCGCTGTCGTGGAGCACCTTGATCGCGCTCACGGCCGTCGGCCTCTTCGGTGGCGTGTTCTCGTCGTGCACGCTGCCGGGCATCGTGCATGAGACGCGCATCATGGCCGGCGGCGTGCGCGCGCCGGGGACGCTGATCTCCGTCGAGGAGACGCACACCACGATCAACGAGAAGCGGGTGTTCGTGCATCACTTCCGCTTCGAGCACGAGGGGCAGCAGTACCAGGGCTCGAGCTACTCCTACGACGCGAGCGGACCTCAAAGCGGCGCCGTCTCCGTCGAGCTCGTGCCCTCATCCCCGGGCGTCTCTCGCATCGTCGGCCAGCGCACCACGCTGCTCCCCCTCTCCGGCGGCCTGTTCGTGGCGGGCATCCTCCTGGTCGCGCTCGTGGGCTTCGCGGGCGCGTTCCGTCGCAGCCTCGGCCATGTGCGCCTCCTCGTCCACGGCGTCGAGGGCCGCGCGCTGCTGGTCGAGCAGCGACGACAGATGAACAAGGGCACGGTGGTCGGCTATGAGCTCGCGTACGTGTTCGAGGACCGCCGGGGCCGCACGCAGGAGCTCCATCTATCGACGAGGGACCCGCGCGTGCTCACGGACGAGGAGGAGGAGCCGATCCTGTACCATCCCCTCGCCCCCGAGCGCGCGGCACTGCTCGACGAGCTGCCGGGTCGGCCGCGCATCGACGAGCGCGGGGAGCTGATCGACTCCGCGCCCGGCGCCCTGGTGCCCCGTCTGCTGTTGGCGAGCCTCGCCGTCTGCGGCCTGGTGCTCGGCCTCGTCAGCGGCTTCGGCTGATGGCGATGGCCAAGCAGCCGGCTCAGAGCAGGAAGCGCACGCGTTGGTCGTCGCTGATGGCCTGGTAGATCTCGTAGACCTCGTCGCCGTCGTTGACGAACAGATCGAGGGTCACGCTCTCGTAGCGCCCCTTGGCGGACTGGCGCACGGAGTGCTCATCGTCCCGCACCGCGCGGCCGAGCACCTGCGCGACCCGGGCCAGCATGTCGCGCACGAACCCGCCCGTGGCCTCGCCGACCGCCTTGAAGCGAAAGACGCAGGGGAACTCGACCAACTCGTCGATCGGCCGACGGCGCAGCCCTGTGCCGAGAGACCACCCGAGCAGCGGACCGGCGGAGTCGTGTCCGTCCTCCATGTGCCCATTGTAACGGCCGATCTCGGGCCCTGCCGACTCCGCAGCCTTTACTGCGATCCGACGAGACAGCCGCCGGTGAAGGCGCTATCAGCGACGTCATGTCCGCCGCCGAGATCAAGGTCTTCGCCGGGAATTCGAACCCGAACCTCGCCGACGCCGTGGCGCGCATGCTCGAGATGCCGCTCGGCAAGGCGCGCATCGGGCGCTTCTCCGACGGAGAGGTGAACGTCGAGGTGTACGAGAGTGTGCGCGGGCTGCACACCTTCGTGCTGCAGAGCACCTCGCCGCCGACGAACGAGAACATGATGGAGATGCTCGTCATGATCGACGCGCTCAAGCGCGCGTCGGCCGGCGAGATCACGGCGGTCATCCCCTACTACGGCTACGGCCGGCAAGATCGGAAGGTCGCCCCGCGCGCGCCCATCACGGCCAAGCTCGTGGCGGACCTCGTCACCGCCGCCGGCGCCACGCGCGTCATCTCCATGGACCTGCACGCGGGTCAGATTCAGGGCTTCTTCAACCTGCCCTTCGACCACCTGTACGCCATGCCGGTCATGCTGGCGGACATCAAAGAGCGCTTTTTGAGAGACGCCGAAGCCGAGGCCGACGACGTCGTCGTGGTGGCCCCCGACGCGGGTGGCGTCGAGCGCGCGCGCGCGTACGCCAAGCGCCTGCACGCGGGCCTCGCCATCATCGACAAGCGCCGCACCGGGCCGAACGTCGCCGAGGTCATGCACATCATCGGTGACGTCGAGGGGAAGCGGGCCATCATCATCGACGACCTCGTGGACACCGCCGGCACGCTCACGCAAGCGGCGCGCGCGGTCATCGCCGAGGGCGCCGCCGAGGTCTACGCCTACGCGACCCACGCGGTGCTGTCGGGGCCTGCCATCGAGCGCCTCGAGGGCTCCCCGCTCAAGGAGATCGTGGTCTCCGACAGCATCAAGCTCGGGGACGCGGCCGCGAAGTGCGCCAAGATCCGGACGCTCTCGGTGGCTCCGCTCGTCGCGGAGGCGATCAAGCGCGTGCACACGGGCGAGTCCATCTCGACGCTGTTTCTGTAGGCCCGAGGCGCCGGCCGGCGTCGACCACGCCGCCCGAGCCGCGCTCGCGAGCCATCCAGCGCACGACGCCTGCTCGGCGCCTGCTCGACCGCCTCCCGCCTTGACGCCGGCGCCCCAAGACGTGAAGACCCGCGCTCAACCCGAGAGGGAGGCTCGAAGCAGCCGCCCTCGCCCCTGCGAGGCGGCGACCCGCGCAGCTTGCGTCGGTCGCGCGCGTCATCGAGGGGGAGAAAGCAGAGCACCATGCCCGCCGAGATCAAGCTCACCTGTCAAAAGCGCGCCGCCGACGGCAAGGGCGCCGCCCGCCGCCTTCGTCGCGCCGGCTCCGTGCCCGCCGTCGTCTACTCCGCCGGCAAGGAGGCGCTCAGCATCGCGGTTCAGCCCCAGGAGCTCGCGAAGGCCCTCAGCACGCCGCACCGCAGAAACACCCTGCTGACGCTCGACATCGAGGGCAGTACGAAGACGGTGATGCTGAAGGAGCTGCAGAAGGATCCGCTGCGCCGCGGCCCCACGCACGCCGACTTCGTCGAGGTCGATCCGAAGGCGCCCGTGATCGTGCGCGTGCCCTTCGCGGCCACCGGCCGCTCGAAGCCGGTCATCGCGGGCGCCAAGATGGAGGTGCCGGTGCGCTCGCTCAAGGTGCGCGTTTTGCCGACCGAGATCCCGGTGGTGCTCGAGGTCGACACCACGGACTTCGACTACGGCGTCCATCGCGTGAAGGACGTGGCGATGCCGAAGGGCGTCGAGCTCCTCGAGGATCCGTCGCTCACCGTCGTCACCATCAGCCGGCCGCGCGGCGAGGTCGAGAGCGAGGGCGAGGGCGCGGCCGCGAGCTGAGCGCGTCCGGCCTCTTTTGGACTCGAGAGAGCGCACCGCCGGCCGGTGCGCTCTTTCGCTAGGACCTGATCGAGACGAGAGGGAGGCGCCGGTGTGGCTCATCGTCGGGCTCGGGAACCCGGGTAAGCAGTACGAAGGCACGCGTCACAACGTCGGCTTTCGCGCCATCGACGAGCTCGCACGCCGCGGCGGCGGCGCCGGTTACGCCTCGCAGTTCAAGGGCGAGGTGCAAAAGCTCGACGTGGGGCGTGAGCGGGTCGTGCTGCTGAAGCCGCTCACCTTCATGAACCTGTCGGGCGAGTCCGTGCAGGGCGCCATGGCGTTCTTCAAGCTGCGGCAGGACCAGATCGTCGTCGTGCACGACGACATGGACCTCGAGCTCGGGCGCATCAAGATGAAGCAGGGCGGCGGCCACGGCGGACACAACGGTATCCGCGACATCGCGCAGCGCATCGGCGCCGACTTTTATCGCGTGCGCCTCGGCGTCGGACGGCCGCGCGGCGAGAGCTCGGCTTCGAAGCACGTCCTCGGCGGCTTCACACCGGACGAGCGGCCCACGCTCGACAAGCTGCTCGACGACGCGGCCGACGCCGTGACGTTGCTGCTCGCGGACGGGCTCACGGCGGCGCAGCTCCGCTTCCACACGAGCGACAAGCCGAAGAAGAAGAAGGGCAAGGACAACGCCCCCGCCGCTGAAGACGGCAGCGTCGATCCCTCCTGAGCTTAGGCCGCCGACGACGAGGGTCGCTGCCGCGGGGGCGACGCCGACGACGACGGTAAGCGCTCGATGGCCTCGAGCACGTGCTCCGGCCGGATGGCCAGGAGGCCGGGATCGATGGCGGTGGCGTGCGGATCCTCAGGCCCGCCGTGCGCACCGTCGACGTTGTAGAGCGCGATGTGCTGTTCGCGATCGCGTGGCGGACCCCACCACGAGGGTGGCGTCGGACCGAACAGGATCACCGACGGGGTGCCGAAGGCGGTCGCGAGGTGCGCGACGCCGGTGTCGCCGGCCAACACGAGACCCGCGCGGCTGACGAGCACGGCGAGCAGCGACAGGTCCGTCTCCCCCGCGAGCACGTGGTCGTCGTCGAGCCCCGCGCGCGCGGCGACCCGCTCGGCGAGCTCTCGTTCGCTCGCGCTCCCGGTGATGACGACGACGCGGCCCTTCTTGCGCTGCGCCGCGGCCACCTTCGCCCAGCGCTCCAAGGGCCAACGGCGCGCGTTCGACTTGGCGCCGGGGTGGAGCAGGGTGCAGCCGACCAACGGCTCATCGACGTCCCGGTCCGGCGGGGGCTTGAGATCGAGCCGCGTGGGATCGGCGGGGATGCCGCTCTCCTCGAGCAGACGGCACCAGCGCACGACCTCGTGCTCGGCCGGGCTCCACCTCGGCGCGCGCGCGGTCTGCTCGATGCTCGGATGCCGGAACGCGATGAGGCGACGCGGCCACGACGACAAGAGCGCCCGGTGGCTCTCCGGGCCGCGGCCGTGCAGGTTCACGGCGACGTCCGGCTCGCTCAGCGCAGGGGGCAGGGGACGGAGCGGCGGCGTGTCGACGACGTCGTGCACGGCGCCGGACAAGAGCGCCAGCGGCCGCAGGGCCGATGACGCCGCCAGCACGCGCTCATGATCCGGGAAGGCGTCGGCGAGCGCGCGCAGGGCTGGGATCGCGGTGAGCAGATCGCCGAGCCCGAGCGCGCGCAGGACGACGACGCGCCCCGCTCTGGTCGCCGCTACGGCCACGAGGGCTCAACCGACGGCGTGATGATCATCTCGCGCACCTCACAGCCGGACGGCTGCGAGAGCGCGAACATGACCGCGCCCGCGACGTGCGCGGGGTCGTTCAGCAGCTGATCGGGCGCCGGCTTGAACTGCGGGTCACGGTCGTCGAAGAACGCCGTGCGCATGCCGCCTGGTACGAGCATGGTGACGCCGACCTTGCCCTGCAGCTCCATGGCGAGCGCGCGCGTGAAGCCGACCACGCCGAACTTACTCGCGCAGTAGGCGGTCGCGGCGGGCAGGGTCCGGAGGCCCAGCGTCGACGCTACGGTGACCACCTTGCCTCTGCTGCGCTCGAGGAAGGGCAACGCCGCGCGCACCACGGCGGCGGTGCCGAGCAGGTTCGCGCCGACGATTCGATCCCAGAGCGCGCCGTCGGTGACGCTGAAGTCGCCCGGCTTGTCCATGGCGGCGCAGGTGACGACCGCCTCGACGCCGCCGCAGCGCTCGGCGACGCGCGCGACCACGCGCTCCGTCTCGCGCGGATCGGCGAGGTCGACGATCTCGTGCGCGACGTCGGCCTTCGGAGCCCGGAGGTCGAGGACGACCGGATACCGGCCCGCTCGTGTGAGCGCGGCGGCGACGGCGGCTCCGAGGCCGGACGAGCCCCCCGTGACGATGACGCAGGGACGATCAGTTGCTGGCACGGCGTAGCACCTCCTGTACGAGACGAGTGGTCGAGCGGTTCTCGAGGTAGGGCAGCAGCACGGCCTGCCCGCCCCACGCGACCAGCGCGGTGGCCTCGGGCAGCTCGGCGCCGGCGTAGTCGGCGGCCTTGGCCCAGACGTGCGGGCGCAGGCGCCCCAGCGCGTGGACCGGCGTGTCGTCGTCGAACACGCACACGGCGTCGACGGGCTCGAGCCCGAGCAGGACCGTCTTCCGATCGGCGGCGCTGTTGAGCGGCCGGGAGTCGCCCTTGAGCCTCCGCACGGAGGCGTCGGAGTTCAGGCACACGATGAGGCAGTCGCCGAGCGCGCGCGCCGCGCGAAGCATGGCGACGTGCCCCGCGTGCAGCAGGTCGAAGCACCCTCCCGTGGCGACGACGGTGCCGCCTGCCGCGCGCACCCGCTCCGCGAGCGCCACGGCGTCGATGTCCCTGGCGCCGGTGCGCGCGTCCTCGAGCCAGCGGCCGTCCCGCGGCTCCTCGTCGCCGCCGTGGAACGCGGCGCTCCCTCTGGCGCCTCCGCCGTCGAAGCCGCTCGCGCCCTCGCTCGCGCGCAGCGCCATCGCGCCGCCGGCGGCCACGAAAGCGGACGCGCAGGCGATGCCGTCGAGCACCGCGTCGCGCAGCGTCCTGCCGCCCATGAGCGCGCCCGCCACGCGCGAGGCGAAGCGGTCACCGGCGCCGCAGGGGTCCCCATCGGTCGCGCCGGTCGGCACCACCAGCGGCCGCCCGCCGCCCTCGAGCAGCAAGGCGCCCTCGCTCCCGAGCGTGACGACGACGGCGTCGATGCCCCAGCGCTCTCGGACGGCGCGCGCCGCGCTGGCGACGTCCGCCAGGCTGTCGGCGCCGATGCCGCCAATGCGCTCGGCTTCGGCCCGGTTGGGCGTCACAAGGCGCACGCCGCGGACCGGGGGGCTACCGCGCGAGTGCGGATCCCACACGATGGGCACGTCGTCGGCCAGGTGCTCGAGCGCCTCTCGCAGCGACGGGCTCGCGCTCAGGCCGCGCCCATAGTCGGACACGAGCACGGCGTCGGCCGCGAACAGGGCCCGGCGCGCCGCGTCGCTCAGCTCGCCGATCACGCCGCCCGCCTGCCCTCCGCGGTCGAGCCGCAGCAGGGGACGAGCACCGGCGCAGAGCCGGATCTTCTCGGGCGTGCCGGACGTGGTGCCCAGATCCGCCACTTGAACGCCGCTGCGCGCGAGGAGCGAGGCCAGGTCGCGCCCTGCGTCGTCGTCGCCGAGGGCCGTGAGGAGGGTGACGTCGTGACCGTCGCGCGCCGCCAGCCAGGCCGCCAGCGCCGCGCCGCCTGGCCGGTCGTGCACCGCGCGCTCGTCGAGGACGGGCACCGGCGCGTCGGGCGCGAGGCGCTCCACCCCTCCGACGACGTCGCGGTCGAGCAGGGCATCCCCCACGACGAGCAGGCTGCCGGTCACGCCGCACCTCCCGCGCTGGAGCGCCCAGCGAGATCGAGCCCGAGCGAGGTCACCACGTCGAGCTCGAGGTGGCGCTCGAGCGCCTCGCAGAGCAGGTGCACGAGCACGAGGTGGACCTCCTGGATGGTGCAGGTGAGGTCCGCCTCGACCGAGACGGCGTCGTCCGCGAGGTCGGCGAGCGGGTTCGGCCGGCGCCCGGTGAGCGCCCACGTGACGACGCCGGCCTCGCGCGCCGCCTGCACGGCGGCGAGGACGTTCTCGCTCCGGCCCGAGGTGCTGAGGCAGAGCAGCACGTCGCCCTCGCGCCCGTGCGCGCGCACCTGGCGCGCGAACGCCTCGCCGAGGCCGTAGTCGTTCGCGATGGCGGTCAGTGAAGAGGTCTCGGCGTGCAGCGAGATGGCGCTGAAGGGGCGGCGCTCACCCGCGTAGCGGCCGACGAGCTCGGCGGTGAGGTGTTGGGCCTCCGCCGCGCTGCCACCGTTGCCGACGGCGAGCAGCCGTCCCCCGGCGGACAACACCCGCGCCAGGACCCGGCCCCAGCGCTCGAGGGTGAGCACGTCGGCCGACACGTCTTCGAGCGCGCGCTGGAGGGCGCGGATGTGCGCAACGACGGGGAGCGCCTCCTTGGCCATCAACGCGCCCCGCTCGCGCCGGAGCGGGCGCTCTCCAAGGACAGCCGCTGGTAGACCTCGAGCGTGTGGTCGGCGACGCGGGGCCAGCCGTAACGTCCATGCGCGCGCTGGGCGCCCGCCGCGCCGAGCGCGATGCGGCGTCCGGGCTGCGTCAGGAGACAGTTCAACGCTTCTGCGATTGAGGTAGGCTCTCGCGGGGGGACGTGGAGGCCGGTGGCCTGGTGCACGACCGTGTCGATCAGCCCGCCGACCGCGCTCGCGACGACCGGCGCGCCGCACGCCATGGCCTCCAAGGGGACGATCCCAAAAGGTTCGTACCAGGGCGTGCTGACGACGACGTCGGCCGAGCGCAGCAGCGCCGCCACCTCGTCCCGCCCGAGGCGGCCGCGCAGGGTGACGCGGTCGAGCACGCCCACCTCCGCCGCCACGTCGCTCAGCCGCCGGGCCTCCGGATCCTCCGGCAGACACTCGCGGGTCGGGCCGCCCGCGATCACGAGCTCGGCGCGCGGCACGTCCGCCAGCGCGCGGATGACGTCGTCGATCCCCTTGCGCGGCACCAGCCGGCTGACCACCACCACGCGGTGCCAGCCGGGGCGCCGCGCCTCCACCCGGCCGTGCGGCCGAAACAGCTCGAGGTCGACGCCGCAGGGCACCACCGTGACGCGATCCGCGCGCAGGCCGAGCCGGCGCAGCTCGAAGACCTCGTCACTGCAGGTCGAGATGATGTGCGATGCCGAGCCGACGATGCGCCGCTCCACGTCCGGGCGCTCCCGCGGGCTCGTGTCCTCGGCGCCCTGGTAGCGCTTCTTGACGACGCCGAGCGCGTGGAAGGTGTGCGCCAGCGGGATGCCGAGCGGCTCCGCCGCCTCGAGGCTCGCGTAGCCGGACATCCAGAAGTGGCTGTGCACGACGTCGGGCGTCGTGGCGGCGAACGCGTCGCGGAGCCCTGCCGCCATCGCGTCCATGTACGGGAAGAGCTCGTCCTTCGGCAGCGTCACGGCCGGCCCCGCGTCGACGTGCTCCACGTAGGCGTTGGGCGCGAAGCACGATCGCCGGGTCAGGCCCGGGTCGTCACGGCGGGTGTACACCACGACCTCGTGCCCTCTCGCCCCGATGGCCCGGGCGAGCTCGGCGACGTGGACGTTTTGTCCTCCCGCGTCGACGCCGCCGAGCGCCGCGAGGGGGCTCGCGTGCTCCGACACCATGGCGATCCTCATGGCATGACCTCCCGGAGGACGACCTCCCAGTCGTCCAGAAATCGTCGCAGCGAGTAGCGAGCGAGCGCGGCCTCGCGCGCGGCTTCCCCCATGCGCCGCGCCCGCTCCGGCGCCGCGACGAGCTCCCGCACGCCCTCCACGAGCTCGTCGACGCAGGTAGAGACGAAGCCCGCCTCGGCAGGCACCGCGCGCGCGTGCTCGGTGGTGCCGAGCGCCACCACGGGCATGCCGATGTGCATCGATTCCAGAAGTGACAAACCGAGTGAGGTCCAGCGACAGGTGTGCGCGTACACGCGGCGGCAGCCGAGCTCATCGTGCAGGCGCCCCTGGGGCAGGTCCTCGTAGCCGCCGAGGCCGCGCACCTTCATGCCGAACAGATCCACCGGGGCGGCGCCCTCGAGGCGCCGGAGCAGATCGGTGCCGGTGACGCGCGCGCGGCGGACGGGCTCATTGATGACGACAGCGGCGCGCGGCAGCACGCCCGTGTAGCGGTAGCCCGGATCGACCACGCCGTGCTCGATGACGCAGGTCTCGGTGCTGCCGCAGTCCCAGAACAGATCGTTGAAGTGCGTCACGTGCACGACGCGGAGGTCGTCGCGGTCGGCCGCTGGATGACGCATCTCGTTGATGAGCCCCTGCGGTGTGTTGTGCTCGACGTAGATCGCGGGGACGTCCTTGCCGGGCCGGCGGCCGCCGAGCCACTCCGCGCACAGGCCGTCGAGCTCCTCCGGCCGCTGCAGGACCACGACGTCGACGGGGGCGCGGGCGGCCTCCGCGGGGGTCACCTCGACGGCGCCGCGCGGCCACTGCCAGGTCCGCGCGCGCCCGCGCCCGTCGGGGCCGCGGTCGGGCAGCACGGGCAAGAGGTAGCGGTGCTCGCCCTGCACGAAGGACGTGGTCCAGGAGCCGTGCACGTGCCAGAGAAAGATGTTCACGCGATGCCCCTGACGGTGGCGGGGAAGCTCTGGTCGGGATCGGCCAGCACGCGGCGCAGGGCAGAGACCACGTCGCTCGGCGTGATGGCGTCGAGGCACGCGTGCGTGGGCAGCGGGCAGCGACGGGCGCGGCAGCCGGCGCAGGCGATGTCGAGCTGGCCGAGGAGCGCGTGACGCACGCCCCAGGGACGCCAGCGCGCCGCCGGGACCGTGGGGGCGTATAGCTCGACGACGGGCGTACCCACGGCGGCGGCGAGGTGGGCCGGGCCGGTGTTGCCCGTCACCACCGCGCGCGCGCCGGCGAGCACGGCTGCGAGGGCGGCCAGATCGGTCTGGCCGCCGAGATCCTTGACGCGAGGCTGTGCGGGGCCGCTCACGAGCGCGGTGAGCGCTCGCTCGGCCGGCGCTCCGGTGACGACGACACGAAAGCCTTCGCGCGCGAGCTCGTCGACGACGGCGCGGCAGCGTTCGGGCGCCAGGGCGCGCGCGCTCACGGAGGCGCCCGGATGGACCACCAGATAACCGGCCGGGCCCGTGAGCGGGGTGACGTCGACGAGCGGGCCGCGCACGGACAGGCGCCCGTCGTCGTCCGGCCGCAGGCGGTAGCCGAGCGTCGCGACCAGCGACAGGTTGCGCTCCACCTCGTGCATCTCGCCGACGCGGTGGCGAACGTCGAGCAGCGAGCCGGGATAGTCGTCGCTGATCGCCGCGATGGTGCGAACGCCCGCGAGGCGAAGCAGGAGCGCCAGGGGCAGGGCGCTCTGGTGAAATGAAGTGAAGATGACCGCCTCGTCCAGGTCGAGGCCGGCGATGGTGTCGACCAGGCCGAGCTCGTCGTCGGCCGAGAGCGGACCGGGGAGCGGCTCGATCCACGGCGCGCGGTGCACGAGCACGTGATCGACGCCCTCGAGCAGCTCGGCGGCCGCCGCGCCGCGTGGCCCCGCCAAGAAGGTCACGCGGCGCGCGCGCGCAGCCACGGCGCGCACGGCTGGCGAGGTGAGCAGGACGTCACCGGCGTTGTCGAGGCGGCAGAGGAGAGCGTGTGCTCGCGTCACGGCGAACTCCTAAGCACAACCCGATCCGCCGCCGCGCCGAGGTCCGCAGCGATCTCATCGGCATCCCACACCTCCTCCGCGCGCGTTGCCTGCGTGGGCACCAGCACACTCCACGCACCACACGCACGCGCGGCGAGCATGTCCGCTTCGATGTCTCCGATGACGACGCAGGCGTCCGGCTCGACGTGCAGCGCGCGGGCGGCGGCCTCGACGAGCCCCGCCCGCGGCTTGCGGCAGGCGCACGCCTCCTCGGGACCGTGCGGACAGACGAACCACCCGTCGAAGGGCCCGAGCAGCGCCTCGACGCGCTCGTTCACCGCGTGCATCTGCTCGTGCGTGATGCGCCCTCGGCCGACGCCGCTCTGGTTCGTGACGACGACGATGGGGAGCCCCGCGGCGCGCAGGCGGTCGAGGGCCTGGCGCGCTGCCGGCAGCGGGCGCACCCGCGCCGGGTCGCCGTTGTACGGCACGTCCTCGATGAGCGTGCCGTCCCGGTCGACGAGCACGGCGCGGATGCCGCGACGAGAAGGGGGGACGCTCACGCTCGGCCGCGCGCGCGTGAGGCGCAAGGAGCGCAGGACCCCTCGGAGGTAGTGCCAGGTGGCGGCGAAGGGCAGCACGCTGCTGGTCAAGATCATGGCGACGATCTCGTCGATCGTGCGCGGGCCGGGCTCGATTCGACGCCATGTGAACCGTGCAATCGAAAGCGTGCAGAGCGCGGCGGCGACCAGCGCGAGGAGGGGGGCGCCGGCGGCCAGCGCGATCAGGGCGGCGGCGGCGGCGGCGCTGGTGAGCATGTGCCCGGCGCGAGCGCCCGGGGGAGAGCCGGCGCGCTCTCGCCAGTCGGGGCCGTGCAGCGCGCGCATCAACGCGTCGTCGGCGTTGCCGCGCTGTAGGCGGACGCTCACCCACGCGTTCGCCGCGCGCACCGGGTGGTGGATGACGCGCGCGCCGGACACGATCCGATAGCCCGCGGCGGTGATGCGCAAGCCGAGGTCCGCGTCCTCGCGGTAGGCGCGCGGGAAGCGCTCGTCGAAGCCAGCGACCTTCACGAGCACCCGCCGCCGCACCGCCATGTCGGCGGTGGCCCACTGCGCGCGCTCCAGCCCGGCGACGTTCCGCTCCCAGTCGGTGGGCGCGCGATGGCGTGGCAGCGGCACGTGGATGCGCCCTTGCGAGGCGGCGACGTCCGGCTCGAGGTCCATCAGGTCGTGCACGACGCGCACGAGCCAGTCCGCGGGGGGGCGGACGTCGTCGTCGAGGAAGACGGTCCAGGGAGCGCTGCCCGCGCGCCAGCCGAGGTTCCTGGCCGCGGCCGGTCCGCGCGCGCGCCCGGGCAGGACGCGAAGCAGCGGCGCGATCTCCACCGGGGGCGCCATGCTCAGCAGCGGGCCTCGTTTGTCTACGCGATCGTCGACGAGGATGATGCGTTCGGGCAGCGGCCCCTCGCTGCACGCGCAGGCCCGCGCGAGGTCGAGCAGCAGCGTGCGCAGCGTCGTGCGACCGAGCGTCGGGATGACGACGTCGTAGCGGACGCGTGCTTCGACGAGGGACGCGACCGTGGTCTCGCCCTCCAGTCCGAGGCCTGCCATGGCTCATCCCCTGGTTGCGAACAGCCCGTTGCGACGAATGAGAAACGGGCCGATGGCGAGCGCGTCGATGGGCGCGGAGGCGAAGCACTCGAGCGCGTCGCGCACGTCGTCGACCATGGGGCGCCCGGCGGTGTTGAGGCTGGTGTTGATGAGCACCGGTACGCCCGTGCGTCGCGCGAAGCCGGTGAGCGTTCGGTGCATGAGCGGCTCGGCGCGCTCGTCGATGGTCTGGATGCGCGCGGTGCCGTCGACGTGGATGACGGCGGGGATGCGCTCGCGCCAAGAGGCTCGCACCTTGTGCGTGAAGAGCATGAACGGGCTCGGCAGCTGGCCCTCGAAGATCGCGTCCGCCTCGTTGGCGAGGACCATGGGCGCGATGGGACGAAATTGCTCGCGGCCCTTGATGTCGTTGAGCCGCTCGACGTTCGCCGCCGGCCGCGGGTCCGCGAGCAGGCTCCGGTGTCCGAGCGCGCGCGGACCGAATTCGGAGCGTCCCTGCACCCAGGCGACCACGGCGTCGTTCGCGAGCAGCGCGGCGGTGGCGTCCGCGATGTCGTGCGGGCGCTCGTAGGGGACCTGCGCCGTGGTCAGCCAGCGCTCGATCCGCGCCTCGTCGACGTCCCGGCCGAGCGCCGCCGTGCGCATCGGCCGCGGCCGGTCGCCGAGCGCGTTGGCGACGAAGAGGGCGGCGCCGAGCGCCGTGCCGGAGTCGCCGGCCGCCGGCTGCACCCAGACCTGCTCGAAGGGGCCCTCGGCCGCGAGGCGCGCGTTGGCCACGCAGTTCAGCGCGACGCCCCCCGCCATGACGAGGGTGCGGTCGCCGGTGCGCGCGTGTAGCCAGCGGGCGAGCTCGAGCAGCACCTCCTCGAGCCGCGCTTGCACCGAGGACGCGAGATCCGCGTGCGCCTCGCTGACGGCGCCACCCTCGGGGAGCTTCGTTGCGAAACTTCCAAAATCGACGGGTTCGGTCACGACGGTGCCGCTCTCGAGCACGCGCACCCGCTCGCGGAGGGCGTCCAGGTGGCGAGGCCGGCCGTAGGAGGCGAGGGCCATCACCTTGTACTCATCGGAGGAGCGCAAGAAGCCGAGGTGCTCGGTGAGCTCCTCGTACAGCAGGCCGAGGGAGCTCGGCAGCTCGCTGCGCGCGTGGACATCGAGCACGCCGTCCTGGGCGCGGCCCGAGAGGTGGCTGCAGGTCTCCCCGCGGCCGTCGACGACCAGCACGCTGCAGGTGCGCTCCGGTCCCGCGAGGTAGGCAGAGGCGGCGTGCGCGATGTGGTGCGGGACGAAGCGCACCTTGGTCGGGTCGAGCCCCGGCAGCGCCGTCTGCAGGAAGCGCGGCGCTCGCTCGGCGTACAGCGTGCGCAGCCCCTCCCACCCGCGACTCGTCAGATCGCCGTTCGCGCGATAGGCGAGCCGCGGTGCGTACGAGTACGCGACGGCGTCGAGGTCTTGGGGCGACAGACCGGCCTCGACGAGACACCAGCGCGCGGCCTGCTCCGGGACCTCCCAGGTCGCGAAGGGCACCGGGCGCTTGCCGTGCTTGCGCCGCGTGAAGCGCTCCTCCTCCGCGGCGGCGACGATGTGTCCATCGACGACGAGCGCGGCGGCGGGATCATGGAAGACAGCGTTGATGCCGAGCACGCGCATGGAGGTCTCCTGCTCGCCGTGCAACCGCTACGCGAGCTCATCTGCCGCGCTGACGGTGTTTGGGAGAAGTCCACCCGCAAGTGTCACGCCACGTCGCTGCGCGTCGCTGCCACAGCGGGTTCGACGCGGAGCGCGCGGCGTGCCGTTCCTCGTCTGCGCAGCGCAGCGCCACGGCCGCAAAGCGCGCCACGGACAGAGGCACGCGCCGTGCTCATCGCCAGTCCATCAACGAGAGGGCGGAGCCATGAACGACCCCAGCACGCGGGCGCTGCCGAAGGTGAGCGTCGTGGTCATCACGCGCGATCGATGCGAAGACCTCCTGCGCGCCGTAGCGCGTCTGTGCGCGCTATCCGATGACGTCGAGGTGATCGTCGTCGACAACGCCTCGGTGGACGACACCGTGGCGGCGGTCCGGGGCGCGTTCCCGGCGGTGCGCGTGATCGCGCTCGAGCGAAACATCGGCGCGGCAGGGCGAAATGTCGGCGTGCGACATGCGCGTGCGCCCTACGTCGCCTTCGCGGACGACGACTCCGGTTGGGAGCCGGGCGCGCTCAGCCGCGCGGCCCAGCTGCTCGACGTGCACACCGGGATCGGTCTCATCGCGGGCCGCTTGCTCGTCGGCAAAGAGCGCCAGGACGATCCCGTGAACGCGCTCTTGCGCGCGAGCCCGCTCGAGCCCGTGACCGGCGTACCCGGGGTGCCGATCCTCGGCTTCGTCGCCTGCTCGGCGGTGGTGCGGCGTGAGGCGTTCCTCGAAGCGAGCGGCTTCGAGGAGCGCTTCGTCGTCGGTGGCGAGGAGGAGCTATTGGCGCTCGATATGGCCGCGCGCGGCTGGTTGCTGGTCTACGTCGAGGAGGTGGTCGCCCTACACCTGCCGTCGTCGGCGCGGGACGAGCGCGATCGCCGGCGTCGCACGGTGCGCAACGCGCTGTGGACGACGTGGCTGCGACGGCGCGGCGCGGGGGTGGCGCTCGGGACGCGCGCGGCGCTGCGCGGGGCGCTGGTCGACGCGCCCGGTTGGGAGGGCACGCTCGAGGCGCTCGGCGGGCTGCCGTGGGTCATCCGGCGGCGGCGTCGCCTCCCACCCCGGGTCGAGCTTGCACGACGGAGGCTGGAGCGAAGGCCGCCACCACGGGCCTCGTCGACGTGAACAAGCGATAGAGGCCGTACAGCGCCGTGAGCGCGAGCGGCGCGCTCAAGATGCCGCTCGCGCCCGCATAGCCGAGCTCCCGCAGGAGCGGGGGCACGATCACTACGCCGGCGGCGCCGAAGAGCCCGGCGACGCCCGCCGAGGCGGTGAGCGCGGGCATCGCGTTGTCCCGGCCGGCGCCCTCGAGGACGCGCGCCTCCGACAGGGCGCCGAGGGCCTGCGCCGCGACGCCGGCGAAGAGCTGGCCGACGAGCAGCCAGGCGATGCCTAGGTCGGCCACCGCCCAGCCCGCGATGCACGCCACGCCGAGCGCGGCCCACGTGATCCAGTCGGTGGCGAGCGGCAGGCGCAACTTCTCGAGCCGAGGCAACGCCGCCGCCGCGACGAAGCTGCCCGCGAGCCCCGCGACCGTGACCGGACCGAGCCAGCTCGCGCTGTAGAGATCGACCGTCAGGCCGTCCTTCAGGTTCGCGAGGCCGCTTGCCCACAATTGCACCCACGCGCCGAGGAGCGCCGTCGGGGCGACGAAGCGAAACGCGCGCCACTGTTCCTTGAGCGGCACGGCCACCGACGTCGCGTGGCGGGCGAGGCGGATCATCGGCAGCGTCGGCAGCGCGGCCATGGGAGCGCCGAGCAGGACGATGAGCCACGTCGGGCCGAGCGCGAGCAGCCCCGCGGCTGCGGTGGCGAGCGCCTGCCCGAGGCCGCCGGCGACGTTCATCCAGGCGAGCGCGCTGACGGCCTTCTTCCCGTCCGGCACCTGCGCCTTGGCCGCGTTCACCATCAGCGTGCCGGCCTTGGCGCCCAGCATGCGCAGGATGCCGAGCGTCAAGAGGCTCCCGTCGAGCGCCACGACGACGTAGGCGGCCACGCGGCAGCTGGCGAGCAGCGCCGCCGACAGCACCATGGTGCGCCGGCCGCCGAGCTTGGCCGTGAGCCAGCCGGCCATCAGCGTCGAGATGACGATGCCGAGCGTGCCGAGCGCGGTGAAGCCCGCGAAGCCCGTGAGCCCCCCGATGCGCATGGCATAGAGGCTCAGCAGCACGGCGTGAAAGCGCCCGCCGAACCCGTCCGCGAGCTGCGTGATGATGAGGGTGAGGACGCGCGGGGGATGCGTGTGACGTCGGGAGTGCACGATTGTGCCACGCTATTGACCGCTAATTGGCGCAGCAAGGCGACCGAGCGCGAGCCGCGCCCGCTCCCCACCGCCGCCCGCGCCGTGCGCGCAGAGAGCGAGGCAGGAGGCCGCGCCTTCGCGCCGGAGAGGCAGAACGCCACGCCGCTTTTTGGGGGCACGCCCCGACCCTGGAGCCGGATCCGCAGCGTCGTCAGCGACCGTTCAAGGCCGCCGGGGTTCGAAGACGCCCACCCGTGGCGCCGCGCGGCTCGACATGCCATCACTCCGGCACGAAGAGCACGGCAGCCACGCGATGGAGGGGTGGCAGAGCGGTTGAATGCAACGGACTTGAAATCCGTCGATGCGCGAGCATCCGAGGGTTCGAATCCCTCCCCCTTCGCCAAC
>CAYLZW010000041.1:0-28799 GCA_964388085.1 uncultured Myxococcales bacterium | reverse complement strand
AGTCGTGGTTTGCTGTTTGCACGCCGGTCGTTTTTACGTCGGTGCCACCAGGAGAAGTAGATGGCCACGAAGAAAGCCACCGCGAAGAAGAAAGCCGCGAAGAAGGCGCCTCGCAAGAAGAAGGCAGCGCCGAAGAAGAAGGCCAAGAAGGCCGCCGCCAAGAAGAAGGCCCCCGCCAAGAAGAAGGCAGCACCGAAGAAGAAGGCCAAGAAGAAGGCCGCTGCCAAGAAGAAGGTTGGAGCCAAGAAGGGCGGCGCGAAGAAGAAGGCCAAGAAGAAGGCCAAGAAGAAGGCCAAGAAGAAGGCTAAGAAGAAGGCCAAGAAGAAGGCCAAGAAATCGAAGGGCGCGAGCGACTCCGGCGCTGGAAAACCCTTCCGGCTCGGGCAAGTCCCCGCCTCGTTTCGCGAGCGCGTGATGCGGGCCGAGCTGGAGATCTATCGCGCGGCGACGCGCGAGCTCGCCGAGTGGCTGGCTGCCGCTCGACGTGGTGAATCGACCATGCCGGCTCATGCGGCGATGTCGACCCGCGGAACGCCGTCCTGATGCCTGGGTTCTTGCTCTGACAAAGCGTGTAGCGGGCGGCTCTCGGGCCGCCCGCTCGCTTTTGGTGGCTGCGCTTGCTGCGTTTCCTGCTGCGTTCGCCCTACCGCGTTCGCTCGACCGCGTTCGCTCGACCGCGTTCGCCCGACCGCGTTCGCCCTACTGCGCGGCGTCCTCGCTCACCGCGTTGAACTGCAAGAGGTCATCGAGTCGCCCCTCGCGGTGGATGCGGCGGGCGACGGCGATGATGGCGGGATCGAGATGGTGGCCCTCCATGTCCTTCATCATGGCGAAGGCGACGTCCGCGCTGGTCGCGTCGCGATAGGGGCGCGTGGAGGTGAGCGCGTCGAGCACATCGGCGACGCTCACCACGCGCACCTCGACGGGGATGTCGTCACCGGACAGCCCGTCGGGGTACCCGCTGCCGTCGAGCTTCTCGTGGTGGTGGCGGATGACCGGCAACACGCAGCGGAACTGCTCGATACCGCTCAAGAGCTCATCCCCGAGCGTGGTGTGGCGCTTGATGTACTCGAACTCTTCTGCCGTGAGGCGCGCGGGCTTGAGCAGCACGTTGTCGCGCACGCCGATCTTGCCGATGTCGTGCAGAAGGGCGCCCACGCGGATGCGCTCGAGCGCGTCGGGATCGAGGCCGAGCTCGTAACCGATGCGCACGCTGATGGCCGCCACGCGATCGGTGTGCCCCGCGGTGTAGGGATCCTTGGTCTCGAGCGCGCGGACCATCGCGTTCAGCACCTGCACCTGCTCCTCTTCCATGCGCTGGCGCTGCACGGCGAGCTCGCGGTTGGCGACGATGAGGTCGGCGGTGATGCGGCGCAGGTCTCGCTCGGCGAAGCGCGAGGCGAGGTCGCGCGCGAGCCGGTCGGCCAACGCCGGCTCGTCGCCGAGCGGCGCCGCGAGGTAGTCGGCCCCGACGTCGTGCGCGAGCAGCGCCGCCGCCAGCGAGGGTGCGTCATCCACGAGGATGAGACAGAGGGTGGGGTCGGTCGCGCGCGCCATGCGCGCCAGGCGATCCGCGCGTGGGTCACCCGAGGCGAGCACCACGAGATCCCAGCCGCCGCTCATGATGATGTCGGCGGCCGCCGACACCTCACAGGTCTTCAGCTCGGTGACGCGCGCCGCCAGCGCTGCCTCAACGCGCAGGACGCCCTCGGAGCCGCCGCCGGCGACCAGCGCGCGCACGACGCTGCGCGCGCCGTTCTCGCGCAGCTTGGCGAGGCTCTCGAGCTCTACGCGGAGGAGCCGCTCCTCTCGCGCGCGCGCCACCGCCTCGATGACGGCGCCCACCACTTCGGGCGCGCGCAGCGGCTTTCGGAAGAAGCGGTGGATCTCACCGCGGTTCACGGCGTTGACGAGATCCTCCACGTCCTCGCTCGCGGTCATCAGCATGCGCACCGCGCGCGGGTGACGCGCCTTGGCGCGCTCGAGCACGGCCGCCCCGGTCATGCCGGGCATCAGGTGATCCACGAGCACGACCGTCGGCGCGCGCTCCTCGAGAGCGCGGGCGGCCTCTTCACCGTCGCTGGCCGCGCGCACGGAGAACGAACGCGAGAGGTGGTGCGCGAGGAGGTCACGCACGACGCGGTCGTCATCGGCGAGGAGGACGTGGCCCAGGTGACGTGTCTTCTGCACCGCTCCTCCGCCTGAGCAGAAGGCTCGCAAGGCATGCCGCTTCGTGCAAGGCGCGCAGGTGCGCTACGGGACGACAAGCTCGCCCTTCGGTGTCACGGCCAATTGCGAAAGACACGCTCGCTCGTCACGCCGCGCTCGCCGAGCGCAAGCGTCACGTCCTGCTCCATCTCCGGCCGGCCGCAGACGAAGGCCACGGCGCGCTCGGCGTCGGGGATCTCGTCGGGCAACGCGCACTGCACGTAGCCGCGCAGACCCTCGAAGGTCGGGTCTTGGCTGACCACCTCGATGACGTCGATGGCGTGCCGGCGCCAGGTCTCGTAGCGCTCGCGGAAGCAGAACAGCTCCGGCCTGCGGGCGCCGTAGTACAGCGTCATGGGGCCGAACGCTTCCCGCTGCGGCAGCGCGGCCTCGATGACGGCGCGCAGGGCGCCAATGGCGGAGCCGCCGGCGAACAGCAGCAGCGGACGTCCGCGCGCAGCCTCGAGCGGAAAGCCGCGGCCCTGCGGATCGCTCGCCCACAAGGGCCCGTCACCGTCGAGCACAGCGTCCTGCTCCTCGCAGGTGGCGGAGCCGAGCACGACCTCGATCGGCCGCTCTCTCGGGACCGACGCGAGCGCGATGGGCGTCAACGCGTCCCGCTGCCAGCCCATCAACGCGTACTGCCCGGGGCTTACGTGGCGCTCGCCGAACGGACAGCCCGCGGCGTCGAGCTGCACGAGCGTGTGCAGCGGCGCGAGGCGCACCTTCTCGATCACCGTCAGCGGGTACGGAGGCGCCTGCATGTGTGGGGACCGTAGCGCCGTCGCCGGGCTGCGCCAACGACGCTCGCGCGCCATCGCCAGACGCGAGCGAGCTGAAGAACGCGACGTACGCGGCCCGCTCGCTGTAACGTGCCGCGCATGTCCTCCCGTGCTTCTGCCTCGAAGAAGGCAGCGTCGTCATCAGCGCGCCGCGCAGTCGGCTCTCCGCGCGTCATCGAGTCCACCGCGCTCATGCAGGCGGTGTCGATGGCGCTTCGCCAGCAGGACAAGACCATCGGCTTCGTGCCCACCATGGGCGCGTTGCACGAAGGTCACCTCGCGTTGGTCCGCGAGGCGCGGCAGCGCGCCGACGTCGTGGTGGTCAGCGTCTTCGTGAACCCGCTGCAGTTCGGCCCCAAGGAAGACCTCTCGCGCTACCCGCGCACGCTCGAGCGCGATCTCGAGCAGTGCCATGGCGCCGGGGTCGACATCGTGTTCGTGCCCGACGCCGAGGGCATGTACCCGCCCGGCTTCGACACGCGCGTCGTGCCCGGCGCCCTCGCGCGCGTGCTCGAGGGCAGGTCGCGGCCGGATCACTTCGAGGGCGTGAGCACGGTGTGCGCGAAGCTGTTCTCCCTCGTGCAGCCGCACTTCGCGGTGTTCGGCGAGAAGGACTACCAGCAGCTCCTCATCGTGCGCCGCATGGTGCGTGATCTCCACCTGCCACTCGAGGTCATCGCGCTGCCCGTCATGCGCGAGGTGGACGGCCTCGCGCTCAGCTCGCGCAACGTGCGCTTGTCGGCCGCGCAGCGCGAGAAGGCGACGTGCCTGTACCGCGCCATCATGGCCGCGCAGGACAAGGTGCAGTCCGGCGAGCGACGCGCGCGCGCGGTCGCCAGCGCCGCGAGGAAGGTGTTGGCCGACACGGCCGGCTTCGAGATCGACTACGTCGCGGTCGTGCATCCGGAGACGCTCGAGCCCGTGACGCAGATCGGCGCCATGGCGCGCGTGCTGGTAGCGGGCGCGTTCGGGCGCGGCAGCAAGCGCGTGCGGCTCATCGACAACGGCCCGCTGTTCCCGATCTCATGGACGCCTCCCGCGGGTGCGCCCTCGCCGCGAAAGGCGAAGCGCCAGGCGAAGCCGGCGCCGAAGCGCAAGAGGGCGACGGGCAAGCGCTCCTGAGAGGCCGCGGATCCGCCGCTTTCCACGTTCGCGCGCTGCGGGGTCCAACGAGATGGATGGCTCGACGCAGCTAAGGACCCGCGCAGACGAAGCTCTCTTACGGGAGCTCTACGAGAAGTATGCGCCCCGCGTGTACGACCGCTGCCGCTACCTGTTGCGAGATGAGGAAGAGGCGCGTGACGCGATGCATGACGTGTTCATCAAGGTGCACAAGAGCCTCAAAGAGTTCCGCGGGGACGCGAGCCCGCTGACGTGGATGACGCGCATCGCCACCAACCACTGCCTGAACCTCATCCGCGCGAAGAAGGCCGCCTGGCACGAGCGCTTTCGCAATGAAGTGAAGACGCAGGAGAAGACGCACTCGGGCGGGATGCGCCTCGCGGAGGACCAGCAGCTCTTGCGCCTGTGCCTGGCGCGCTGCGATCAGAAGACCGCCGAGGCCGCCGTCTACTACTTCGTCGACGGCATGACGCAGGCGGAGGTCACCGAGCTCGTGGGCATGAGCGCGCCGACGCTGCGCAAGCGCCTGCGCGAGTTCATCCAGAGCTCTCGCGAGGAGATCACGAGGGTGTTGCCCGACGTGACGTTCAAGGAGTCCCCCATTTGAGGGCAGGTAGGACCATGAGCACGGACAAGCGCGTCATCGATCTCGGGGGAGCCGCGGCCGGCCGCAAGGTCAGCGCCTTCGAGCTCGCGCGCTACCACGCAGGGGAGCTCAGCTTTGAACGACGAGGGGAGATCGAGGCCTTGCTCGCGAACGACAGCGCCCTG
The DNA here is from genome assembly GCA_964388085.1 of uncultured Myxococcales bacterium. GTDB lineage: Bacteria > Myxococcota > UBA727 > UBA727 > CAYLZW01 > CAYLZW01. The sequence continues at coordinate 23,916 of CAYLZW010000041.1, read as the reverse complement.
TCGTCGGAGCTCCAGGAGCTCCGCGCCGCGGACGCCGCCTTCCGCACCTCCATGCCCTTCGAGCGCTTCCTGTCCGATCACGAGGCGCGCGGCGCGTCATCCGCCACCTCGATGCCGCTGAACCGGGGAGGCCTGTTCGCACGCCTCTGCGAGATCCGCTGGCACCTCGGAGGAGGCGTCGTCGCGGCCGCTGCGGCGGCGTTCGCGCTCGCGCTCTTCGTGCCGGGAAACGAGCCTGGCGTCGGTGACGACACGACGATGGGCAGCAACCGCTTGAAGGGCGCGGGCGCCGGCATCGGCTTCTTCGTGAAGTCCGACGAGGGCGCGCGCTGGGGCAGCGACGGAGAGCGCCTGCGCGCGGGCGATCGCATCCAGCTCGCGGTGAAGGATCCCGCCGGCGCGCGCAGCATGGTCATCGTGGGCGTCGACGGGCGCGGACAGGTCTCCACCTACGTCGCGCGACGCCTGTCTAGCGGCACGCCGAAGGGCGACGGTGACGCCTCCCCTCGCCTGCTCGAGCAGTCCCTCGTGCTCGACGACGCCCTCGGCGCAGAGCGCTTCTTCGTCGTGTACGGCCAGAGCACCGACGTGGGCGCGCTGCAGGGCGCCGCCGAGGCGGCCGCGCGCGAGCTCGCGCGACAGATCAGCGCCGGCAGCGCGGGCGCCGCGTCGCTGGCCGCGATCGAGCGCTTGCCTCTGCCGGCGAGCGACGTCGAGCAGAGCTCGGTACACATCCTCAAGGTCCGCGAGTGACTCGATGTCCCCTGCGCCCGGCGTTCCTCGCGTGTCTGGCGGCGTGCTTCGCCGGGTCGTGGCTCGCGAGCGCCGGCGCTCACGCGGGTACGCAGCGCATCGCGGTCCTGGTCGCGAACCATGACGGCGGCGAAGGCCTCGAGACGCTGCGCTATTCCTCGCGCGACGCCGAGCGCCTGCGCGACGTGCTGACCGAGCTCGGCGGCTTCGAGCAGGCGGACATCCTCGAGCTACACGACAAGGACTCCACGGACGTCGTCGACACCTTCGATGACGTGACGCGTCGCATCGCGCAGCTCCGCGCGAGCGGTGAGCGCGTGGTGTTCCTCTTCTATTACTCGGGACACGCGCAGAACGGCGTCCTGCACCTCGGCGAGCGCGGGCGCCTGTCCATGGACCGCATCCGCGGCCTGCTCGGGGCCACCGGCGCGGACGTACGCCTCGCCTTCATCGACAGCTGCGGCGCCGGCGCCATCACGCGGGAGAAGGGCGCCGCCCTCGCGCCGCCCTTCGTCGTGAAGGTCGATGACAGCCTGACCGCGAGCGGACAGGTCATCATCGCCTCCTCGAGCGCGAACGAGGCGAGCCAGGAGTCCGACGATGTGCAGGGCTCCTTCTTCACGCACTACCTGACCACGGGCCTGCGCGGCGACGCCGACGACAACGGCGACGGCAAGGTGAGCCTCGACGAGGCCTACGGCTATGCCTACGGGCGGACGGTAGCCGCGACGGCCGCGACGCGCAGCGGCGCGCAGCACCCGACCTACGCTTGGGATCTGCACGGCGCCGGCGACGTCGTGCTCACCCAGCCGGCGGGGGCGGACCTCGTGCTCGCCTTCCCCGACGACCTCTCCGGCCGCTACTTCGTGGTCGACCTCGAGAAGCAGATCTTCGTCGCCGAGATCGACAAGGCCAGGGGTGAGCCCTCGCGCATCTCGCTGCCGAGCGGGCGCTACGCGATCAAAAAGCGCATGGACACGCACCTCTTGATGCAGCGCGTGGGCGGCCGCGAGAAGGGCGTCGTGGTCGTCGACGAGAGCCGCATGGAGCAGGTCAGCTTCGAGGACGACTACGCCAAGGGCACGCCCATCTATGCCGAGATCGACGGCGAGACCATCTGGTCCCTGTCCATCGGCGGCGGCGGCCAGTGGGTGTTCGACGATCCTTCGGCCGGCGGCATGTTCCCGCCGCTCGCCTTCGTGCAGGTGGAGGCGCGCGTGAAGAACCTGCTCGCGCGCCACCTCATTCACTCTTTCGATCTCACGTTCGGATCGCGCGAGAACGTCGTCACTCCGGCCGGCGTGAGCATCCCGACGCGCTACACGCAGCTGCAGGCCGGCTCCTCGCTCATGTACGAGCTGCCGTTTTGGGGCGGGTTCTCGGCGGCGGCGGGCCCTCGCCTCGCGCTCCTCGGCGTCGGCGTGCAATACCAGGACAAGCTCGGTGGGACAGAGGCGTACACCATGTTCGTGCCCGGCGTTCAGGGCGTGCTCGCGTGGCAACCCATCGACTGGTTTCACGTCGAGGCGCTCGCTCGCGGCAACTATCTGCTCTACACGCTCGCGGGCCGAAACCTCGGCTACGTCGAGGGCGCCATGAGCGTGTGGGTAGACTTCTGATGTTGCGCTCCCGCGTCACTCTGTTTTCCTTGCGGGGCGGCCTGCTGTGTCCAAAGGACGTGATGCGACGCACTTCGCCCCTCTCGCTCGTGCTCTGCCTCGCTGCGCTGGCGGCGTCTGGTTGCAACTACGATCCCGAGACGCGCCTGTTCCGGCAGGTGGTGCCGAAGCCGGAGGACGTCGCGCTGGCGCCGCCGGGTGCCGAGACAGAGGCGAGCGAGAGCGGCAACACCGTGCAGCAGGGGCTCGAGCGCTGCGACGAGGACACGCTGCGTTGCCACGCGGAGAACATCGCCAGCGGGCTGAACGCGCTGACCGCCGGCTTGCTCGCCATCGTCGACGGCGTCGTGCAGCTCCCGCCGAGCCAACGCGACGACGGGCGCCGCGTCTGGGGCCCGCACTTCACGCTCGAGCAGGACGCCACCTTTCGCTTCGAGATGGTGCGCGCCGACGACGGCACGTTCACCTGGTGCCTGCACGCGGGCCGCGGTGATCTGACGCGCGCGGAAGGGACGGAGGCGCTCGACTGCGGCGTCTACGAGGCCGGTAACGGGATGCTCCTCGTGCTCTCCGGCGAGAGCTCGCCCGGCAGCGCGGTAGGACAAGCCGCCGGCTCGGGCCGCGGCTCCATGGTGCTCGAGGGGCCGCGCTTTCGCGACCTCGACCCGAACGCCGAGGAGGTCGGCGTCATCACCTTCGTGTACGACAACACGAGCGGCCGCGACGTGACCATCGATGTCGAGGAGAGCGAGGGACGGCGCGGCGACCTGTTCGGCACCGGCGTCACCTACCGCTACACGAGCGAGCCCGACGACAGCGGCACGTTCTACTTCGCGGCGCGCGCGAACTTCGTCGGCGGCGGGGGCTTCGGCTTCGATCCGGTCCTCGAGGACTTCGTCATCCGCTCACGCTGGACGGCCGAAAAGGCCGGCCGCGCCGACGCCACTGTCTCCGGCGGTGATCTCGACGCTGGAGCCGAGTACAGCGCGACCCAGTGCTGGAACACCAGCCTGGAGACGGTGTACCTCGTCAACAACTACGACGACGCCACGAGCGGCGACGCGGAGCGCTGCGCCTTCCTGGAGCCGCTGCCGGCACCAGACGACGCGTGATCGCGACCCCCTTGCGAGGGCGCGCGGCATCGACGACGTGAAGCCGCGTGCCGATCGCCATCGACAGCCTGAACCCCCCACAGCGCCAGGCGGTGCTGCACCAGACGGGCCCGCTCCTCGTGCTGGCGGGGGCCGGCAGCGGCAAGACGCGCGTCGTCACCATGCGCATCGCGCGGCTGCTCGAGGAGGGGACGCCGGCGCGCGCGATCCTGGCGGTGACGTTCACGAACAAGGCCGCCAAGGAGATGCGCGAGCGCGTCTTCGATCTGACCGGCAAGGCGCGGGCGCGTGGCATCGTCATCTCGACCTTCCACTCGCTGTGCGCGCGCATCCTGCGTCGTGACGCGCCGGCCATCGGGCTCTCGCCTACGTTTCAGATCCTCGACACCTCGGACCAGCTCGCTCAGCTCGCGCGCGTGGCCAAGGACCAAGGCGTGCACCTCGAGGACATCCCGCCGCGCGTCATCCTCGGGCGCATCGGCCTCTACAAGAACCAGGGGCTCTTGCCCGAGCAGGTGCAGCCGAGCGGCGACGTCGTGTCGATGATCGCCGCGCGCCTGTACGGGCCGTACGCGAAGCACCTGCGCGAGCTGAGCGCCGTCGACTTCGACGACCTCTTGCTGCTCACGCGCGAGCTGCTCGAGAAGGCGCCCGGCGTCGTGCGCCGCTACCAGGAGCAGTTCCAGCACGTGATGATCGACGAGTACCAGGACACGAACCCGCTGCAGCTCGATCTCGTGCGCTACTTCGTCGGACCAGCGCGCAACATCTGTGTCGTCGGCGACGATGACCAGGCCATCTACGGCTTTCGTGGCGCCGACATCGCGAACATCCTCTCGTTCGACAAGCACTTCTCGCCCTGCACCGTCGTCAAGCTCGAGCAGAACTATCGCTCAACGGGCGGCATCCTCGACGTCGCGAACGCCATCATCGAGAAGAACCCGGGGCGGAAGGGCAAGACGCTGTTCAGCGCCCTCGGCAGCGGCGAGCGGCCGCTCCTCGTCGGCGCGCTCGACGGCGACGGTGAGGGGCAGTTCGTGGCCAAGGAGTGCGCGACCCTGCTGGCGCAGAAGAAGGCCACGGCCGACGACATCGCCATCCTCTATCGCGCCGGTCCGCAGAGCCGGCTGTTCGAGGAGCACCTGCGCCTCATGGGCGTGCCCTACCGCGTCGTCGGCGGGCAGGAGTTCTTCGAGCGCCGTGAGGTGAAGGACGTGCTCGCGTTCCTGACCCTGATCGCGCGGCCCGACACCGAGCTGTCCTTTCGGCGCGTGGTGAACCTGCCGCCGCGCGGGCTCGGCGACGTGGCGGTCACCAAGATCCTCGCCTCCGCGCGCGAGCGCTGCAGCGACCTCATCACGCACGGCGCCGAGGGAGCGCCCGGCTCGGGCCTGAAGGACGTGCAGCGAGAGTCGCTGGCGCGCTTTTGCCGTCCGCTGCTAGAGGCCCGCGAGGCCCTCAAGGGCGGCGCGCACGACGACGATCCCTCCGTCATCTGCGAGCGGGCGCTGCTCGCGGCCGGGATGGCCGACGTCATCTCGCGCGAGCTCGATCTGCCGGCCCAGGAGAAGATCCAGGGCGCGCTCGAGGAGGTGATGACGAGCCTCAGCGCCTTCGCCGACCGCCTGCGCGAGGCGCGCGAGACCCCGGACCTCGACGAGAGCCAGCTGCTCATCGAGATCGCCGAGGGCCAGGACGCGCTCGGCGCCTTCCTCGATCGCATCCAGCTCGACGAGCGCGAGAAGGAGAAGCAGAAGGAGAAGGACAAGCAGAAGGACGGCGACGACAAGGCGAAGAAGACCGGCAAGGTGACGCTCATGACCCTGCACGCGTCCAAGGGCCTCGAGTTCCCGGTCGTCTTCTTCGTGGGCTTCGAAGAGGGTCTCATGCCGCACCGGCGCGTCATCGAGGAGGGCGACGTCTCCGAAGAGCGCCGCCTCTGCTACGTCGGCGTCACGCGCGCGCAGCGCCTCTTGTACCTGAGCTACGCGCGCTCGCGCCGTCGCCGCAACCAGATGCTGCCGCGCCGCCCGTCCCGCTTCGTGGACGACGTACCGGACGGCCTCATCGAGCCGCGGGAGCCGGACAAGGCGCTCAGCGAGGACGAGCAGGAGCAGCTGGCGGACGACTTCTTCGCGGCGATGAAACAGAAGCTCGGAGTCACGGAGGCGTCATGAGGCGCGCGGGGTCCTCGAGGAGCTCCCGCATGCGCTCGAGCGACGTGAGGCAGTACAGCCCGTCCTCCACGCGCTCGTCGAAGGTGTAGCGCAGCGTGATCAGCTCGCGGACGGCGGGGACGCCCTCCTCGCCGACGACCACCTCGGGCTTCGCCGCGCCCGCGACACAGAAGATGGGGATGGTGCCGTACTCGTAGAGGTGATGGTGCGCGGCCTCCATGCCGAGGCTGCCGAGGTTCGCGAGGAAGGCGCTCGCGTAGAGCGGATCCGAGCGCAGGAAGAACGCCGGCAAGAGCCCGAGGTGATCGAGCCAGCGCAACAGGCGGATGGCGAACGAGAGCACGAAGGTAGGCAGCACGAAGGCGAGCTTGAGCTCCGTCTCCGTCTGCGTGCTGCCGCCGCGTCCGTCGCGGATGTCGCCCTGCACCCGCTCGACGAGCTCCTCGAAGGACCAGCGCGGATCGATCTCACGCTTGACCGTGATGAGCGGTGACGCGTCGCTCTTCTCGCGCTTGGCGCTGAACGAGAGCCAGATGCCGCGGCGTTGCCACAGCCGCCCTCCGGCGGCGAAGCGGTTCAGGCGCGGACGCTCGTGCAGCACGCGCGTGATGGCGAACATCAGCAGGTGCAGCAGCGTCGCCTTCTGCCCCGAGCGCGCGCGGACGTCGTCGAGGAAGGCCTTCGCCTTGGTGATGTCGACCCTCTGCTCGAAGAACACGGCCGACTCGTTGCGGCCGCGCATGATGAGAGGCATCACCCGTCGCAGCGGGGTCGCGTCCCTCACGAGATCGCCGTCGCGGCGCCACCACAGCATGGGCACAACGGAGCAGAAGCGGACGGGCCCGTAAACCCTGCGCGGGATTGCTACAGAGAAGAACCGCAGCGGTTCCGCTTCCCTCGCGCTGCCGAGGCGCGCCACACTGCCGCCCGCTTCGAAGGAGGACGCCATCGACCATCCGCGCCGACGCCCGCGTCCCGGAGCGAAGAGCTCGCGCGCTCGCGACGCCGGCTGGCCTCTCGCCAGCGTGAAAGAGGAGGGCGCCAAGCCGCCGCCGCTCGCCGTCGTCGAGGGCACGGTCGAACGCATGGTGCCGGGCGGCTTCGGCCTGCTGCGAGACGAAGAGGGCGTCGTCCTCGCGCGCGGCGGCCTCGTCGGGGAGCGCGTGCGCGTCGAGGTCGAGTCCCGTCGGGGTGGCGTGCGCCAGGGCCAGGTCGTGCACATCTCCGCGCGCTCAGCGCACCGCGTCGCTCCGGACTGCGCGCTGCACCCGCGCTGCGGCGGCTGTGATCTGCTCGATCTCTCGGTAGAGGCGCAGGGGGACGCGAAGCAAGAGATCGTCGTCGACGCGCTGCGGCGCATCGCCCGCTTCGACGAGGCACAGCTCCACCTCGTCCGTCCCCTCGAGCGGGCCCCCCTGTTCGCGGGTGCGCGCAGGCGGGCGCGCTTTCAGATCGACGAGGCAGGCGTCATCGGCTTCTTCGCGCGCGGCAGCCACGAGCTCGTGCCGCTCGAGGGCTGCCCTGCGCTCGCGCCCGCGCTCGAGGGCGCGCTGCAGGATCTCGCCGAGGTGGAGTTTCTGCTCCCCGAGACGACGCTGCAGGTCGCCTGTGACGACGACGGACGGGTCTCGCTCGCGGTGACCTCGTTCCCCTCCCGGCGCGAAGCCGAGCGCCTCGCCGGCCGCGCGGTGGAGGCGGGCATCGCGACGGGCTCCCTGGTGATGTCCGGGCGCGGTCGTCTGTCGGCGCGCTTCGGCGATCCGACGCTGTACGGCGAGGTCGCGCCCGGCTGCGAAGGTGGCCCCTACGCCTCCGACGCCTTGACGTTCACCCAGGCGACGAGGTTCGGCGGGCGGACCATCACGCGCCTGGTGCTCGAGGGCACGGCGCCGGCGGGCGGCGCTTCCGACGAGAGCGCACCCGAGCGCGTGCTCGAGCTGTTCGCCGGCGCCGGACACCTCACCCTGCCGCTCGCCGCGCGTGGCTCGCGCGTGCTCGCCGTCGAGGGAGACGCGCAGGCCTCGGACTGGCTCGCGCGCAACGTCGACCTCTCCCCCTTCGGCGCCCGTATCGACGCCCAGCGCGCGCGCGTCGGCGAGAACACGCTCGACGCCATGCTGGCCGATAGCGGCCCCTTCGACGTCCTCGTCGCGGATCCGCCGCGTACCGGCATCGACGGCTTCGGCTCCATCCTCGACGTGCTGAGCGTCCGTCGGCTGGTGCTCGTGAGCTGCGATCCGGCGACCGGCGCCCGTGACCTGCGCGCCGCACTCGAGCGCGGCTACGCGCTGCGCTGGCTCACGCCCATCGACGCCTTCCCGCGCACCTCGCACGTGGAGTGGGTGGCGGCGCTCGATCATGAGGTGACGACGTGATCGGAGATGAGCACACGGTCCAGTGCCCCTACTGCTTCGAGCTGGTCGAGGTCTGGCTCGAGCCGGACGTGGCGGGCGCGCTCGTCATGGACTGCGAGGTGTGCTGTAACCCCTGGCAGCTCTACATCGCGCGCGACGACGACGGCACGGTGTCTCTCGACGTCCAGCGCGCCCAATAGACGGCGAGCGAGCGCTCAGACATCCCAGTCGGCGATGCGCCAGCCGCGCCGGCGGGCCTCCCGGCGTAGGCGCGGGTCCGGATGCACGACGACCGGCTCGCCGACGGCCTCGAGCATCGGCAGGTCGCTGAAGCTGTCCGTGTAAAAGGCGCAGTCCGCGAGCGGCACGTCGAGCTCTTCGGCGAGCTTGCGTGCGTGATCGACCTTGCCGCGCCCAAAGCACAGCGGCCTGCGCGCGCGACCGGTGAACAGACCGCGGCCGTCCACCTCGAAGGTGTTGCAGAGGTAGCCATCGAGGCGCAGCTCCTCGCTGACGGCCTCCGAGAGATATTGCGAGCTGCTGGTGAGCAACACCAGCCGCTGCCCGCCGCCGCGGTGCTCTTCCAGCGCGCGCATGGCGCCAGGGCGCAGCTGTGCGCGCACCTCCTCCTCGTAGAAGCGGAGCGTGCGCTCCCGAATGGACGCCTCCGGCACGTCCTTCAGCGTCGCCACCGCGCGATCGATGACCTGCTCGATGTCGCCGTAACCGAAGTGGTACAGCGCGACCCAGGCGGCGCCCTTCATGGCGTCGAGGCGCTGAATGTTCCCTTCCTTGAGCTCACGCCGCAGCCAGAGCTTCGCGGAGTTCACCGCGAGCAGCGTCCGGTCGAGGTCGAAGAAGGCAATTCCCATCAGAGGCCGCGGTGCGCCTTGGTGCCAGCGGGCGCGCGCCCTCAGTCTACGTACGGGGCGGGGCCGATGTAACGCCCATCCCCCCAGCCGATGTAATGGGACGACGGCGTCAGATCGACGTGGAAGTGGTTGTCGTGCGCCGCGTTGTAGTTGGGCGTCAGGATGATGTTCCACAAGTAGCTGTCGAACCAGCGGTGCGCGGCGGTGTAGAGCCACTCGCCCCCAGGGCTCGCGAAGCTCGTGGTCTCGTGCTCCCAATCGTCCACCAGCGTGTAGTAGCTGCCGTCGTCGAACTCGAAGCCGTAGAGGTCGATGGCGTCGCCAAAGGAGTGCTGCGAGAGCGTGCTGGTGCCGGCGATGACGCGGCAGTTATAGGTGCCGATGTGGCGCACCTCGACGACGCCCTCGGCGGCCACGTCATCGAGGGTCTGCACGAGCGCCTTCGCGCCCTCACACGACATGCGCACGTTGGGCGTCGGATCGCCGTTGTAATAGACGAGGTTCACGCCGTGGATGGGCGGGTGCAGCAGCACGGGATCCTCGACGTGGCACGTGCCCGACGCGCCGCTCGGCGTGTCGTCCGCCATGGTCACCGGCGTGAACGACACGCCGAGGAAGCCGAGCTCCTGGATGCAGTCCGGCAACGCCGGGTCCTCGCCCTCGGGCAAGCAGACGTACTGCGTCGTGTCCGGCTCGTTCGCGCGATGGCGCTCGACGCACGCGTACCCGTCGCGGCAGCCGGTGCCGGGAAACGGCCCGAAGTCGCAGCGGGAGACGCAGGCGCCGTCGCCGAGCCCTTGCGCCTCGACGGGCAGCTCTTCGTTCTCGACGCAGAAGGTGACGGGCGCGCCCTCCTGATCCGGACAGAACAGCTCGCAGGGCAGCGTGCAGGTGCCGCTCGTGAAGTCTCCGCCGCTCACGCACACCGCGCCGTCGTAGTCACAGTCGTCGGCGCTCTCGCACGGTCCGCCGATGTAGCTGCCCGCCGGCGCTTCATCCGGCCCGGCGTCCTCCGTCGGTGGGGGCCCCGCGTCGTCGCTCGGCAGGGTGCCCGCATCGGGCGCCGCGGGCTCGTCGGGCAAGGGCCGCTTTCGCCGCACGCGTTCCCCATCGCCGTGGTTGAGCAGGATGACGGCGCCTCCCGCGGCCTCTGGCTCACCGCAGCCGATCGAGAGGAGCAGCGGCAGCAGCAGTCCGGAGACGCCGGCGGCGAGCACGCGCGCGGGAAAGACGAGCGAGGCCATGCGCTCGTTATCGGTCGGCGCGGGAGTGAAGGTGCTACTTCGTCGCACACGGACCTACGGGCGTCCCGGCGCCGCGCGGACGACGGCGAACGCGAAACGACCGCCGGGCCGCTCTCGAACGAGGCAGGTGGAGGGGGGAGGGGCTCGGGCGGCGCGCAAGCGCTGATTTCCGACGGGTGCGCGCGGGGGAGCGGCGCTATGCTGGCGCGCATGGGCCGCGTCGTCGTCTCCATGTCGCTCCTCCTCGTCGTCGCGCTGGGCACGTCGTGCAACTGCGCCGGCACGGTGACCGTCGGCGACGACGCGGGAGCGCCGAGCGATGCAGGCGGTGACGGCGGCAGCGACGCTGGTGAAGGCGAAGGCGAGGGTGAAGGCGAAGGCGAAGGCGAAGGCGAGGGGGAAGGCGAGGGCGAAGGCGAGGGCGAGGGCGTCGTCGACGCCGGCCCCCTCGATGCTCCGGTTCGGGACGGCGTCTGGACGGAGGAGGTGCTCGGCCCGACCAGCGGCTTCACGACCAGCGACTCGCTCGAGAACGCCGGCGACGAGCTGTTCGTCGCCGTCGTCGCCACCACGCCCTACGCGCCCGCTTCGCTGGTGAGCGGCTTCGGCGTGACGTGGACGCGACGGCAGGCGCAGTGCTCGTCCCGCAACAGCGGCGGCGGCGTCGAGATCTGGACCGCGCGCAATCCGGCCGGCAACGGCCCCGTGAGCGTCACGCTGTCGTACGAGACCAGCAACGCGGCCTTCGTGCTGCTGCGCTACACGAACGTCGACGCGCTCTCGCCCGTCGGCGCGTCCTCGTCGTCCAACACGAGCGGCCAGGGCGGCGCCTGCACGGCGTCGAACCCGGCGCTCGACAGCGCGAGCTATCGCGTGTCGCTGAGCGGGCTCGCCTACTCGTCCCGCGTGGTGAGCGCCGTCGCCTCGCGCGGCGCGTCGCACGGAGCGGGGAACGGCTTCGTCGAGATCGAGGAGGCCAGCGCCGGACAAGCAGACGCTGTCGCCAGCGTCGCCGTGCAGGACCGGGTGGTGCTGACGCCCAGCGTCGACGCGGAGGGCGCGCTTGGCGGCGCGGCGGACTGGGCGGCCGCCGCCGTCGAGATCAGGGGCCCGTAACGACGGCGACGATCGGCAACGTAGCCAGGGGGAGGGTGCGATGGTCGGGCGCAGCAGAGCGCTGAGTCGAGCGGCTGGGCTGGCGGCGGCGTACGTCGCCGTGGCCGCGACCTACATCGGCCTCTCGGGCCACATCGCGCTCCGCGTCGCTCCGGACGTGGATGATCTCGCGCGCATCGAGGCCCTGAAGGGCACCGCGTTCGTCGTCGCGACGGGGTTCTCCCTCTTGCTCGGCGCCTACTGGCTGCTGCGGCGCTCCGAGCGCGACGCCGCCGAGCTCCGGCGCTCCCGGGAGGCGCTGCTCCTCGCCGAGCAGCGCGCGTTGGCGGGCCTCCTCGCCTCCTCGGTGGCGCACGACTTCGGCAACCTGCTGGTACCGCTCCACGCCGGTCTGCGCGAGCTGCAGGACGATCTGCACCCGCTCCTCGACGACAGCAAACGCGCCGTACTCGGCGAGATGAAGGACGCGGTCGATCGCCTCGTGGAGCTGTCGCGGCGACAGAGCAGCATGGGTCGGGGCGGCGCCGGCCGCTTCAGCGATGTGAACCTGGCCAGCGTCGTCAAAGAAGCGATCCAGATCGCGCGCCGCCACACCAACGTGCGCGGCGCGTCGCTGAGCGCCTCCGGGCCGGACCGCTACGATGTGTACGCGAACGCCACGCTCTTGCAGCAGGTCATCATGAACCTCGTGCTCAACGCCGGCGAGGCGACGGACGGCCACGGTCACGTCGAGGTGCGCTACGGCGAGCGCGACGGCGACGTCTACGTGGAGGTCTTCGACGACGGCCCCGGCCTCAGCGCGGGCGAACGGAGCTTCGAGCCCTTCTTCACGACCAAGCAGCGGGGCACGGGGCTCGGCTTGTTCTCGGTACGCGCCTGCGCGGATCTACACGGCGGCGACGTCGAGGTCGTCGCGTCGCCGCTCGGAGGCGCCGGCGTACGCGTGCACTTTCCGAAGACGCGCTCGGCGCGGCGCGACGCCGCCTTCGTCTGATGTGGTGTAAGAGTTGGAGCGACGCGAATCCCTGAGCCCTGGCCGGAGAGGCTCGACGGGAGGATTGTTCGGGACCCAGAAACTCGCGTCGCCCCAAGGAAGATGTAGTCGTCGACCGGTCGTGCCGCCACTCGAGACAGGGGAGAACCGTTGCCTACGCAGATCCGTGATGTGGCAGCACTGCACGGGGCGTGCGCGGCGCTCGGCCTCGTCGTGATCCTTGCAGCGTCGTGTACGACGCCGACGTCGAAGATCCGTCTGCCCGCGTGCGTGGATCAGATCACGGTGGCGGGCCAGCACGCACGCGGCTCGCAGACGACGCTGCTGCTCGACCACACCTACGATCTCCCCTTCACGCAGACCGCCATCACGCTCGAGGAGCGCGACGGGAGCGTGCGAGAGCTCGTCGTCACCAACAGCGTGCCCGATCTCTGGCGCCTCGTCGGCGGCGGGCTCGTCGGCGTCCTCGGCGCCGCGCTGCTGGCGCGCTACGCCGTCGCGCTGCAAGACGGCGACGACGTGCTGCGGACGGGTTGGTTCTGGGCCTTGCCCGCGGGGCTGTTCGGCGGGGGCGTCGGCGGCCTGATGCTCATCACCGGCTGGCATCCGCCGGGGGACACGCTCGTCGACTACAAGTGTCCGATGGCGCCCTCGGGCGACGCGCCCCCGGCCGTGCCCGCGCGCTGAGGCCCCTGCTCTTCGCCAAGGCGGACATCGGGGAACGCCCACAGCGCGAGGGTGCCCACGGCGCCGATGAGGGCCGTGGCGCCGAAGGTCCACAGCAGCGCGTCCTCGAGCGCGGCGCGCGCCCGCACGCGGAAGGCCGGCTCGAGCGCGTCCCATTGCGCGGGATCGAGCACCAGGCTGAGCGTGTCTTTGTCGACGTCACCGTCGAAGCCCGCGGCCAGACGCGAGATCATGAGCAGGCCGAGCGCCGCCACCCAGACGGCGCCGCCGATGCTGCGCGAGAACTGCAGCAGCGCCGTGACGACGCCGCGCTGCGCCCAGCCTACGCGCTCCTGCACGACGATGTTGAGCGACGGGAAGGTGAGCCCGAAGCCGACGCCGGTGAGCGCGGACGCCGGGATCATCAGCCAGAACATCGACGACAGCGGCGTGAACGCGAAGGCGGTGGAGCCGAGCAGCGTGCACGCGCCGCCCGCGCGCACGGCGCTGCGATAACCGAGGCGCTTGATGACGGCGCCGCCGAGGAACGAGCCCGTCGTCCAGGCGAACGACATGGGGATGAAGGCGGCTCCGACCGCGAGCGCGCCGCGGCCGTGTACCCCGCGCACGACGAGGGGCGAGTAGGCGATGACGGAGAACAGCACGCCGGAGATGAACACGCACGCGAACGCCCCGGTGCGAATGGGCGGATCGGTGAGGAAGCCGAGCGGGATGATGGGATCGGCGGCGCGGCGCTCGACGACGATGAAGAGCGCCGTACAGAGCAGCGCGCCGGCGAAGAAGGCGAAACAGAGCAGCGCGTGCTGCCCTTCCAGCATCTGGATGCCGAGCAGGAGCGAGGCGACGCCGAGGGTCAGCAGCACGGCGCCGCCCACGTCGATGGCGCGGCCCGAGCGCTCGACCTTCTCGTCGAGCGTGAGCCACAGCGCCAGCACCGCGAGCCCGCCCACGGGGAGGTTCAGATAGAAGATCCACGGCCAGGTGGTCAGCGAGAGGATCAACGCCCCGAGCGCCGGCCCGACGACGGAGCTGAGCCCCCACACGAGCGCGACGACCCCTTGCACGCGCGAGCGCTGCTCCGGCGGGTAGAGGTCGCCGAACACGGTCATGGTGATGGGGACGAGACCGCCGCCCCCGAGGCCCTTCACGAGGCGCGCGAGCACCAGCGCCTCCATGCTCTCGGCCCGCCCGCAGAAGTAGCTGCCGACGAGGAAGATCGAGATGGCGATGGCGAACGCGCGTTTTCGCCCAATGCGATCGGCCAGCTTGCCATACAGCGGCGTGGTGGTCGTCGACGTCAGCAGGTAGCCGGCGAACACCCAGCCGTACAGGTGCAGACCGCCGAGCTCCGCGACGATGGTGGGCATGGCGGTGCCCACCACGGTGACATCGAGGCTCGACAGCACCGTGCCGATGAGGAGCGAGAGCGTGATGACGAGCCGGCGCCGTGGCGTCATGCTGGGCCTCTACTCCGTTCACAGCGAGGCGGCCATGGCTCCATCCACGGAAGGTTCGAGCACGCTGCTCGAGACGAACCTGCGCGTGCACGCGCTCCTCGACGAGCGCTTCCTGGTGTTCCTCGAGCACGTGACGGCGCTCGAGCTCGAGGCGGCGGCGCGCGCCTTCGAGAGCTTCCGCGATCTGCTGGAGCAGCACCTCCGCTACGAGGACCGCGAGGTCTTTCCGGTGGTGGCGCGCTTGCACGAGCTCCACGGTGACCCGCAAGACCAACTGCCGCGGCAGCTCGAGGGCGATCACGTGATCCTCGAGCGCATGCTCAAGAAGAACGAGCGCGCCCTCCTCGAGCTGCAAGCGCTCGAGCCGCTGACGCGCCGGGCCATGGTGCTGGCCCTCGACACCTTCCTGCTGTTGCGGCGCGTCCTCGAGCACCACGATCTGCGCGAGGTGCGCTTTGCCTATCCGCTGCTGGACGCGCACCTAGTGGGCGAGGAGCGTTCGCGCCTGCTCGCGGGGCTCGACGCCGCGCCGCAGGATCCGTAACGCTCGCGCGCCGCCCGTCGCCCTCTCCGTGTAGGAACCAGCATGAACCGCCTGCTCCGAAACCTGCCGCTCTCCGCGCTGCTCTGCACCTCGCTGCTCGCGTGCACGGCGGACGCCGCGAAGCCGCCCCCGCCGCGCTACGACGGACAGTTCTGGGCCCACTGGGGCGACGGCAAGGCCGAGCTCGCCTCCTACGACCTCGTGTTCCCGCGCTACGGCGAGCTGCGCCGCGGCAGCGCCGTCACGATCTTCGTCACCGAGACGTTCTCGGACAGCGCCCGCGTCAAGGCCGATCCCGGCCGGCACCCGAAGGCCGACGAGGTGCCCGTCATGAAGCTGAACCTCGTGCTCGACTTCCAGACCGGCATCTACGACTACAACACCATGTCGAGCACCTTCGTGTGGTTGGCGCCGAGGGCGACGCGACCGGCGGGATCGCCGTCGAAGGTGTCCTTCTCGAGCCAGGAGTGGTGCGGCCACGTCTGGCATCAGCTGCTCTTCGACGACGACAGCGTGCGCGAGGTCTCGCACAGCTACTTCGATGGCGAGGCGGACGTCGCGAAGAACCTCGCCTACCCGGAGGGCGGGCTCAGCGAGGACGCGCTGCTGTTCTGGGCGCGTGGGCTCGCGGCGCCGCGGCTCGAGCGCGGCACCAAGCAAGAGCTGCCGTTTTTGCCCTCGCTGCTGACCGCGCGACTCGCGCATGAGCCGCTCGCCTGGAGCCGTGTCACGCTCGAGGTGGCGCCGAGCACGACGACGGTGACGGTGCCGGCCGGCACCTTCGACGTCGAGGTGCGCAAGGCCACCTCGAGCGACGGGCTCGTGCGCACCTACTACGTCGAGAGCGCGTGGCCACACCGCCTGATCCGCATGGAGCGCAGCGACGGCATGAAGGCCGAGCTGAAGGGTAGCGATCGCCTCAAGTACTGGGAGCTGAACCACGAGGGGCAGGAAGAGGCGCTGCGCCGCATCGGCCTCACGCCACCCGGTTGAGGCCGGCCCGGCAGGCACTTTTCTCTCGGCGCCCATCCGCTATAGCTCGGGCAGCATCACCGCGAGGTCTCCCATGCGCCGGTCAGTCCTGTCCCTCGTCAGCGTCGTCGTCCTGCCGCTCGCGTTCGCCTGCACGAAAGAAGACACCCCCGCGGAGGTCGCTCCCACCGGCGCCGCGCCCGCCGCCAGCGAGCCCGCAGCGTCGTCCCAGCCGGCCACCGCCGCGGTGGCGCCGGGCAAGGGCGAGTCACCCTCCGACCGCGATCAGGTGGACGCCGACGGCGTCGTGCGCCGCGGCGAGGCGCTGACCCAGGCGGCCTCGTTGAGCGTCGTCGCCGCGCTGGAAGAGGCGAAGGTCCTCGACGGCAAGAGCGTGAAGGTCACCGGCACCGTGGACCAGGTCTGCGCCAAGAAGGGCTGCTGGTTCGTGCTCCGGCCCCACGACCCGACGCATGCCGCGGCGGCCAAGACCATCCGCATCACCTCGAAGGGCTACCGCTTCTTCATGCCGCGGAGCTCCGTCGGGCAGGAGGCCGTCGTCGAGGGTGATCTCAAGGTCACCACGCTGTCGGAGTCGGAGGCGCAACACCTCGAGGACGATCGGGTCGAAGCCGAGGGTGGCGAGGCCCAGAAGATCGTCGGCGAGAAGGTGGAGGTGCAGATCGCCGCCGTCGCCGTCGAGATGCGCCCGTCCGGCAGCTGACGACGAGCGCGCCGGTGAGGCGTGCTGCCGCGCGCACACTCCTGCCGAGAAGAGAGCCGCCCTCGTAGGCGGCTCTTCTCGTCCTGTGCTCGCTGGACGCGCACGAAGGCGTCTTGGTGCGCTGCTTGCGTGCCCTCGCCGTAGACCCTCGTCTCATGCCTGCGCCCCGGCGCAGCTGAGGCGATCTGACGCGGAGGCGCGATGCAGTCGATGAACCCCGCCACGGGGCAGGCCCTCGAGGCGCACCGCGGGATGAACGACGACGAGATCTCGCGCCGGCTCGAGCGGGCGCAGCAGACGTTCCTCGAGTGGCGCCGGACGCCGCTGCGCGAGCGGACCCGAGCGCTACACGCCGCGGCCGACATCCTCGAGGAGCGAGCCCAGGAGCTGGCTGAGCTCATGGCGCGAGAGATGGGCAAGCCCGTCGTGCAAGGACGCGCCGAGATCGAGAAGTGCGCTTGGGTGTGCCTCTACTACGCGGACTACGCCGAGCACTTCCTCGCGCAGATGCCGATCCAGACGGACGCGCTCAAGAGCTACGTCAGCTTCGAGCCGCTCGGCGTCGTGCTGGCGATCATGCCGTGGAACTTTCCCTTCTGGCAGGTGTTCCGCTTCGCCGCCCCGACGCTCGTCGCGGGCAACGTCGCCGTGCTGAAGCACGCGTCGAATGTGCCGGGTTGTGCGCTCGCCATCGAGGAGATCCTGCACGACGCCGACTTCCCGAGCAGCGCGCTGCAGAGCCTGTTCCTCGACCATGAGCGCGCGCAGGACCTCATCGACGATCCGCGTGTGGTCGCCGTGAGCTTGACCGGCAGCGCCGCGGCCGGCCGAGCGGTCGCCGCACGCGCCGGACACGCGCTGAAGAAGTGCGTGCTCGAGCTCGGCGGCAGCGACCCCTACGTCGTGCTGGCCGACGCCGATCTCGAGAGCGCGGTGGAGGTCTGCGTGAAGAGCCGCCTCGTCAACAGCGGCCAGAGCTGCATCGCGGCCAAGCGCTTCATCGCCGTGGACGACGTCTACGATGACTTCGAAGAGCTCTTCGTTGCGCGCATGGCGCTCGCGCGCGTCGGCGACCCGCTCGACGAGGAGACCGATGTGGGGCCGCTCGCGCGCGTGGATCTGCGCGACAAGCTGCACGAGCAGGTGGAGCGCAGCGTCGACCAGGGGGCCGAGGTGCTGCTCGGTGGCGCCGTGCCTGACCTCGCCGGCGCCTGGTATCCGCCCACGGTCTTGCGCCATGTCGCGCCGGGCATGCCGGTCTACGACGACGAGGTCTTCGGTCCGGTGGCGGCGCTCATCCGCGCCCGGGACGAGGACGATGCGCTGCGCATCGCCAACGACAGCGACTACGGTCTCGGCGCCGCCGTGTTCACCGAGGATCGCGCGCGTGGAGAGCGCTTTGCGCGCGCGGGGATCGACGCGGGCAGCGTCTTCGTGAACGCGCTCGTGCACTCGGACCCGCGCCTCCCCTTCGGCGGCACCAAGGCGTCCGGGCACGGCCGAGAGCTGTCATCGTTCGGCATCCGCGAGCTCGTCAACGTGAAGACGATCTATGTCGCGTAAGCCCGCTCGCCTGTCGCGGCCACCTGCGACCGGCGCGCGGGCAGCTCCCGGACGCCCGCAGTACCTGCCCCCGCAGCTCGCGACCCTCGTCAAAGCGGTGCCGCGCGGAGACGACTGGCTGCACGAGCTGAAGGTCGACGGCTATCGCGTGCTCGTCGTCGTCGACGGCGACGACACGGCGCTGTGGAGCCGCAACCAGAAGAGCTGGACGGGGAAGCTGCCGTCTCTCGCGGGCGACGCGCGCGCGCTCGGCAGGAGGGCCCTCATCGACGGTGAGGCGGTCGTCTTCGACGCCGACGGGCGCACCTCCTTCGAGCGGCTCGTGCACGGGATCCACCACGGCGGCGAGCACGACATCGTGTTGCTGGCCTTCGACCTGCTGTGGCTCGACGGCTGGGATCTCACGGGCGCGCCGCTCGAGGAGCGCAAGCGCGCGCTCGCGGAGCTCTTGTCCGCGGCGCCCTCCGCCTCTCGGCTGCGCTACCTCGATCACGTCATCGGCCGTGGCGATCGGGTGTTCGAGGCCGCCTGCCAGTCGGGAGCCGAGGGCGTCGTCTCGAAGCGCCGGCACGCGCAGTACCGAGGGCGGCGCGACGGCACCTGGCAGAAGACCAAGTGTACGGCGCGGCAGGAGCTCATCGTCGTCGGCTGGACACCGCCGACCAACGCGCGCGATCACCTCGGCGCCCTGGTGCTGGGCGTCTATGACGACGACGGCCACCTGCGCTACGCGGGCCGCGTCGGCACCGGATTCTCGCGCGAGGAGCGCCGAGAGCTGCGCGAACGGCTCGGGCGGCTCGAGCGCAGCAC
This sequence comes from uncultured Myxococcales bacterium, assembly GCA_964388085.1. Lineage (GTDB taxonomy): Bacteria > Myxococcota > UBA727 > UBA727 > CAYLZW01 > CAYLZW01. Next base: position 4,918 of record CAYLZW010000041.1, on the reverse strand, counting down.
CCCACCGCTCGAAGAGAAGCCGACGGCGCCCGGGCTCAAGGACGCGCGCTGGGCGACGCCGCGCCTCGTCGCCGAGATCGAGCTCACCGAGTGGACGCGGGCCGGACACGTGCGTCACCCGTCCTTCCTCGGCTTACGCGAAGACAAGGTCCCCGAGGACGTGGTCCGAGAGCGGCCGCGAGGGTGACGCGGGGATGCTCCGCTGCTCGTCCGCTCCGCTCCGGCGCCCGCATGGCTTCATCGGGGAGGAGCTCATCGGCCGCGCGCGCCGGCTTCGCGAGGAGCGACGTGCGGCGCGATGGCCGTGAGCGGCTGCTCGACGGCGCCATCGTGCGGCGCGAGCGGTGAGGGAGCACCAGGCGGCGCCGCTCACTCGACCAGCGGGCCGATGTCGTCGTCGTTACGCGCTCGGATGCCTTCGAGCTTCTGCGCGCAGTCCTTCGCCGTCATCGCCGTCGCCCTCTTCGCCGCGCTGCTCGTCTGGCTCGCGCATGTCGCGCGCGTACGCCCGGCGACCGGCCTCAGCGTCGGCGTCACGCTCGCGGCGTGGCTGTCGATCCCATCGGCTTATGCGCCGAGCGGCACCTTCCTCGACGAGCGCGCGCTGTGGGCGCTCACCGCCGCCGGCGTCCTCGCCGCGCTGGCCGCGGCGCTCTCTCGCTCGCTCGCCCCGGCGCTCGATCGCAGCTCGGGCGGGTGGCTGGTCGGCTTCCAAGGCTTCCGCGTCCCTCTCGCGCTGTGCTTGTGGCGCTTGGCCGCCGAGGGGCATCTGCCCTACCGCGTCGCCGCCTTTGGCATGAGCCTCGATCTCATCACGGGGGCGCTCGCGCCGCTCGTGGCCTGGCTCGTCTATCGCGACCGCGCGCTCTCGGATCGCTGGGTGCTCGCGCTGCACGGCCTCGGGCTCGTGTTGCTCGCCGTCGTGCTCGGCGAAGCGCTGCTCGTGCTCAGCACGGCGGCGGTGCCTGTCCTGGCGACGACACCCTTCCTGTGGCTGCTGACGTTCGTGGTGCCGCTCGCGCTGTTCGCGCACGTGGCCTCCATGCGTCAGGTGCTGCGCCAGCGTCGAGAGCCGGCGCTGGCTTGAGCATCGATCAGGGCTGAACCGCCAACGCGCGCGGCAGGTACTCGAACCCCTCGGGCAGGTCGAGCTGCCCAAGGTCTGTGACCTCGCCCTTGGCGATAATCCGCAGCCGGGCGACGTTCGCCGTGCCGTCGGTGTCGACGCTGCTGACGAGCACCGTGCCCGAGAGGCTGCCGCGCGCGACGAGCGCCATCTGCTCCGCCAGGCCGATGCCGGTGATCTCGTCGACGGCCTCGAGCCCGCTGCCGGCGTCCGCCAACACGACGACGCGGTTTCTGCCGAACAGCGTCACGAGCGCGGTCTGTCCATCCGGTGAGAAGAGCGCCTCGCGCGCGTCCTCGAGCCCGGTGACGCGGTGGGACACGCGGATGACGTCGCCCTCGATGTCGGCGATGAGCGCCTGGTGCGTCTCGGCGGAGAGGGGCGAGCCGTTCGGGATGATCAGCGTGCTGCCGTCCGGAGAGACGGCGATGCGCAAGGTGTCGACGAAGTCGCCGTAGAGATCGAAGGCGCCGATCTGTTCGAAGCCGTCGCCCGCGCGCGCGAGCAAGCGCACGTCGTCATCGTCGACGGGCTCGAAGGCCGCCTGGCCACCGAGCAGCACCGCGCGCTCCTCGCCGGGCAAAAACGCCAGGGAGCGCGCGAGGCGCAGGCCGAAGAAGCCATCGTCAGCGATGGCCAGCGTCCCGTCACAGGCGATCTTGACGACGCTGATCCCCGCCGTCTCCTCCGTCACGTCCGCCGCCATGGCGAACGCTTCGTCGCCGTCCGCGGACAGGCGCAGGTCGTTCATGCCGAAGAGGCCGAGCTCCACCTGGTCGACGAGCGTGAGCGTCCCGTCGCCGCCGATGGCGACGCTGGCGAGCGCCCCCTCGTCGCCGAGCACGATGGCGAAGGCGCCGGACGGCACGATCTCGATGCGCACGGGAGAAAAGTCGAGATCGAGCGTCTCCCCGACGTCCGTGAAGCCGGCCTCGTCGAGGGACGCCGTGCGCAGGAAGTGGACCTCGTCGACGCCGCCGATGCCCTTGGTGGAGTGCCCCGTCACGACCACGCGCGCCTTGTCCGCCGGGCCCGGGCTCGAGAGCGCCGCGCAAGCCTGCCCGCCCGGGCCGGCGTCGTCGAGAGCTTGTGCGCCACCATCTCCAACCACGCCGGCGTCGGGTGCGCCGGTGCCGATGAGCGTGTCGAGATCGCAGCCGAGGGACAGCGTCATCAGAGCGCCAAGGCACCCGCCGGTCACAGCCTTCCTCACGTCATCACCTCTCCGGGTCGCTTGTCTCGCCGTCGCCCGCCGGCCCTTCGTCGAGGGGCACGAGGCGCACGCGTTGGTCATAGATGGCCGTGCCGCCGCCCCGGTCGGTGAGGCGCCCGGCGACGAGCACGTTCGCGCAGCGACCTTTGGCGAGCGAGCCCCCCTTCGGCACGCGCACGAGATCGAGGCGCTGCTTGTCGTCGTAGCGCACGCGCACGAGCAGCGACGACAGCGGGCTCTCGAGCCGCGCGAGCGCGCCGTTCGGGACACCGGCGGCGGCGTCCGGGTGCAGCGTCGCCTCGAGAGGAGCGTCCGGCTCCCGCACCCACTGCGAGCACTGTGAGTCGGGGGTCGACGTGGACATCAGCTCGAGCGGCCACTCGTTCACGTCGAGCGCCAACACTTCGTCGTGTCGGTCCGCGAGCGCGCGGAGATCAAGAGCGCCGAGCAAACGCGCCTTCCCGTTCGTGGTCGCGAAGCGGCGCCCCTCGAACGCGATCGTCGCGCAGGCCGGAGAGCGCACGGCGCCTTGCTCCATGTCGTCGAGCGACAGCCCCGCCGGAGCGAGCTTCGGCGCGGTGATGCGACGCTGCCACTCGCGCGCGTCGCCGTGCAGCACCTCCGCGAGGCCGGTGCGCGCCGCGATGGCCTGCAGGATCTCGAGATCCGAGCGCGCGCCCTCCGGCGGCCGCACGACGGGACGCGCCACGCCGACATAGTGATGCCCGTAGGCGCCGAGCACGTCGTCCTCCTCGAGGAGCGTGGTGGTCGGCAGCACGAGGGTAGCGTGTCGAGCGGTGTCGCTCAGCCAGGAGTCGACCACGACCACCAGCTCGGTCTCGTCGAGCGCGCGGGCGTTCGTCTCGGAGTCCGGCAGCATGGCGACCGGGTTGGCCGCGGTGATCCACACGGCGCGCACGGGGGGATCGCGCGCCTCGAGCAGCGCCCGACCAAACAGCGGCTCCGGGATGGTGCGCGGAGCGACGCTGCCGCTGTCGCCGAACGAGAAGTCTCCGCCCTTGCGGCGACCGAAATAGAACGAGACGCCCGCTCCCGGCGCGCCGATGTTGCCGGTGACGACGCCGAGCGCGTCGATGGCGCGCACGGTGGTGCCGCCGTTCGCGCGCCGCCCGAGGCCCCAGCCGACCAGGATGGTACAGGGCGCCGAGGCGGTGAGCGCGTCCGCCAGGTGCCGGACCTCGTCGAGGGTGACGCCCGCAAGGGCGGCGTGCTCGTGCAGCGATCGTCGCGTGACGAGGCGCTGCCAGTCGTCGAGCCCGTCGCACCAGGAGGACGCGTCCGGGTGCAGGCGCTGCTCGTCGACGAGGAGACGGGAGACCGCGAGGGCCAACGACAGGTCGCCGCCCGGGCGAGACTGGATGTAGCGATCGCACAGGCGCGCGGTCTTGTGGTGCACGGGGTCGATGAGCGTGAGCGTCGCCCCTCGCTGCTTCGCGCGCTTCAACACCGGGATCGTGTGCGGGCTCGAGGTGTAGACGTTCTTGCCCCAGAGCACGATCGAGCGTGCGTTCTCGAGGTCGAACAGGTCGTTGCTCTCGTGGTCGCCGAAGTCCTCGAGCTGGGCGTCCTCGGCGGCGCCGTTGCAGATATCGCCCGACTTCCGCGCGCAGGGCCCGAAGCGCTCGAAGAAGAGGTCGACGACGTGCTTGACGTACCCGAGCGATCCGCCGCTGCGATAATGAAAGATCGACGACGGGCCCGACTCGGCGCGGATGGCGAGCAAGCGCGCGGCCGCGAAGTCGAGCGCCTCTTGCCAGCCGACCTCGACGAGCGCGCCGCCTTTGCGCAGGAGCGGCGAGGTCAAGCGCTCGGGCGCGTACTGGCGCTCGAGGAAGTGGCTCGTGCGGTAACAGAGGAAGCCCTGCGTGACCGGGTGCGCGGGGTCTCCCCGAAGACGCACCACGCGCTCTCCCTCGGGGTGGCGCTCGACGTCCGCGAGGATGCCGCACGCGTCCGGACAGTCTCGGTTGCACGTGGTCCTGGCGACGCGAGTGTCGACGCGGCGCTGCAGCCGGCTTGCGCGGAGCTCCACCATGCGCTCTTGCTATCGGGTTCGCACGAGGGCGACAACGGCGCCCGAGACACCTTCGCCGGGCGGCGCGGGAGCGTGCGCTACGCCGGCTCACGCACCTGCAGGCGCGCGTCGGGGACCGCCTGCTCGAGGTCCTGTCGCAGGCGCGCGAGCAGCGCGTCCACGCGCTCCTTCTCGGACGGGGGGAAGCGCAGCTCGAGATCGACGCTGAGGTTTCCGTCGCTCTTGCGCTCGGAGCGCCGTCCGTCCAGCAGGTCGAGGATGGCGCCGCAGTCCTCGAAGCGGTCGTCGGGGTCGTGCTCGGTGCAGCGGCGCACCAGCTCGGCGAGCACGGCCGGCACGTCGGGGACGTCTTGCGTGACGTCGAGGCAGCGCGCCGAGAGCTGCCGGCGCAGCACCTCGCGCTTGTCGGCGTGCGAAAACGGCGAGCGGCCGGCGAGCATCATGTAGGCGACGACCCCGAGCGCGTACACGTCGGCGCGCTGGTCGACGGCGCGTCCGAGCAGCGCCTCGGGGGCGATGTAGC
>CAYLZW010000040.1:0-29620 GCA_964388085.1 uncultured Myxococcales bacterium | reverse complement strand
CGAGGATCGTCCACGGACGCTCCCGCTTCTCCTTCACGAGGTACGCGATGCGATGCGTGATCACGCGGGTCTTGCCGCTGCCCGCCCCGGCGAGGATGCAGACCGGCGCCTCGACGCAGGTGGCCGCTTCGAGTTGCGCAGGGCTCAAGAGCTGGGCGAGATCCATGAGGCTGACCAGATCACAATCGAGGCGCGAGCGCACCCCCGTTACAGGCCTTGTCCTTGACAGTCGACCGAACGGCGCCGGACGCGCGCCTGGCAGCCGTACGGACGGCGTTGTGCCCGCGGGCATGCCGGGTACACTCGCTGTCGTATCTCCTGCCCGTGAGGCTCGCATGTACATCGCGCTCGGGACGTCCCCGATCCGCCGCCTGCCGCGGCTGGCGCTGACCCTGCTCCTCGTCGTGATGGCGAGCGCGTGTGAATTCTGTGACGAGGGCCTCATCGGGCTACAGCCGTCGTTGTTCGTCACCCCCGAGGAGGTCGACATCACCGGCGCCGGCGTCGCGCAGGACACGCTGATTCGCGTGACGCTGTCGAACCCGAGCAACGTCGCGCTGACCGTGAACGACGTCTTCCTGGACGAGAACCACGACCCCGCCTTCCGCCTCATCGAGTGGCCCGCGGAGGTGCTCGCGGGAGGCAGCGGCGAGGCGCTCGTCATGGTGCGCCCCGCGCTCGTGTCCACGCTCTCGACGTCGCTGTTCATCGAAGCCGAGGAGCGCGCGCTGCCGGAGCCGAACGTCGAGGTGCCCATCACCATCGAGGCGGTGGACCTCGGCCTGCCCGACATCGTCGTGCTGCCCGAGTGCATCGAGTTCGCGCGCATCGGGCAGTTCGACGTCGCCTTCGGCTCGGTCGAGATCACGAACACGGGCGTGCGCGACCTCATCATCGACGAGGCCGTGTTCGAGCCCGCCGTCGAGGGCGACACCTCGATCAGCGTCCAGGGCGGCGTGCCGCCGGGGTTCGCCATCGCGCCCGGGCAGAGCGTCACCGTCACGCTCACCTTCGCGCCGCAAGACACGCTCACGCACGAGGGCGAGCTCGTGCTGCGCTCGAACGATCCCGACCAGCCCGAGGTGCGCGTCTGCGTCAGCGGCACGGGCAGCGAGTGCCCGGTCGCCGTCGCCGAGCTGCTCGAGGACCCCGAGGACATCGAGCCCCTCGACACGCTGCGCTTTTACGGCGGCGGCAGCTACACCGACACGCAGGACGTCGACATCGGCGGCTACACCTGGACGCTGACCCAGCGCCCCGTCGGCTCGACGGCGGTGCTGACGGCCCCGAGCGCCGCGCAGACCGAGCTCACCGTCGACATCGCCGGCACCTACCAGGTCTGCCTCGAGGTCACCGACAGCGACGACATCCGCTCGTGCAACGACGCCTGCGTGCGCGTCGACGTCATCCCGACGGACGCGCTGCACGTGCAGCTCGTGTGGGACCACGCGCGCGGCGACCTCGACCTGCACCTCCTGAACGAGGGCGGCAGCGTGTTCACGCACGAGGGCGACTGCTACTTCTCGAACCGCGAGCCCGAGTGGTTCGAGCCCCTGCCGGCCAACCCGCGCCTCGACGTCGACGATGACGAGGGCTACGGCCCGGAGAACACCAACATCGAGGCGCCGCTGCCCGGCTCGCGCTGGCAGGTGCTGGCGCACTACTGGAACAAGCAGACCGACGGTGACGCGTTCACGATCGCGACGCTGCGCATCTATGCCTACGGGCAGCTCGTCGGTGAGTTCACGCACTCGTTCGAGGACGACGAGATCCTCTGGCGCGCGGTCGAGGTCCAGTGGTCCGACGTCGTGCCGACGGAACAGCAGCCCATCGGCGGCATGCCGACGCTGAACGTGATCAACCAGACCGAGCCCTTCGAGCGCCCCTTCGGGGGCTGAGCCGAGCGAGCGAATGCCGATGACGTCGTGGTCCCGCCTGGCTCTGGTCCTCTCGCTTGCCTTCGGGCTCTTCGGCGCGTGCGATTGCTCGACGACGGCGCTGCCGCTGCCGCCCGCCGAGTGCGACCTCGACGGCGTGGGCTGCCTGTCCGACGAGCGCTGCGTCGAGGGCCGCTGCGTCCAGTTCGACAAGTGCGAGGCCGACGAGGACTGCCCGAGCGTCGCCTGGCGCTGCGTGTTCCCCTCGCAGGTCTGCGAGCTGCGCCCCGGCTTCGCCGAAGAGTGCGTCACGGGCGACGACTGCGACCCGGGTTTCTTCTGCTCGCTCGGCAAGTGCCGCGAGATCGCCGCCGGGCGGCAGTGCTCGAACCGCAGCCACTGCCCCATCGGCCAGGCCTGCGACCGCAACTCGTTTTTGTGCATCGAGGAGGCGCCCTGCACGCTCGCGGAGCACTACCCCGAGCTCGCCTGCGACCCGGGCGAGGTCTGCGAGACGTTCTCCGGCCGCTGCCAGCTGCCCTGCCAGAACGAGTGCAGCGTGGACTCCGAGGAGGAGGACTGCGGCGTCGGCAACCGCTGCGACGCGTCCTGTCGCTGCGTGCAGTGCATCACGCAAGACGACTGCGGGCCCGGCCTCATCTGCAACCTGCGCTCGGGCGACTGTCAGTCCGAGGACCTCTGCTACACCGACGACGACTGCGATTCGCCGCTCATCTGCGACGCGCGCACGGCCTTGTGCCAGGTGCCGCCGCCGCCCTGCGAGACCGACTTCGACTGCGAGCTGTCCGAGATCTGTAACCGCGCCACGGGCGTCTGCGAGCAGCCCGGCGGCGAGTGCATCGACGACCGCTTCGAGAACGCCGACACGCCGGTCACCGCCGAGCACATGGACGACGTCACGAACGACGGCGTCCCGCTGCTCGTCGACGATCTGCAGCTCTGCCACGACGACGACGACGTGTTCGCGCTGGCGCTCACGGCCGGCGACAACCTCATCGTGCGCATCTTCAGCACCGAGACCCAGGCGCGCGCCACCGTCTGGCTGCTCGACAGCGAGGGCGAGACGAGCCTGCGCTTCGCCCGCGCCCCACCCTTCGGCAACGGCACGATCTCCTACGTCGCGCCCGTCGACGAGACCGTGTTCGTGCGGGTGAACGCGCTCGCGGGCGCGACCCCCTACGACATGGAGCTGACGATCCTCTCCGGCACGCCCTGTCAGCCGGACCCCTTCGAGGGATCGGCCGGAAACAACAGCTTGGCGACGGCCACCCCCGCGGCGCAGGTCCCGACCGGCGCGACGTTGGTCGGCTCCCTCTGTCCGGGCGACGAGGACTTCCTGAGCGTGGAGCTCGCGGCCGGCGAAGGGCTCGACGCCACGCTCTCGTTCAACGAGGCCGGCACCGACTTCGATCTGGTGCTGCTCGACGCCGCCACCGGGGCGCTGCTGGCGAGCTCGGCCGGCATCCACGCGCCCGAGCGCCTGCGCTACCGCAGCTTCTCCGACCGCACCGTCGTCGTGAACCTGCGCCCCTTCGGCCCCTCCGACGGCGCCTGGCAGCTCAGCTTGACGCGCCTGCCCGAGCTCGCCTGCGCGCCCGACGCCCTCGAGCCCGACGACGACACGGAGAGCGCCGTGCTCGTCCCGGCCGAGACCTCGCTGCTCGGCGCCGAGCGGACGCTGTGCAGCGCTGACGTCGACGTGTTCGAGGTGCCGCTGCTCGACTTCGAGAAGCTGGTGGCGGTGGCCTCGTTCGAGACCGCCGACCTCGATCTCGAGATGCGCGTCTTGCAGGCGGACGGCAGCGTCGTGCGCACCTCGCCGAACAGCGCCGGCGGCGAGACCATCACCTACGCCGCGGCGGGCGACGAGACGGTCTGGCTCGTCGTCGAGCCGCGCTTCAACGCGCAGGGCAGCTACACGCTCGACCTCTTCCGCGAGAACCAGATCTCCTGCGCGCCCGACGAGCTCGAGCCCAACGACCTCCTCAGCGAGGCCGGCGCCGCGCCCGCCGCCGAGAGCGGCCTGACCATCTGCGGCTCCGACCAGGACTGGTTCACCTTCGAGGGCACCGCCGGCAAGGAGCTGCGCGCGCGCGCCTCGTTCATCCACGCCGACGGTGACCTCGACGTCATGATCCTCGCGCCCGACGGCAGCGACATCCTGGCGGTGTCGGACGGCATCGGGAACGTCGAAGAGGCGGTCGCGCTCCTGCCGCTCGACGGCACCTTCTACGTCCGCGTGTTCTCGCTCAGCAGCGGCGCCCGCTCGCGCTACAGCCTCGAGGTCGCGCTGCAGAACGCGGACTGAGCAGCGCAGCGTCGTCGCCGTAGCCGGTTCGCGGGGGGACGTCCGCGAGGCGGCAGGCTGGGGGCCACAAAGGCCGACGTTCGTGGAACCGGAGCCGTCAGTCCTCGTCAAGCACGCGATCGAGGATGACCGTCGGGCCCGACTCATCCTCCATCATCATCGCGCGGCGCTTCTCGACGATGGTCCCCTCGCTCGCCGTCATCTCCCCCGTCGGCGTCACCGAGGGCTTGGCCATGTCGCCCGCCTCCGCCGCCATGTGCGCGAGGCCCTTCAGCCACTGCGCCAGGTGCGTCGGCGTGGCCGGGCGTGACAGCGTCATCAACGCCTGGTGCAGCGCCAGGTGGAACGCCTGCGCGCTCGGGTAGCGCGCGCTCTGCTCCCGCTGGAGCGCGCGCTGCACGACGTCATCGATGACCGCGGGCAGGTCGTCGCGCAGGTCGGTGAGGCGTGGGATCTCACTGTTCAGGACGGCGCCGATGGAGTCGAGCTCGGTGTCGCGCCGGAAGATCGCGAAGCCGGCCAGCATCTCGTGCAGCAAGAGCCCGAGCGCGAACACGTCGGTGCTGGCGGTGATGGGCCCGTGCTTCGGGTCCACCTGCTCCGGCGCCATGTAGAGGACCTTGCCCTTGATCTGCCCGGTGCGCGTCTCGAACAAGCTGCCCTGCACCTTGGAGACGCCGAAGTCGGTGATCTTCACGGCGCCCTCGTCGGACAGCAGCACGTTGTGCGGCGAGACGTCGCGGTGGACGATGTTGAGCGAGCGGCCCTCCTCGTCGGTGCAGGTGTGCGCGGCGTGCAGCCCCGCGGCCGCGTCGGCGGCGACCCGACAGGCGAGCTCGATGGGCATCGCCGTGCCCTGGCGCTTGGCCGCCGTCAGCACGGTGCGCAGGTCCCAGCCGCGCACGTACTCCATGGCGATGAAGTAGCGGCCGGCGTCCTGCCCGAGGTCGAAGATCTGCACGACGTTCGGGTGGGTGATGGCCGCCGCGACGCGCGCCTCCTGCAGGAACATGTCGATGAACTGCTTGTTGCGCGCGAGCGTGCCGATGACGGTCTTGAGCGCGACCCGCTTCACGAAGCCCTGCGGACCTCGCTGCCGCGCCAGGTAGACCTCCGCCATGCCGCCGACGCCGAGCTTGCGGATGACCTCGTACTTCTGCTCGCGGGAGTATTCGCCGCTCTGCGAGCCCGTGCGGACGTCGGCGGCGGCGATCCCCGCGAGCGAGCTGCCCGGTCGCGCCGCCAGGTAGCGCGTGACGTCGCCCGGGACGAGGCGCGCGAACAGCGAGCTGACGCCGAGCGCCGTGTCCACGATGTCGTCGAGCGGCACGCGGCGCTCACAGCGTGGGCAGGGCAGCGCCTTGTGCAGCGAGAGCTGCGCGAGCCCTTCGCGGTCGACGACGACCGAGACCGGACCACACGACGGGCACTCGCCGGGGGCGGTAAACGACACGAGCCTGCCGGCGAGCCCGAGCGAGAGCTTCGGGCGCACGCTCTCGAGCACGCCGAGCGGCACGCGCGCGAGGAAGACGTCCACGCCCTCGAGGCTCAGCAGCTCCTGGACGCGCCCCATGCCGCCCGTGTCGACGTTCGTGACGCCGGCGAGCACGACCAGCGTGACGCCCTCGAGGCCGTCGAGCATGCGCTTGAAGCGCGCGCGCTTGCTGATGGGGCCCTGCAGCCAGACGGCGGTGAGCTTGCCGTCCACCTCCTTCTGGACCGAGAGGCTGGTGGGCGCGGGCGCGTCCTTTCCGTCGACGAGACGCGTGGCGCCGTCGGGCAGAGGGGGCGGACGGTTCTGCGCCGCGTAGAAGAAGTAGCTCGCGGGCACGTCGTCGAATTCGGCCTCGGCGCCGCAGCTCGGGCACGTCGCCGGCGGCGGCGTCGCGCTCGTGACGACGTCGAAGTGCGTGCGCAGATCGGTCAACACCTCGGTCTCGGTGTCGCACTCGTCGCACACGTAGGGCAGGTACAGGCTGACGAGCGCGCCGTGACCGGCGAATCCCGACACCATGTTGAGCTGCGCGACCATGGCCGGCCGCACCTTCGTGAAGCAGTAGTAGTTGGCGCCGAGCGCCTTGAGCGCCTCGACCCACTCGCGCACGCCGAACGAGGTGATGCGCTTGACGCCGTCGAGGTCGAACACGACGACGCCGGCCCCGAGCCCGTCGGTGAGCTCGCGAGCCTCGAAGGACGCCTCGATATCGCCCGACACGCGGACGAGCGTGCCGTCCGACGTCAGCGTCTTCTCGATGCGGAGCTGTTCACCGCTCATACACGCACGCCCGCCCTGGCGGATTCTTCCGAGGCCGGGGGCTCGTGTAAAGAAAACCGTCCGGCGCCTTGGGTCGCGCGCTCCACGCGTGCGCGGGTAGGCGGCAGCGCACGTCTCAGGCGCCGCGCCCGCAGTGACGACCGAGGACCGAGAGCAGGTCGTCCACCTCGAGCGGCTTCGGCAGGCGCGCGAGACCGTCAAACTCGCCGTCGAGGCCCTGCAGGTTCTCGGACGCCGACATCACGACGACGGGCAGCTCCGCCAGCGTCGTGTCCTGCAGCTGCTCATGGCGGAAGGTCTTGCCGTTCATCACCGGCATCATGAGGTCGAGCAGGATGACGTTCGGCCGGCCGCTGCTCTTCAGCCACGTCAGCGCGCGCTCGCCGTTCGACGCGCTCGCCACGGAGAAGCCCTCCGTCGTCAGGAGGTCCGAGAGCACCTCCCGGATATCGGGGTCGTCGTCGACGATGAGGACGTCACAGACCTCCACGCAAGCTCCTTCCCGGCCGGCCGCCCAGCGGGTGCCTTCGGCATCCTAGCGAGCGCCTCGCGCTTCCTCACCGAAACGGCTGATCCGCCGCCGCTCCGCCTCAGGATGGGGCGCATGGCCTCCCCGGGCGGTTTTGGAAGGCGCGCGAGAGCGCAAGGCTCGCATGATGTTCGCGCTCCTCTTCAGCGCCTCGCAGCTCGCCTCGCGGGTCGCCGTGCTTCCGCTTCGCGCTCACACGCGAAAGAAGTCGATGAGCTCCTGGCGCTTTGCGTCCGCGTCGCGCATGCCCATGCGCACGAGGTCGGCCGCGTACTCGCCGTCGAACAACAGGTAGCTCAACAGATCGCCCTCGTTGTCGCCGCCCGCCTCGGCGATGCGCCGCAGGATGGGCCCGATGATGCCGCCCGCTCTCGTCGCCACGCTGCCGAGGCGCGCGTGCCGGTTGGCGACGGCGGCGATGTCCTCGTTCGGGCGGACGTGCAGCGCCTCGACCTTGCGATAGGCCATGCCGCGCATCGGGCGCATGACGTTGCCGAGCGCCTCCTCGAAGGAGCCGCCGAAGGCCTCCTCGCCGGCCTCCAGCAGCGCGTTGAAGCGCTCGAGCCGATTGAGGTCGTACTCGGTCTTGTCGGCGAGCAGCGCGTTCAAGATCTTGCCGAGCAAAAACGGCGCCGACGGGTACTGATCGATGCTGTCCTGCACGCGGACGCTCGGCTCGACGGGCTTTTGCTCCTGGCGCAGGCCAATGACGAGCAAGCGATCGGCGCCGAGGCGCAGCGCCGGCGAGATGGGCGTGTTCAGCTTGAGGCCGCCGTCGCAGTAGACCTGCCCGTCGATGTCGACGGCGGGGAAGATCCACGGGATGGCCGCCGACGCGAGCGGGTGTTGCGGGCCGATGGTCGTGGCGTGCGCGGCCACCTGCGGGTCGGTGCTCCAGGGCGGCAGACCGCCGCCGGCGAGCTGCACGAAGGTGTGCGTCTTGCCGCTGGCGATGTGCGTGGCGTTCAACGCCAGCGCGTGCAGGTCACCGCTCTCGAGGTTGCGCGCGATGGAGTGCCAGCGCAGCCCGCGGCGGATGAGCTGCTCCATGGGCGCCGTGTTGAGCAAGCCGCCGAGGCGACCGGGGCCGACGACGTCGTCGAGCTGCCCGCGCCCGCGGCTGCCGAGCAGGAACTTCGGCAGGTTCGTCAGCTCGCGCCAACCGACCTTGTACACGCCCTCGATGCGAAGGCGCTCCCACACCTGCGCGAGCGCCCTGCCCTGCAGCTCCGGGTTGTGCGCGTTGGCGGCGAGGAAGCAGCCGTTGATGGCGCCGACGCTGGTGCCGCAGATGATCTCGAAGCGCGCGTGCGCCCGCACCTTCGGCGGCAGCTCGTCGCGGATGTAGCGGATGATGCCCGCTTCATAGGCGCCGCGCGCGCCGCCCCCCGAGAGCACGAGGCCCGTGAGCGGGGCCCTGCGACGACGATGATAGATGCGCTCCGCGACCTCGTCCTCGCTCGGGACGATGGTGTGCGCCTCTGGCTTATCGAGTACGTCGACGCCCATGGGTTCCCGAGCATAGCAGCGCGCGCCCGTGCCGCCGCTTGCGTCACGCCTGCATCAGGTGCCGTCACCGCGGGGCGGCGGCCGCTGCAGATAGCGCTCGGCGAGCGCGCGCTGGCGGTTGTCGTGTGGCAGCTCCTCGCCGTCGATCCACAGCTTCTCGGCGACGCTCGAGAGCTCGAGCGGGTCGCCCGACCAGAGCACGAGGTTTGCGCGCTTGCCCTTCGTGACCGAGCCGAGCTCGTCTGCCTTGCCGAACACCTCGGCGGGGGTGAGCGTGATCGCTCGCAACGCGGCCTTGCGATCGAGGCCATGCGCGACGGCGATGCCTGCCTCCTGGCGCAGGCGGCGCGCGTTCTGGTCCCAGTTGCCGTTGGCGGTGATGACGAGCTTCACGCCCGCTCGCGCGAGCCGCATGGCGCTGTCGTCGCGCACGCGCAGGGCCTCGAAGCTCCACGGCTCCATGATGGAGGGGTGCAGGATGACAGGCACCTGCGCACGCGCGAGCTCGTCGGCCACGAGCCAGGCCTCGGCGCCGCCCGTCACGATGACGTCGAGGTCCTCGTCCTGCTTGAGGCGGACGGCCGCGCGCACGTCCGACGCCCGATGCGCGTTCAGCACCAGCGGCAGCTCGCCCTTGACGACGGGGAGCAGCGCCTCGAGGTGCACGCGCGGCAGGCTCAGCTCGCGCGCGTCGTTGCGTTCGTAGGCCGCGCGATTGCGCTGGTAGTAGCGTACGTCGTCGAGCACCTCGCGAAGCCGCAGCCAGAGCGCGCCGCGGGCTCGTCCGGTGACGTCGACGGCCTCTTGGGAGACGCTGCCGAACATGGCGATGGGCTCACGCGGATCGGGCGCCGCGCTCGGCTCCCCGCTCAGCTCGAACCACGCGCCCGTGCCCGCGAGGAGGCCCGAGCTCGGGCTCGTCACCGCCGACGTGATGCCCTCTTCGCGCTCGATGGGGATGCGCAGCGAGCGCGCGTTGAAGCCGTCCGCGGCGCGAAAGCCCGGCGTCACGGACTTGCCCTCGAGGGCGTAATCGTTCGTGCTCGGCTCGGCGGGCACCTCGGTGAGGCCGAGCTGGCCGCGCGTCTCGATGAAGCCGGGCGTGAGCGTGCGTTCTTTGCCGTCGACGCGCGTCTGGCCGAGGGGCACCGGCAGGTCTACCCCGACCGCCTGAATGCGGCCGTCGTCGCCCACGATCACGGTGGCGCGCTCGAGCACGCTGCCGTCGCCGATCTCTACGCGCGCGTCCACGATGGCGATGGCCGAGGCGAGGCTCAACAGCAGCGTCGTCGTCGTTGTGAACATCATCGCGCGGGCTCTTGGCGGATGCCGATCTCGAAGTCACTGATCGGCTGGATGCCCCGCTCGCGATCGTAGACGAGCTCCCCGTCGATATAGACCTGCATGGCCAGCGTGTAGACGCTGAAGGGGCTGTGGCTCCACACGACGACGTCGGCCATCTTGCCCTGCTCGAGCGTGCCGACCTCGTCGTCGATGCCGAGCGCCCAGGCCGCGTTCGCGGTCAGCCAGCGTAGCAGCTCATCGTCGCTGACGTCGATGCCGACCTTCTTGCCGGCCGTGCGCGCCTTGGCGGCCTCCTGGTTCAGGTGACGAATGTCCGTCGACGAGTCCGAGTGCACGATGGCGCGCCCGCCTGCGTCGTGCACCATGGCGAGGTTCTGCGGGATGCCGTCGAAGGCCTCGAGCTTGAAGCCCCACCAGTCCGCCCACGACGAGGTGGCGACGCCCTCCTCGGCCAGCCGGTGGCGCAGCTTGTAGGCCTCGAGGGCGTGGTGGAACGAGCGGATGTGAAAGCCGTACTGCTCGGCGAGGTCGAGCATGATGCTCATCTCGTCCGCGCGGTAGCAGTGGTTGTGCACGAGGATCTCGCCCTCGAGCACGCCCTTCAGCGTGTCGAGCCCGAAGTCGCGCGCGGGCGGCTCCGGCGGATCGTCGGGCTTGGTGCTCGAGGGTCCGCTGTCGCGCTGGCCCTCGGGGTCTTGCTGGCGTTTGTGCCAGAGGGCGAGGTCGCGATCGTACTTGTCCCAGCGCCGCTTGTATTCGAGCGCCTCCTGCAGCGCCTTCTTGTAGCGCGCGATGCTGCCCATCCTCGTCGACGGCGCCGTGTTCTTCAGCTTGCCGTAGACGGCCTTCGGGTTCTCGCCGCAGGCCATCTTCACGCCCTCGGGCGCGTGCGGGAAGCGCATGAGCCGCGCGGCGACGTCGGGCCGCAGCTTCGCCGTGAAGGAGCGCCCGCCGATGAGGTTCGCGGAGCCGGGCAGCACCTGGATCGTCGTCACGCCGCCGGAGACCGCGCGCCAGATGCTCGGGTCTTGCGGCCAGAAGGAGTGCTCCGCGCGCACGTCGGCGGTGACGGGGCTCGTGGCCTCGTTGCCGTCCCAATGCGCCCACACGCTCGGGTTCGCGTACACGCCGAGGTGCGAGTGCGTGTCGATGATGCCGGGCGTGATGAAGCGCCCCGTGGCGTCGACGACGGTGCTGCCCGCGGGGGCCGTACCGTCGCCCGCGCCGACGGCGGCGATGCGTCCGTCGACGAGCAGCACGTAGCCGGGCGCGTGGATGTCGCCCGCCGCCGTCATCACCGTGGCGCCGCGCAAGAGCACGGGCGCGTGGGTCGGCTCGCGCTCGACGTCGGGCGGCTCGATGGGCTCCTGGTAGGCGCGGAAGGGAGCGGGCCGCGGCTTCTTCCCGCCGGCGCTCGCGCTCGCGCACGAGGCGCCGAGCGCGAGCAGCAACGCGGCGCTGAGCACGCTCGCGCACGCGGAGGGACGTCGTGGGGGACAGGTGTTCATGCGGGCGCGGTGCTAGCAGCTTGCGCGCGCGGCCGTCAGACCGGGTCGCGCTTCCCGCTCAGCACGCCCTCGAAGTACTCGACGGTGCCCTGGTTGTACCAGTCGCGCGGTCCGACGAACTTGGCGGCGACCCTGCCGTCGGGCGCGATGAGGTAGGTCTCGGGGAACTTGGAGGTGCCGTAGCGACGGGCGGTGACCTTTTGCTTGTCCCAGAGCACCTTGAACGAAGGCGCGGTCTCGCCGAAGAAGCGGTTCACCTCGCCCCAGTCCTCGTCGACGGTGATGGCGAGCATCTCGAAGTCCCTGTCCTTGAAGCGCCGGTTCAGCATCTCCATGGAGGGCATCTCGTCGCGACACGGCGGGCACCAGGTGGCCCAGAAGTTCACCAGCACCCACTTGCCCTTGAGGCTCGCGAGCTGAACGCCCGTGTTGCTCTCGCCCTCGGGCAGCACGAAGTCCGGCGCCGGCACGTCGCGCACCGGGGTCGGCTCGACGACGGAGTCCATCATCAGGCGGCGCAGGTCCACGCGCTTGTCGATGGAGTAGTAGCCGAGGGCCGCCACCAGGGCGAACGCGCACAGCAGGAAGCCGACCTTGTAGGACTCCGGCACCACCCACTGCTTCTCGGAGTACATGATGCCGACGAGACGGTCCTGCCCCTCGCCCTCGAGCTCCTGCGCGATGGCTTGCGCTTCGTCCTCGGTGCGGGTCTCGAGCTCGCCCGCCTTGTGCTCGCTGCCGCTCTCGGTCGCTGTGCTCTCGGTCGCTTCGCCCACGGGCGCTCCCTCATGCTCAAGTCGCCGCCAGCATAGCGAAGTCGGGGCGGCGTGACCGACCCATCGGTGCGCCGATCCCCCCTTTTCCGGCGCGCGGGCCGCGACACCCGCGGCGCGGACCTGCGAAACGCGCTCGGATAAGGAACAATGGAGGGGTGAAGACGCATCCAGCCCTCGGACGAACGACCGACGAGCGCGCGCTCCTGGCGCTGCCGTCGTCGTCGGCCGCCGCGGGATCGGTCAGCCTGGTCTCGCTGCCCGAGCTGCCCCACTTCGCGGGCCCGACCAACCAGCTCGTCGGCGCCACCCGCCTGTCCGCGCCGCTGCTCGTGCTCGGCGCCTACTACTCGCTGGCGATGCACGGGCTCTTGAGCGTGCCGGCGCTCGTGATCGCGGGCAGCGTCGGCCTCGTCGGCATGCTGAGCGCCCACGCGACGCTGCTGTCGCGCCGACGACGGCTGCTGCGCACCGCGCGCGCGCTTCGGGCCTACGCCGAGCGCACCGTCGGACCGAAGCACGAGCTCACCGAGCGCGCCACGCACGCGGTGGAGCTGCTCGAGCGCGATCGGGCCGGCAGCGATCCCGCCCTGACGACGGACGTCGAGCAAGGGATCGGCTATACGCGGGAGCTCCTGCTGGGCTCTCTGCGCGGCGTGAACGAAAGGCCCGGACGTGGCGGCGAAGCGCAGGCTCGACGTGCTGCTGGTGGAGCGGGGCCTCTGTGAGAGCCGCGCGCGCGCGCAGGCCCGCATCCTCGCGGGCGAGGTCTTCGTCGACGACAAGAAGGTAGACAAGGCCGGCACGCAGGTCTCGCCCGAGGCGGCGCTGCGCCTCGCCGGGGACGGCCTCAAGTACGTCTCGCGCGGCGGCCTCAAGCTCGAGGGCGCGCTCGATCACTTCGGCATCTCACCCGAGGGCCGCGTCTGCCTCGACGTGGGCGCCTCCACCGGCGGCTTCAGCGACGTCCTCCTGCAGCGCGGCGCCACGCGCGTGTACGCCGTCGACGTCGGCTACGGGCAGCTCGCCTGGTCTTTGCGGCAGGACCCGCGCGTGGTCGTGCTCGAGCGCACGCACATCGGCAAGCTCGCCGAGGGCACGCTCGATCCGCGGCCGAGCCTCGGCGTCGTCGACGTCAGCTTCATCTCGCTGACGCGCGTGCTCGCTCCCATGCTGCTGCACCTCGAGCAGGACTGTCAGATCGTGGCGCTCATCAAGCCGCAGTTCGAGGTCGGCCGCGAGGCCGTCGGCAAGGGCGGCATCGTGCGTGACGAAGGCGCTCGCGAGCGCGCGGTCGAGACGGTGCTGGCCTTTGCCGAGAACGCCGGCCTCACGGCGCTCGGGCGCATGACGAGCCCCATCCAGGGCGCGGACGGCAACGTCGAGCACCTCGCCGCCTGGTACCGCGGGCGGCCGAGCTGACCCCCCGCGCGCGGCGCACGGCCGGTGCTGTATGGTCCGCCGCGTGCGTGCCTACATCATCGAGACCGGCCGACGCGTAGCTCCCTTCGGCGACGCCCCCGACGACGCGCTCTTCGCCGAAGGGACCGTGCGCTCCGCGCTCGAGGGCTCTTTCGGCCGCCGCGGCATCGACGTCGTGCGCGTGAAGCGCGGGGAGCCGCTGCCCGCTTTCGAGGGCCCGTCCGTCGTGCTCGCGGACCACACCTACCTGTCGGACAAGTGCCTCGGCGACTTCCTCGCCGGCGCCAGCGAGGACGATCGCGTGCGGCGCCTCGCGCTCTGCCGTACGCCGAGCGTCGAGTACACGCGGCCGGTGTCGTCGGTCGCCATCGAGCCCCTCGACGCGGACGGACCCGGCAGCGCGCCGCCGCGCGGCGGACGCACGGACGAGGCCGCTACCGAGCGCGCGGCCTACGACGCGTTCTATGTGCCGAGCGGCAAGCTGCCCGACGCTGTCGACGGTGCATCGCTGCTCGCGCGCTTGCGCTCGGACAGCGTCCGCCGCGTGGTGCCGAAGCGCGAGATCGTGCGCGAGGTGCGCATGCCCATCGTCGGTGACGCCGAGCACACGCGCATGGCGTTTCCAGTGACGTCGACGGTGGCCTGTCACGTCGAGCACTGGGTGCATGTCCTGTGGCTCAATCATCTCGCCTTCGGCATCCGCTGGATGGAGACCGTGCGCGCGCACAAAGCGTGGGCGTTCTGGCGCGTGCTGAGCGCCTTCCCCTGGGGCTTCCCGAGGCTGATGGAGCGCTTCGTGTGGCGCGGCCGGGACGTCCACATTCATCCGACCGCGCACGTCGAGGCCTCGATCCTCGGTGACGGCGTCACCATCGGCGCGCGCGCGAGCGTGCGCAACAGCATCCTCGGCAGCGGCGTCACGGTGTCGGACAACGCGAGTGTGCTGACGAGCGTGCTCGGCGACGGCGCCTACCTGACGCCGAAGAGCTTCTTCGTGTTCGGCGCCGCCTACCCCGAGGCCGTCATCAGCAACTACAAGATGCAGATGTCGCTCGTCGGCCGGCGCGCCTCCTCGTCGACGTGGGCGGGGCTCATCGACGCCAAGTTCCAGGGCGCCATCGAGGTGCTGCACGACGGCGCCCTCGTGTCGACGGAGCGCAGCTTCCTCGGCAGCTGCCTCGGGCACGAGTCGCACATCGGCGCCAAGGTGCTGATGATGCCCGGCCGCGCGCTACCGAACGGCGCCTACGTCACCATGCGCGCCGACGAGCTCATCCGCGAGGTGCCGGCGGACATCCCCCCGGGAGTCCCGTACGCGCGCGATGAAGGCACGCTCGTGCCGCTGACGTCGTTGATCGAGAAGCTGCGCGCTCCGGCGGCGGCGAAGGCGTCCGTCGTCGACAATGGGGCTGCTGCGCGAGAGGTCGAGAAGGCGGGCGCGTGAGCTTGACGGCCCGCATTAGGTAAGCCTAGACTTACCGTAAGTGGAAACTTACCAACATGACGCCTGGTCAGCGCTCGGCGATCGCACCCGGCGGGCGATCTTCGAGCGGCTCGCCGACAGCCCGTGCGCGGTAGGAGAGCTCGCCTCCGCGCTGCCCGTCAGCCGGCCCGCCGTGTCCCAACATTTGAAGGTGCTCAAGGAAGCCGGCCTCGTCGTGGACGAGCCCGCCGGCAACCGCCGCATCTACCGGATCCATCCAGACGGCCTCGCCGAGCTCCGCGCCGACCTCGACCGGTTCTGGAGCAGTGCCCTGGCTGGCTACAAGGCCGCCCTCGAACAACAGCAACAGGAGGACAAATGAGCCCACCCACAGCAACGACGTCGATCCGACACCACGTGGTCGTCGACGCGCCCCTGGAGCGCGCCTTCGCCTTCTTCACCGAGCGCTTTGGCACCTTCAAACCGCGCGAGCACAACATGCTCAAGGTCGACATCGCCGAGACCATCTTCGAGACCCACGTGGGCGGTCACGTGTACGACCGCGGCGTCGACGGCAGCGAGTGCCGCTGGGCGCGCGTGCTCGCCTTCGAGCCGCCGAACCGCGTCGTCATCAGCTGGGACATCAGCCCCCGCTGGCAGGTAGAGAGTGACCTCGACAAGACCAGCGAGGTCGAGGTGCGCTTCATCGCCGAGGGTCCCGGCCGCACGCGCGTGGAGCTCGAGCACCGCCACCTCGATCGACATGGCGCCGGCTGGGAGAGCGTGCGCGAAGGCGTCGACAACGAGGGCGGCTGGCCGCTCTACCTGCGTCGCTTCGTCGCCGCCGTGGCCGGCTGAGCGGCGCCGATCAGAGCCTGCTGATGACCTCGTAGGATGACTCCGCCTCGGTGAAGTGCAGCTTTCCGCGCGCGAAGCGGGGATGCAGCCGCACGCGATCGCCGCTCGCCAGCGTCGTCACCGTGCGCGCGTTCACGTCCACGAGGTGCACGCGATCCTCGGCCCGGCAGCCCGGGAAGGCGATGCGCTCGATGACCGCGACGCGGCGCTCGTCATCACCGCTGACTTGCAGGCGCTCGACGACGGCGCCCTTCGGCAGCGCGTCACCGCCGAGGTCGTGGCCCGCCGCGCGCGCGAGGATCACGCTCAGGCCCGAGGCGGTCACGCGCTCGACGCCACGCTTCGGCCCCAGGAGGTAGACGCGATCATCGAGCCCGACCACGCGGTCCTCGTCGTCGAGAGAGAGCTCCTGCCGGGCGCCGTCGGGCGCGAGCGCGAGCAGGCGCTCCTCGTCGCGAGCGATGACGTCCCCGTCGCGGGTGATCCACAGGCCGGGCGGCGCGGGCGTGTCGAGAGGCACGACGACGGAGGGCCCGGACGCCAGCGTCACCTTCCAGCCCTGCGGCGCGCGCTCGATCTGTCCGATGACGACACCATCCCGCAGCATGGGCGCGCTTGTCGCGCCACTACCCCCGTCCTGAGCCGTTGGCGCCCGCAGCCACACGAAGGGGCGCACCGGCAGCCCCGCGTGCTCGTGCTCGATGAGGGACATGCCGATGCCGTTCCCGACGAGAGCGATGCCGCCGAAGGCCTCGCCCTTCTCGAGCGCCGGCCGCGGGAAGGTGGCCTCGCCGCCCGCCCACAGCACCTCGATCTCGGCCGGACCGACCAGCGCCACCGCGTGCTGGCTGACGACGGCGTGCCCGAGCGAGCTCCACGCCGCGATACGCTTCGGCACCGCCCGCGGCACCGCGCGCTGCCAGCGCCGCTCCCCCACCTCGATGACGAGGCGGCCAAGCTCCTGCCGGTACACGCGCGTGTCCTCGAAGCCCACCAGGCAACGTGAGCGCCCGAAGCAGGAGATCCGCTCGTCGTCGAGGAACCGCCCGTCCCACGCGCGCAGCACCTGCCGCTCCGGCCGCCGGACGGTATACCGGCAGTCGTCCACGGCGGCCGCCGGCACGCGCGGCCGCTCCTCACAGCCGCCCACGAGGACGGTGAGGAGAGATATCGCGAGAGCGGGCTTGACCGCGTGCATCCTCGAACGATACTTGTCCGCGCACCAACGGGGTGTAGCTCAGCTTGGTAGAGCGCCTGCTTCGGGAGCAGGAGGTCGTAGGTTCAAATCCTGTCACCCCGACCACCAAACCCGCGATACGTCGCGGGTTTTTCTTTACCCCTCGCCCGTCTCCAACATTTCTCCACGGGCCTTCGCCGTCTCCACCTCGGCGTCGTGGCGACGGTCGTTGAGGAGCTGGATGGCCGAGACCCTCGCTGCCGGCGACAGGTGCATGTAGCGCATCGTCGTCGTCAGGTCGGCGTGACCCGCCAGCTCCTGCACCGCCCTCGCTGGCGCGCCCTTGATGGCGAGGTGGCTGCAGAACGAGTGGCGGAAGATGTGGACGCGACCGCCGACGTCGACGCCGGCCCTCCGCTCCACTCGCTCCATCCACCGCTGGATCATGCGGCTCGTGATGGGCTTGCCGTCGTCGCTGACGAGGACGCGGGGTCCTCGCAGGTGCCGGTGAGCCTTCAGGGCTGTGTGCAGCCTGTCGGTCATCGGCACCTCTCGCGTGCGTCCGTTCTTCGGGGCCGTGAGATGGCCCCTCCACTCGGACTCGACGACGCGCACCACGCGGCGGTCGAACAAGACGTTGTTCCACCTCAGCGCGATGATCTCGCCCATGCGCATGCCGGCCTCGCCGCCGAGGAGCACGACGAGCAGTGCTCGCTCGTCGGTCTTCTTGGCCGCCTCGACCAGCCGCTCGTAGTCGGCGAAGTCGTAGAACGAGCGCTCGCCGTAGTGGACGCGAAGCAGCTCGATCTCACAGGGCATCTCGTCGATGACCCCGCTCTTGTTCGCGGCCTTGAGCGCCGAGGACAGCGTCGCGAGGACGTTGTTCACGGTCTTCGGTGAGCGATGGGCCAGCGCGCCCTTGAGCTTCTGCACGTCAGCCGTTGTGATGTCGTGGAGGCGCTTGTTCCCGAGGTGCGGAACGAGGTGCACGCGGAACACGCTCTCCTTCATCACGAGGGTGGCCGGCTTCTGGCGGTTCGCTCGGCAGTGATCGTCGAGGTACGTCTGCTGCCACTCCTTGAGGGTGGGTGTCTTCTTGGTTTTCTCCTCCTTGTTGTGTGCCGCCTCGACGACGGTGCGGCCTCGCGTGAGGAGCTCGCGCTCCCGCTGCTCGCCCCACCGCTGTGCGCCGGACTTCGACGTCACCGGAGCCTTCTTGCGCTCGCGGTACTCGCCTCCGTCTGGCCACTCGAAGCGGATGTCCACTTCCCACTCACCTTGTCGCCCTCGGAAGGGCCTCACTTTGACGCTCATCGTCGAGACCTCCTCGACGACGACGCGCGGCTTCTGGGGGATCGTAGTGTGCGCGGCTGGCGGGTGCAGCCGGTGGGCTCGTGCATGGTTCCTCCGGGTTGAAGCGAGGCGGGATGGCGGGAGACAGGTCGCTTGCGTCCGCTGGCTCCGGCGGCTACCCTCAGATATCCCTCAAAACTGAGGTGGAGCTGATGCGCCTCGAAGCAACCGTTCCTGACAGCCGCGGTGCCGCCGTCGTCGAGCTTGCGGCAGAGCTCGGACTGAGCCGCAGCCAGCTCGTCGACGAGGCGTTGGCGCTCTTCCTCAAGGCAGTCCTTGAGATCCGGCGTGGGCGGCGTCTCGTGACGCTCGACCCGCAGAGCGAGCACCCCGCGTGCGAGCTGGCGACGCCGACGCTCTCGGCGCTCGAGTGGGCGGCGAAGCCGGAGAAGGTCTCGTTGCCCGCTGACGCGCTGGCCAAGATGCAGGAGCTCATCGACTCGAAGCCCAAGCCCGGGGCCCGCCTGAAGGCGGCGGCGAAGCGTCATCGACGATGAAGGGGACCTCGCGCATGCGCCCCGACGCCGCGACGGCGGGCTTCGGCGCAGCGGCAACGAAGGGTGCAGAGTATGCCCACGGCCTCGAGATACGCGGTCGTACGCGCGAAGCGCTGTGGTAGGCTAATCATCGTGACCGACGCCGGCTTCCACTCGATTGCCTGTATTGGGATAGGAGCGCGCTCATGAGCACTTCCGACGCCGTTCGCCTTCGTCGCCGGGTCGCGCGTGCCGCAGTTCTCTGGGTGATCGTGTCCGCTGGGTGCATTCCCAGCATCTCAGCAGATGCTAGTGCGCTAGAGCAGGATGGCGGGACACCCGTGTTTGATTCCGGTCCCGGGGAAGGCGGCCAGGAAGACGGCGGGCGCATGGACGCAGGCGCGCCCGCGGATGCCGGGTTTGATGGGGCGTCTCCCGATTCCGGCAGTGACGTTAGCGATGGAGGTTCTTCATCATGTAGCGCGGTGGCCGCCTGCACAGGCTCATGTCCGTTCGGCGAGTGCACTTTGCAGGGCTGTGCGGAGGACTATGGCCCGGACTCATACTGCTTTGAGAATGCGGCTACTCACTGCTTGCAGGATGGTGCCTACTGCGTCGCGCTCAATAATTTCGCTCAACTCGTTTGGGTCAGCTGCCAGGACGGAGCTTCGACCGCAGAGGTCTGCACCAGCGCCTGCGACTCTACTGGATGCCAGTGAATTTGGAGCTCATCAGAGCGTCGACTCCACACAACCCTGACGGTGTGATGTGGGGGGCGTGCCTCGCTGCACAGACTCGCGGCTGCAGCGGCAACTGCCGCGCGGACGGCAGGTGCGGACCGAATGAGGTCGGCTGCGCGCCGCTCGGCGCGACCTGCGCGGAGACGAGCGAGTGCTGCTCAGGCCTTTGCGCCGGTGACCGCTGCATCGTCATCGGCGGGTGAGCGCTGGACGCTCGTCGAGGGACCGTGGGCTACGCGCCGGCTTCGCTCCTATGGAGCGCTACCGGACGGGCTCACATCCCATGACATCGGCGTCCGGTACCGGATTGCAGTCCGAATTGGTCGGACACTCGTCTACGCTCTCGCAGATGAGGATGCAGCGCGCCGGGCCGCCCTCGATGCGCTTGCACACGGTCTCGTCCGGACAATCCGCGGTGCTGCCTTCGTCCTCGCACTCGGCGGTACGTGGAGGCGGCGGCCCAGGAAGACGGGGCCATCGTGGTGCTGATGCCCGGCGAATACGCGGGCGGCATCGAGCTCCGGGCGTCCGGCGCGCTGCTGTTCGGCGCATGGGATCCCCTGGACGGGTCCGCGTCGGCCATCACCGGCGACGTCACGGCGCTCGGCGGCAACACGCGGATGCGGGGGCTTCGCGTCGAGGGCACGCTCAACACGAGCGCCAACGGATTCTCGGCGGCGTTCAACCAGCTCGATGGCGCGGTCATCACGGGCAACGGCGTGTCGCTCATCCGGAACCGGTTCGAGATCGGCGACGCGCAGGTGCCGAGCTCGAACGCTGTGCTGGTGGACAACACCGGCATCCCCTGAGCGCGCTTCGATGACTTCGACCCAGGCCGTCCCGGGCGAACCCGAGCCGAACTGAGCCAACTCGCCAGACCGCAGAACCCAGGCCAGCGGCCCTTTCGGGCGCGAAAGCCGCGCGGGTCGACGAGCCGATTGTACCTCGACGCGCTTCGTAGTCTCCTCGTGCGGAGGAGGCCACGATGTCCCGCACCACCGTCCGCGCGTGCCTGGTCGCGCTCATCCTGTCATCGACACCAGCGCTCGGAGCGCCGCCGACGGACATCCTGCTGCACTCGGGTGGCGCTCCGTCGCACACCGCGAGCGTCGACGAGAACCGTGAGACGGGCGCGTATCTTGGCTACTTCACGACCGCCGACCTCGACTCGGGCGACGGCCACACCTACTCGCTGACGTTCAACCCGGATGGCGCCTTCGTCGTCGATGGCAGCGCGCTGCTCGCGGCCCGCACGTTCAATTATGAGGTGAAGAGCGTCTACCTGATTCGGGTTCGTTCGACGGACGCGGGCGGGGACTTCCTCGAGCTCGATTTCACGATCGTGGTGAACGATGTGAACGATCTCCCTGTGCTCAACGCGGCCTCGCTGTGGGTGCCGGCGGGCTCGCCGGCGGGGACCTCGGTCGGCACCCTGTCCGTCAGCGATGAGGACGGCGAATCGCTCTCCACGTTCATCCTGGACGGAAACCTCGGAGACACATTCAGCCTCTCGCCCCAGAGCCACGAGCTCACGGTCGCCGATCCGCGCCTGCTCGACGCCACCCTCGTCGATCGCTTCGATCTGCACGTCGGGATGCAGGACAGCCGAGGCGGGTTTACGTCCGACACCGTCACGGTGTCCGTGCACGGGTGCGGGCCCGTCGACGGAGCGATCCCGACCGCCTGCATCCTGCTGCACGCAGCGGGCAGCCCTCCGTCTTATACGGTGAGCGTCGATGAGAACCGACGGGTGGGAACTGTCGTCGGGGCTCTCCTCACCGAGGATCTCGACGAGAGCTCCGGGCACACCTACACTCTCAGCGTCCCGGCGGGCGACTTCTTCCTGGACGGCGCCACGCTGCTGACGAACCGCGTGCTCGATTACGAGGTGCGGAGCAGCTACCTGCTCGGCGTTCAGTCGACGAACGCGAATGGCGGGGTCATCGAGCAGGACATCACGATTCACGTGCGCGACACGAACGACCTCCCAGAGCTCGACGTGATGCCGCTGTCCGTGCTGGCGGGGTCGCCGGCGGGCACCTCGGTCGGGTTCCTCTCCGTCACCGATCAAGAGGGGGGAAGCCTCTCCACCTACATCCTCGGCGGCAACGTAGGGGACACGTTCAGCCTCTCACCGCAGAGCCACGAGCTCACGGTCGCCGATGCGCGCCTCCTCGACGCCACCCTCATCGACCGCTTCGACCTGTACGTCGGGGTGCAGGACGAAACATTCGGCTTAGCGTTCGGGACGGTGCCGGTGTTCGTGCACGCGTGCGCGCCCATCGCGGGGGACGTGCCGACGGCGTGCGACCAGTCCATCGCGACGAGAGAGGACACCGCGGCAGGTCTGGTGCTGGCGGGCGTGAGCCCGACGGGCGACCTGCTCAGCTTCTCCGTCGTCACGGGGCCCGTGCACGGCGCGCTGAGCGGGACGCCGCCCGATCTCACCTACACGCCGGCGCCAGACTTTACGGGGGCCGACTCGTTCAGCTTCCTCGTGACCGACGGGTTCGGCGACTCCGTCCCGGCGACGGTGAGCGTCACCGTGACGCCCGTGAACACGCGCCCGATCGCGAATGGCCAGGCGCTCGCTACGCAACAAGACACGGCGCTCTCCCTCACCCTCACGGGCGATGACGACGACGGCGACTCGCTGAGCTTCACGGTGAGCGAGCCGCCGGCCCATGGCGCGCTGAGCGGCGACGCGCCGAACCTCACCTACACGCCCGACGAGAGCTTCGTGGGGATCGACACCTTCGGCTTCACGGTCAGCGACGCGGCCGCGACCTCCTTGCCGGCGCTCGTCCACGTCGTCGTGACCGCGCTGAGCCCGGAGAACGTCGCGCCCGCAGCGGACGCGAAGGCGGTGACGACGGAAGAGGACTCGGCGGTCACCGTCACGTTGTCGGGCTCCGACCCCGAGGGGAGCGCGCTCAGCTTCTCGCTGGCGAGCGTGCCGCAGCACGGGTCGCTGTCGGGGACGGCGCCGAACCTGACGTTCATGCCGGCGCCCGACTTCTTCGGCAGCGACTCATTCACCTACAAGGTGAACGACGGCGCGTTCGACTCCGCGCTGGCGACGGTCAGCGTCACGGTCACCCCGGTGGACGACCCGCCCGTGGCGCGCTCGCTCGGCGTCAGCACCGACGAGGAGACCGCGGTGCTCATCACGCTGGACGGTGACGACGTCGACGGAGACACGCTCGAGCTGTCGGTCGTCACGCCTCCTTCGTATGGCTCGCTGAGCGGGGAGCCAGCGGAGCTGACCTATACGCCCGACGTCGACTTCGAGGGCCTCGACTTCCTGAGCTTCCAGGCGAGCGCGGGCGGCGTCGACTCCGCGCCGGCGTTCGTGCTGATCGTCGTCGCCGGGATCAATGACGCGCCGGTCGCGGAGCCGCTCGAGGCGAGCACGCCCCACGCGACGGCCGTGCTGCTCCCGCTCGAGGCGAGCGACGTGGAGGGAGACCCGCTCACCTTCGCCGTCGTCACGCCGCCGGCGAACGGCACCGTCAGCGTCGACCAGGACGAGGCGCTCTACACCCCCGACGACGGCTTCGAGGGCGAGGACCTTTTCACGTTCACGGCCAGCGACGGAGAGCTCGACTCGCTCGCCGCGGAGGTACGGATCACCGTCGCCGCGGCGCCACCGGACGAGACCCCGGAGGACGCGGGCAGCGGCGACGCGGGCAGCGGCGACGCGGGCAGTGACGACGCGGGCAGTGACGACGCGGGCAACGACACCGGCAACGACGACGCCGGCAACGACGACACCGGCAGCGACGCCGGCAGCGACGACATTGGCGGCGACGACGCCGGCAGCGACGACGCCGGCAGCGACGCGGGGGCAACGGAAGAGCCCGTGGCCGATGCCGGCCGTGACGACGACGCGGGCGCCGCTGTGGACGCGGGCCCCTCGCATGAGCACGATAGTGGCCGCCCCGGCAACCATGACGGCGACATCGACACCCCGGCTGGAGGCTGCGCCTGCACGAGCTCCGGCGACGGCGGAACGTTCCTGCTTTTCGGCGCTGCCTTGCTGCCGCTCGCGCTCCTGCGCCGGCGGCGGCGGCGTTGACGTCACTCCGCTCTCGTCAGCGGTCGCCGAGAGGCATGATCGGCTGGCGCGGGTCGCCGTGATCGGGCCACGAAGGATCATGCCGCCGCGGGATGGGGTACTTTCTCGCCTGTCCCTCGAGACCGACTCACGGGAGGCTGGCGCCATGCGGAGACTGACCTATGGCATGAACCTGTCTCTGGACGGCTACATCGCCGCGCCCGGCGACGACATCGGCTGGAGCGTGCCGAGCGACGAGCTGTTCGGGTGGTGGACCGAGCGGACGCGGGAGATCAGCCTGTCGCTCTACGGGCGCAAGCTGTGGGAGACGATGAGCGCCTACTGGCCGACGGCCGACCAGCAGCCCGGCGCAAGCCCCGCGGAGGTCGAGTTCGCGCGCCTCTGGCAGGACACGCCGAAGGTGGTGTTCTCGTCGACGATCGACGCGGTCCATGGGAACGCCCGCCTGGTCAGGAGCGACGCGGTCGCTGAGATCGCCCGGCTCAAGGCCGAGGACGGCGGCCCGATGGAGATCGGCGGCGCCACCCTCGCCGCGGCGGCCATGCGGGCCGGGCTCATCGACGAATATTTGGTGGTCACCGCGCCCGTCTTGGTGGGCGGCGGCACGCCCTTCTTCACCGCGCTCGACAGCTGGGTGTACCTGGATCTGGTGGAGACGCGGACGTTCCCGGACGGCGTGATTATGGCCCGGTACGAGGCCAAACGCTGAGCGTCTTTGCTCGGCTCGTGACACGAGGCTGGGACGAGGCCAGGACGAGGCAGTAGGGGTCCTTGAATGCGCTCGGGCCCGGAGCCGTCCGAATGCATTGGGCGACCAGGACGCGGCCTGCCGTGTCCGCCGGTGCCGAGCGAGAGGGGTGAGAGATGCACCGCAAGCGACGGGAGCGCGACAGCAGTTGGACGCCCGTGCTCCTCGCGGGCGCGGCGCTCACGCTCCTCGGGTGCCCGAGCGCCCCCTCGGCGTCCCCGATGGACGGCGGCCCGTCGACCGGGCTCGCCGACAGCGGACCGGACGGGCCCGCGGATGGCGGCGCGATCGCCACCGACGACGGAGGACCGGCGCCGACGGACGGCGGGGCGAACGGCACCGACGGCGGCGACGACGGCGACGGCGGACCGCCTTCGCTCGGCGTCGGCTTCGGCCGCTACCTCCCCTCCCGCGACGTCAGAGCGACGCTCGTGCAGGGGACCACCCTCTACCTCGGCGGCATCTTCAATCGGATGCAAGCGCACGTCGGCCCATTCGCGGCGGTCAGCAGCGACGACGGCACCCTGCTCGGCGACATTGCGCCGGCGCCGCCGCTCACCGGCACCGTCACCGACGCCGCCCCGCTCGAGGACGGTGGGCTCGTCATCGTGGGCAACTTCGTGGTCACGAGCGCTCCGGCGTTGGCCGGCATCGCCAAGCTGCTCCCGGACGGCCGCGTCGACCCGCTGTGGTCGCCGGCGGACGGCGGCGGTATGGCGGTCGCGGCGCACGACGGCACGGCGTACGTCGCGCGCGTCGGTCTGTCTCCGTCCGCGCAGGCGCTCGTTCGCGCAGTGGACCTCGAGAGCGGCGAGGTGACCTCGTGGGGCGCGCAGTTCGCCAAGGACGGTCCGCCGAACGCGTACATCAACATCCGGAAGATGAAGGTCGTCGGCGAGAAGCTCTACGTGGCGGGAGACTTCAGCGAGGTCAACGGCGAGGCGCGGCCCGGCGTCGCGGCGTTCGATCTGGCGGGTCACCTCGACGCGTCCTTCGCCCCCTCCGTCGGTCAGCTCGACGTCTACGACATCGATGTCATGGGCAGCAGCCTTCTCGTGGCGGGCTCGTTCGTCCTCGACGACGGCGGCGTGAACGAGCGCCGCGGCCTGCTCGGCCTCGAGCTCGACACGGGCGCGCTCACCGACTGGGCGCCCATGCCGAACGCCGGCGCGCAGGTGCGTGCGCTCGCGGTGGACGGAGCCACCGCGTTCATCGGGGGCGTCTTCGCCCAGGTAAACGGCGAGCCGCGGGCGACCGTGGTGCTCGCCGTCGACGAGGCGGGAGCGCTGGCCGATTGGACGTTGCCGTCGGGCCCCTCGCTGCCGGCGGGACCGGTGGTTGGCGTGGCCACCTCGCTCAGCGTCATAAACGGCGCCCTCTACGGCGGCGGAGGCCTCACCGTCTATGACGTGGAGCAAGGGACGGTGCGCGGCAATAACGCGTTCGCCGCCGACATCAGCACCGGCGCGCTCCTCGACTGGAACCCTTCCCCCGGCGACGGCGTCCACTTCGTCGCGCCGCTCGGCGACGGCGTCGGCATCGGCGGCTCGTTCCGCGTGGCGGGCGGAGAGCCACGCTCGGGGGCGGCGGCCATCGACCTCCGCACGGGGGCCCTCCTCGAGTGGGACCCGCTCGCGGGCAAGACCGGCAGCCTCGCCGTCTATGACATCGAGCCTCGTGGCGACGCGCTCGTCCTCGCGGGCTACCTCGGCGACGACGACCCCGTGGAGCTCGTCGTGGCAGACCCGCTCACGGGCGCGGTCCTCGACGAGATCCAGATCGAGGACTTTCAGGACGAGAGCGCGGGCATCTTCACGCGCGGGACCACCGCGATCGCGCTCGTCGGCGAGCGCATTTGTGTAGCGGGCAACACCTTGATCCCGACGACGACGCCGCGGCCCGGCAAGGTGGTGTGCCTCGACAGCGCCGGCGAGATCGCGTTCTCGGTGGACATGGACAACTACGTGTGGGCGCTCGAGCCGCTCGGCGGCGAGCTCGTGGTGGGCGGCGTCTTCACCAGCGTCGGCGGTGTCCCCGCCGGCCCCCTCGTCCGCCTCGATGCGAGCGGCGAGCGCGTCGACTGGGCGCCGAGCCTGGGCGCCATGGACTTCGACACCGGCTACGGCGGCGTCAGCTCGCTCGTCACCCTCGACGGCGTTCTCTATGCCAGCGGCGATCTTCTCGTCGACGACGTGGAGATGGCGATCGTCAGCGTCAACCCGGACGCGAGCCTCGGCGCCTTTCAGGTCGAGCGGGGGACCTTCGGCACCTTCAAGCTCGGCGCCGCCGGAGCAGAGCTCCTCGGCGCGTCGACCGGTAGCGTCAGCGTGTACTCGACCACCGACGCGGAGCCGACCAGCACCTGGAGCATCACAGGAGTTCAGGTCCCCTACGGTGTGCACAAGCTCGGCCAGCTGCTCGTCGTGGGGGGGAGCTCGTTCAGCGGGCTTCATTTGAACGCGACCGTCATCACGTCGCCGTAGACGGCGCGTGAGCTGCGGCTCGGACACGAGGGCGAGCCGGCGCGGGGCTGCTCCGCGCGGATGCGCCGGCGTCTGTTCCACGTGCTCCATTGTGCAGCACGGCGCTCCACGACGGGGGTACGGCGCTGACGAGCCGCTCCTTTCGGCGCACGCTCCTCCGCGCTCGTGCTCGCCGGGCTCGGGCGCGCGGTGAGGCTACGGAGGGCACGGTAGGTGCACACCCGCGGCTTCCATCCCATGAGGAGGACCGCGTGCCCGCAATCCGTGAGCTCGACGTCAGGACCATCCCGCCGCCGCGGCGGCACCCCGAGATCTTCGCCGCCTTCGACGGCCTCGCCCCCGAGGAGTCCTTCGTGCTGGTCAACGACCACTACCCGAGGCCGCTGCTCGGGCAGTTCCAGGCCATGCGCCCCGGCCGCTTCGAATGGAACGTCCTCGAGGGAGGGCCCGCGCTCTTTCGCGTCGAGATCCGTCGTCGCGCGGAGGCCGGCCCTCGCGAGGTGACCGAGTACCTCGAGGCCGATCACCGGCGGCTCGACGACATCGTCGAGGACGCGCGCCGGCTGGCGGACGCGGGCAGCTTCAAAGAGGCGAGCGCGCGCTTCCAAGAGCTCGTCTGCGGCCTGAAGCGCCACATCGACGTCGAGGAGCAGGTGCTCTTCCCCACGTTCGAGCAGACCACCGGCATGAAGAGCAGCGGGCCGACGTTCGTCATGCGTGACGAGCACGTGGAGCTACGACGGCTGATGAAAGAGGCGGCGAGCGCGCTCCTTGCGGGGGACGCCGCGCGCGCCAAGGAGGAGCTCACGGCGCTCACGGAGGCGCTCGCCAACCACAACATGAAGGAAGAGCGAATGCTCTATCCCATGACGGATCGAGCCGCGGGCGACGAGCGCGCCCGCGATGAGCTCGTCAAGCGCCTGCAGGTGTTCTGAGCGCCGCCCCCCGCCGCCTCACCCTGCCGCCTCACCTCGCCGGCGCGCTCAGGCCGGGTCGCGACCGCTGCGCCGTTTGGCGACGTAGGGCAGCACGAACAGGTACAGCCCGCTGAACAGCAGCAAGAACAGCGGCGGCAGCGGCGCGTAGGTGATCCACGCGGGCGGCGGCGTCTCGCCGCCTTGCGCGATGGCGACGAAGTTCGCGATGACCGTCACCGTGAAGAGGATGGACACCCACCGGTGAAACTGCCGAATCCATTTGTTCCAGTTCACGAATCATACCTCGAAGAATGAGATGGGCGCCGAGGGTGGTTCAGGAAAGCTTCGCCAACAGCTCGACGAGCTTGCCGCCCATCAGCTTCCAGCCATAGCGAGCGCCGCCGAATTCCTGCTTCTGCTCGGCCTTGAAGCCCGACTGCACCAGCGACAGGCGCGTGCCCGACGACGTGGGCGTGAGCGTGAAGGTGACGACGGTGTCCAGGAAGGGCACGGTCCACGCGTAGCTGAGCTTCCGCGGGGCTTCGACATCGATGAGCTTGCAATTCACCGTGCCGTCCCAGCCGGGATAGGCCTGTGTCTTGAATGTGAAGGCCGCGCCCGGCTCGAGCTTGAAATCGAGCACCGGCAGCAGCCAATCCTTCATCAGCTCCGGATCGGTGAGCGCACGCCACACCTTCTCGGGCGGGTGCTGCAGGTCGAAATCGAACGAGATGGCGTCGGTTTGCGCCGCTGCG
The DNA here is from genome assembly GCA_964388085.1 of uncultured Myxococcales bacterium. GTDB lineage: Bacteria > Myxococcota > UBA727 > UBA727 > CAYLZW01 > CAYLZW01. Next base: position 1,085 of record CAYLZW010000040.1, on the reverse strand, counting down.
GTCTTGTCGGTGACTGTCATTCGTCCATCTTCTCCAGCAGTTGTTCCAAGCGATCGACGTGCTCGGTCCAGAACGCGCGGTAGTGCGCGATCCAGTCGATGAGCGGCTTCATCCCGCGCGGCTCCACCCGGTAGTAGACGCGGCGCCCCTCGCGGCGGCCGTTCACGAGGCCGGCGTCCTTCAAGGCCGCGAGGTGCTGCGACACCGCCGGCTGCGAGATGTCGAAGCGCCCCGTGAGGTCCTTCACGGCGGCTTCGCCCCGCGTCAGCGACTCGAAGATCGCCCGCCGGCTGGGGTCGGCCAGCGCGTGGAAGATCTTGTTCTCGGCGACGGCCGCGCTCTGCATGTCCGACTAATAAGTATCGGCTTATGCGTTGTCAAGCCCTTCCACGGCCGCTGTGCGCTTTCGTCCGTCTCTCTGTGTAAGAGTCCCCATCCGACGGCGCATTGCCGCGCTGGAGGCCGCTCCGCACCTGTACCGCAGCGCGGCATGCGGGCTGCACAGCGCCTCTTCATCGACGATCACCGGGAGCTCCCATGACGCGCTCATCGCTCACCTACTTGCTTTCCCTCGTGCTCGGCGTCGCCGGGTGCACGGAGTTTCGTGGCGCGGACGCCCCCGCGTCCCCGGACGCTTCGAAGCCCGCGCAGCGCCAGGCCTCCATCGCGCGCGACTTTGGCCCGCCCGTGGGGGAGCCGGTGCAAGCGATCTTGACGCACGCCCCCGAGGTTCCGCCGCCCACCGGACGGAGCGCGCCCGCCAAGGTCGTCGTCGAGCTAGAGGTGCGGGAGGTCGTCAAGCCCATCGCGGAGGGCGTCGATTACACCTTCTGGACCTTCGGCGGCGAGGTGCCTGGCAAGTTCATCCGCATTCGGCAGGGCGACACGGTCGAGTTCCATTTGAAGAACCACCCCGACTCCAAGATGCCGCACAACATCGACCTGCACTCGGTCACCGGTCCGGGCGGCGGCGCAGCGTCGACGTTCACGGCGCCCGGGCGCGCCTCGCAGTTCACGTTCAAGGCGCTGAACCAGGGCCTGTACGTCTATCACTGCGCCACCGCGCCGGTCGGTATGCACGTCGC
>CAYLZW010000039.1:0-29806 GCA_964388085.1 uncultured Myxococcales bacterium | reverse complement strand
GCGCGGCGGAGGTGTCCCCCGTCGACGCGCACACGAGCGCGCGCACGTCCTCGCCGCGTCGCTTCATGGCGCGCGCCAGGGTGACGAGCACGGTCATGCCGAGGTCCTTGAAGGAGCCGGTGAGCGATTGCCCGCACTGCTTGACGAGCACGCGGCGCACGTCGAGCGCTCGCGCGAACCGGCGCGCGTGGAAGAGCGGCGCGCGGCCCTCCCCCGCCGTGACCACCTCGCTCGGCGCGATGCCGGGCATCACCCACTCGCGGTGCGCCCAGACTCCGGAGCGGTCGAGCGGGAACGACGACGCGGCGCGCTCCGCGAGCAGCTTGTGCCAGGCTTCGGCCGAGCGGCGCTTCAGCTTCTCGACGTCGTGCACCACGTCGACGAGCCCGCCGCAACGCGGGCACTCGAAGAGCGGCTTCATGACGTCGTGATCGCCTTCGCAACCGCTGACGCAGCGGAGCACCGTCATGCGGCCGACATACCATGACCTCGCCGAGACGTCCGCGCGGAGCGGCGCTCCGATCCTGGGGCCTCGCAGCGCGCGGCGAGCGAGGCCGCGTCTTTAGCGGGCTGCCGAGGCGCCCCGGCCCGTCGGGCCGTGCGCTTCAGTCGCGGGCGCGGAAGCGGCCGTCGAGCACGAACAGCTCGTCGGCGGTGCGCGTCAGCTCCTTCTCCGCCGAGCTCGTGAACGCGGCCACCTCGACGCGCTTGCCCCACTGCTTGAGCCTCTGCACGAGCGGCAGGAAGTCGCCGTCCCCGGAGCCGAGCACGACGACGTCGAGGCGGTTGCGCGCGGCGACGATCTCCATCGCGATGCCCATGTCCCAGTCGGCCTTCACGGAGCCGTCCTTGCGCAGGCGCGGCTTCTTCTGGCGCACCTCCCAGCCGGAGCCCTGCAGCGAGCGCACGAAGCCCTGAAAGCCGCCGCCGGCCGAGAGCGTGTCCTCGTCGTTGTCGACCACGAACGCGATGGCGAGCGCCTTGCGCCGCTCGGCGACGAGCTCGGGCAAGAGCGCGCGGAAGTCGAACTTGCCGCCGAAGTCGCGCCGCGCGGAGGCCGCCAGGTTGGCGGCGTCGATGAAGATGCCGACGCGCTCGCCGACGGGCTCGCCCTCGACGATGCTGGGATCTCCCGCGGGAGCGGCAGCCAGGCTGCGAGCCGTCTTCAGCGAGGTGCGCAGCGAGGTCACGCGCCTCTGCGCGGCCTTCTCCTTCGCCTTGAGCTGCTCGACGAGGTCCTCGTGCCGCTGGCGTGCGCGCTCGGCGTCCCGGCGGAGCTCCTCGGCCTCTCCCCGCAGCGCCGCGTTCTCCTCCTCGAGCGCCTCGAGCCTCGCCGCCCGTTCGGCCTGCCGCTCGAGCGCGCGCGCCTTGTCTCGCAGGCGGTCTCGCTCCTCCACCGCTTCGCGCACCTGCTCGGGATCGAGGCGCTCGAGCTCCACCTTCAGCTCGCGCAGCTCGGCGCGTAATCGGCGCGCCTCCTCCTCGACCGCCTTGCGGCGCTCCTGCTCCTCGCGCAGACCCCGCTCCTTCACGCCGAGCTTCGTGAGCAGCGACGCGCGCTCGCGCTCGGCGGACTCGCGGCCGCCCTTCTCCTTCTCGAGCAGCTCGCCCGCCTCTTTGATGGCGTCCTCGTACAAGCGCAGCCGTTCGGTGAGCGCGCCGGTGTCCCCCGACGCCACCGCGGCGTCTTCCTTGGCGGCCGCCTCGAAGCTCTCGAAGGCCTCGGTCAGGATGCGCTCGGCCGCCTCGACGTGCGCGTTGCGTCCGTCGCGCACGAGGGCCCAGACCATGCGCGCGCGCTCGCGGCGGAAGTCGAGCGCCCGATACGACGACAGCCGCACCTCGAGGCTCTCCTCGTCCATGGACGAGACGATGTGACGCTCCTTGTGGCAGCTCTTGTCGAGCTCCCGCATGACGAGCCAGGAGACGCGCGGGCTCTTGTCGAACGCTTGCGTCACGGCCGCGACGAGCTGCGGCCGCGGCATGCCCCCGGGACGCACGGCGCCCCCCTTGATGGCCTTGCGCAGCACGTCCTCGAGCTGCTTGCGATCGAGGCTGCCGTCGAGCACGAGCCCGAGGCGCGGCAGATCGAGCGCGTCGCCCACGCGCGTCAGGAGCTCCTTGAAGGCGCCGGAGCCTGGCTTCGGGAGGACGTCGGGCGCTTCGCTCACGTCGTCACTCCTCGTAGTAGGCGCGGCCTCGGAGCTGGTAGCCGGTGTCGTCCCCACGGCCGATGACGAACACCAGCACCTCGTTCGACACCACGCTGATGCTCGGCAAGAGCGTGATGCCGGCTCCGGCGTCGAGCGGCTCGATGAGCGACAGATCATTGTCACGCACGACGAAGGCGCGCGTCCCTTCGCCGGCGATGAGCTCGAGCTCGACGCCGTCGCTGCCCGGGGTCCAGAGCAGCCGCCAGACGTCGACGTCGTCGCCGCACACGATCCCTTGCACCACGCGCGAGCCGTCGTTGGCGGGCAGCGCCACCGTGACGCTCTCGGCGACGACATCGTTCGGCTCCGCCAGGTCGAGGCCGCAGCTGCCGTCGCCGAGCCGCACCATCAACTCGTAAGGCCGCGCGCCGGCCTGCGTGTGCGTCCCGCCGACCCGCAGGGTCACGACGGTCGACTGGTCGCGCGCGAACGGCACGAGCTCGAGGCCGGAGAAGGTGGTGCTCGCGCCGAGGATGCCGGCGCCGGCCTCGCGCACCTCGAGGTTCAGCTCGTCGCCCCGCTGGTACGAGAGCAGCGCGAGAGCGCGGGCTCCTGGGGGGATCGCCGTCGTAAAGACGTCCGGATCGCCGGCGCAGAAGACGCCGGCGCTCGTGCTCCCCGGCGAGATGAGCGTCGGGTTCTGCGCGCTGTCGTTCTCCTCGAGCTCGTCGTCTACGCAGACACCGGACAGCTCCTGCAGCTCGACCTCGAGCGTGTAGTCGTTCTGGGCGCGTCCGAAGCCGTACACGTGCACGAAGAGATCGCGCGGCTCGCTGAGCGGCAGCACGATCTCCTCGACGTTCCCCGTCAGCTGGCTGACCGCCAGGCGGTTGCCGCCCTCGTCGGTGACCTCGACATCCAGGTCGCCGTCGTCGTGCTCGAAGCGCACGAGCACGTGCAGCTGGGCGGCAAACAGGCTCGGCACCAGCCGGTACCAATCGTCATCGCCGTCGGGGCAGATCGCGGCGTCGACGGCGCCCTCGGGCAGCAGCGGTGCTTCGCCGCGCGCGTCATTGGGCTCGTAGACCGCGCAGCGCGGCTCTTGGGGTCCGGCGTCGGGCCGCTCGTGACCGGCGTCCGGGGGCGCTCCCGCGTCGATGATGGGACGAACAGGCTCCCGCTTGTCGACGAACGGACAGCGCGAAGGCTGCCGCAGCGGCGCCACGCACGCGCCCGCCAGGCAGACCTCGCCCTCGCGACACTGGCTGACGTCGTCACACGCCTGCGTGCACAGACCCTCGAAGCACAGCGCGCCCGCCGCGCAGTCGGCGTCCGTGCTGCAGCAAGCGTCGTCGCGCGCACAGCCTGACAGGCTCGTCACGACGACGAGCGCGAACACGCCGGCGGATGAGCGCCTACTCGCGTACCGGGACCGCGCGGAGCGCCGCCTTGCCTTGTTTGACATAGACCTGAAAGCGCACCGACTTCGAGTTGTACTTCTCGATGATCTGCTGACGGTTCTTCATCAGCTTCGTGAGGAAGCGATCGTACGTGAGCTGGTCGGTGTCTTCCCCGCACTGCTCCCGCGTCTTCACGAACTCCTGGTACACATCCTTGAAGTGAGCCTCTTCCTGGGCGCTGATGCCGGAGGCGCCCGACGAACGGTTCAACAGCTCCGTCGGGATCTGCGCGATCACGGTGCGCGCCTCGTCGTGCTGTGCCGGCGGCGGGCTCGGCGGCGGCGTAGAGCGCATCGCCGGGATGCCGACGCCGCTCTGGGCGGCCTGCTGCAGCAGCGCCTCGGGCACCTGGAACATCGCCGTCGCTTCGGGGTTGAAGTCCTCCGGCGGCGCCTGCGTCGGCTGGGCGGCGGCGTGCGCCGGCGGGCGAGCGCCAGGCAAGGCGACGCCTCCCGAGGGCGCGGGTGTCGCCGCTGGCGTCGGAGGCGTCGGAGGCGTCGGAGGCGCCACAGGAGGCTTCGCGGCGCCGTTGCTCGGCACCCGGAAGGCGGCGAGCGGGTCGCTGCCACCGCCCTCGTCGAACAGACCCGAGAGCGCGCTGTCCGCGAGCTGGTTCGAGACGGGCGCCGCCCGCACGGGTTGAACGCCCTCACCGCCGGCGCCGGCGTCATCCTGCCCGAGGCCGGGGATGCCGTCGAAGCTGACCGGCCCGTCGTCGTCGAGCGCGGGCGAGCCGGGGTCTGTGAAGGGCGGCGGCGGCGGCCGGCTGTCGCTCACCAGCGTCGAGTCGAACGCGTCCTTCGGCAGCGAGGGCGGCGCCAGCGGCGAGCCTCCCCCGCGCGGTGCCTGAGCCGGAGGCGGCGACTGCAGGATCATGTTGATCTGCTTGCCGAGGCGAACGAACGGACCGCTCAGCGCGCTCTCCGGCAGGATGCCCACGGGGTTGCCTTGCGCGTACTGGCTCAGGTGGTTCATCAGCTGCTGCATCGGCTTCGAGATGGAGCGGAGGATGTTCAGCACCAACAAGAAGATGATGAAGCCGGCGATGAGCGTCGCGCCGAGCACGGCGAGCTGCAGCGACGCGATGGTGTCGAGGGCGGCGCTGCGATCGATGGCGACGACGAAGCGCGCGTCCTGTTGGCCCGGGTAGGCGACCTGGGCCGCGCCGACGTAGCGCTCGCGATCCGCCACCAGGATGGGCAACGGCAGCGGCAGCACGATCTCCGGCGTGTACTCGCCGAAGGGCGCCCCCGACGCCACCTGCGCCAGCATCTCGCCGTTCAGCTCGGGTGCGGCGGCGCCGACACGCTGGTCGCCGAGGAGCAAGACCACCGGCTCGCCGATCTCGTCGGTGAACGCGTCCGCGTAGCGGGCGTCGAGGCTCCAGCCGAGCATGACGGCGCCGACCGGCTTACCCGAGAAGAACACCGGCGCGACCGCGACGTGGAACGGCTTATCGCTCAAGACCAACATGGCGTCGCGCATGACGCCGGTGAACGCGTCGGCCACCGCGGGGAACCCCATGATGGACGCTTCGAAGCCGGGATCGTCACCGGCCTTGACCAGCACCTTCCCCTTCGCGTCGACGACGGCCCCGAAGGCCGGCTTCGCGAGTCGACCCTCGACCTTGGGCAGCAGCGCCGCGAGCAGCTCCTCGCTGGGCTCGGCGGGGGGCGTCTTCGCCGGATCGACGACGTCACGCACGAGCGGCAGCGCCGTCAGTTGGGCGGCCGCCGTCAGCGACGCGGACGAGTCCAGCACGAGATTCGCCTCGACGGCGCGCACGGCGGACTCGACCCGCCTCTCGAGCGGGGGGAGAAGGGCGTCGTGGAGCTTCGGCGTCCCCAGCACGATGAGAAACGCGCCGGCGACGACGTAGAGCAGCACGGTTATCCAGAGCTTGACCTTGAACATGCTCTTCCTCGGCGACCGCTCACCTCGGGTCGCCTGGCCCCGGAGGACCCTAACACCGCCCGTCAGCGACGGGCCAACGCCACGCGCGGGCGACGCGACCTGTCATCATGGCTGTGAATCTTCTTGCGGGGTCTCCGCGGCGGCTGGCTTCGGAGACGCGGGCTGTGGGGCCGCGGGCTTCGCGGTCGCGTTCGGTGTCGCGGCGTCCTTCGCGGGAGCAGCCTTCGCCGGCGCTTCCTTCGCCGGCGCTGGCTTCGGGGCCGCGGGCTTCGCGGCCGCGGGCTTTGGGGCCGCGGGCTTCGGTGGCGTCGTGCCGGTCGCTTCGTCCGGGGTCGTCGGCGCGGTCCTCGGCGGTGCGCGCGGCGGTGCGCGCGGCGGCGGTGGTGGCGGAGGCGGCGGGATGATGGGATCGGGGGGCACCGCGACCTGCAGATCGCCGTCCTTGATCGACACGGTGACGACGCCGTTCGCAGACACCGCGGCGTCGATGGCCAGGTACTTCCCCTCGGGGACGGACAGTGACTGCACGCGGAGCGCGTGCGCGCCGTGGTAGAACGCCAGCTGGTAGTCGCCGCTCTCGATGGGGATGGGCTCGATGTCGCCGCCCTTGGTCACGGGCAGAAAGCGCGACGGCGGTAAGACCTTCACGGTCGCGTGCGCGAAGGGCATCTCCTGGATCTGCAGCGCGTGATCGCCCACCTCGAGGACGAAGTCGCCCGACTCGCCCGGCTGGATGGTGCCGATCACGTCACCTCCGGCGCGCGTGATGGTGACGGCGCCCTTTTGCGCGTTCGTGATGCGGACCTCGCCGGGACGGGCGACGAGGAGCTGCGCCGGCACGAAGCGCATGCCCTCCACGCGCAGCTCCCGCGCGGCCGGCTTCTGCGGCGAACGGGCACCCTCGAGGACGACGAGGAGCGCCGGCATCGGCTCGCTGTTCTGGCCGAGGGCGCCGTGCCCCATGGCGCGCCGCAGCCGGGCGCCCCGTGCGAGGCGACGCTGCTCTTCTTCTCCCACCGGCCATGTCTTGGCCGAGGCGAGCTCGGGCGCGATGACGACGCGGCCGCGCAACCCGCTCTTCAGCGCGCCGCTCTGCGCGAGTGCAGGGCTCGACGACAGCAGCGCCAAGGCCAGCAGGGACGCCAAGCGCGCAGCAGGGAGAGCCTGGGGCATCTCGATCTTCCCGTTCTGCCCGACGACGGGCAGCGCGTAGACTAGCCGCCGTCTTCCACCTCGGTCAAACCACACGTCGGTGTTTTCGCGAATCATCCCCGACACTTGGCGCACGCGCACCGCTTTCGCGGCGCCGGCGGTGACCGCGCTGTGTCTCGTCGTCGCGGCGGCGCTGCCGGGCGGCCTCATCGCCCACCCGTCCGCCGCTCTGGCGCTGCTGTGCCTCGTCGTGTTGGCGTTCGTCGCCGGCGCGTGGGGCGCAGCGGCCGCCTCCCCCTCGCGCCTGCTCGTCGTGCTGCTCCTGCTCCGGGTCGTCGGGCTGTTCGCGTCGCCTTCCCTGAGCGACGATATCCACCGCTACGTGCACGAGGGACGCGCCTCGCGCCTCGGCCTCGCGGTGCCGTTCGCCATCGCGCCGGCGGACATCACGCCGCCGCCCGACGACGGCACCACGGCGCGCGTGAACCACCCGGAGGTCCCGGCCGCGTACCCGCCGAGCTCGCAGTGGTTCTTCCTCGGCTCGGTGTGGCTCGGTGATCTCATGGGCGCGCCCACGTCCGTGCTACGGGCGCTGCTGGCACTGCTCGACGGGCTCGTCCTGCTGCTGTTGTTCCGCCGGCGGCCCGCCGCCCCGCGCGCGTTCGTGCTGTACGGCCTCCATCCGTTGCCGCTGCTCGAGGGGACCGTCGGCTCGCACATCGACGTGCTCGGCGTCTCGCTCGTGGTGATGGCGCTGCTCTGGGCGCGCCGTCCGCTCGTGCGCGGGCTCCTCCTCGGGCTCGCCATGGGCGTGAAGCCCATCGCCCTGCTCGCGCTCGCCGGCACCGCCCCGCTGCGGGAGGCGCGCCCATGGCGGACGATCGGCTTGCTCATCGGCGGCGTGCTGCTCGGCGTCCTGCTGCCGACGCTGCCGTACCTGGTCGCGGGCGCGCCGCTGCTGCGCGGCATGGTGGAGTACGGCACCCGCTGGGAGGCGCAGCCGACGCTCTACGCCGTCGTCGAGCGAGCGGTGGCGTCGCCCTTCGAGCGGCGCCAGACGGCCGGGCGGTACACGCACGCGCACATCGCCGTGGCGCCCTTCGGCCTGCTCGTGGAGGAGGCGGGGATCGCGCGCCTGCGCCTCGGCGCCGCGCGGGAGGTGCCGCGCCCGATCCTCGTCGACGAACGGCTCGCGGCACGCCTGCTCTGCGGCCTGCTGCTGTTGGCGACGCTGGCGCTCGTCATCGCGCGGGTTCGTTCGCTCGAGGCGCGCGTGGCCTACGCGTTCGCCGCGCTGTGGCTGCTCGCGCCGACGATGCACCCCTGGTACCTGCTGTGGCTGCTGCCGTTCGCGGCGCTGTCGTCGTCGTGGGCGCTGCTCGCCTGGGCCGCCGCGGCGCCGCTCGCTTACGAGGCCGCCATGCGCGCGCACCAGAGCGGCGCGTGGCAGGAGGCGCTCTGGCCCCGCGTCGTCATGCTGTCGCTGTTGGCGTCAGGTGCGGTGCTCGACGTCTACGTCGCGAGGCGAGCGCCCCCTGCGCCGAGCCGAGGCCGAGCAGCGTGAGGCTAGCGCCGAAGAGCCAGAGGAAGGGCGTCGTCCACGCGTGCCCGTTGACGACGAGCAGCGTGGCCGCGGCCAGGTGCAGCGCGCCGAGGGCCAGCTCGAGCAGCATCGTCGGGTGCAGCGGTGTCTTGTAGCTGAGCGCGCTCTCTGCTCCGCGCTTCGGCGTGCGCACGAACTCCTGGCTGCCGACGTCGGCGATGCCCTCGAGCGCCGCGCGCGCGTTGTTGACGCTGAGCGCGGCGCCGAGCCCGATGGCCAGCGGCACGCGCGCGAGCGAGCGCCACACGCTCGCGCCTCGAGCGAGCTGCGCGGCGAAGAAGTGCACGGCCACGGGCAGCGTCGCCGCGCCGAGGGTGAAGACGTCGCCGGCGCGCTCGAGGGGGGTCGCGCCGTGCGCGCGCAACAGCGCCACCACGGGCATGGTGATGACGACGAGCGCCAGCAGCAGGAAGGCGACGTTCTGCGACAGCTTCAGCGTGGCGTCGAGCTTCGTGAGGAACGGCAGCGGCGAGCACCACACGCGGCCGAGCAAGCGGCGCGCGGTCTGCAAGGACCCCTTGGCCCAACGGTGCTGCTGCCCTTTGAAGGCGTTGACGCAGGCGGGCAGCTCGGCGGGCACCTCGACGTCGTCGAGGTAACGGAAGCGGCTGCCGGCGAGCTGCGCGCGGAACGAGAGGTCCAGATCCTCGGTGAGCGTCGCCGCGTCCCAGCCGCCCGCGCGCTCGATGGCGCTCTTGCGCCAGACGCCGGCGGTGCCGTTGAAGTTGAAGAAGCGGCCGCGCGCCGCGCGCGTGCCGTGCTCGATGGTGAAGTGCGCGTCGAGGAAGAGCGCCTGCGCGCGCGTCAGCCAGCTCTCGTCGCGGTTCAGGTGCCCCCAGCGCGCCTGCACCATGTCGACGCCGGCGTCGCCGAAGGACGGCACCACGCGCGCCAGGAAGTCGGGCCGAGGCACGAAGTCGGCGTCGAAGATCGCGATGAGATCGCCCTTCGCGCAGGCCGTGCCGTGCGCGAGCGCGCCGGCCTTGAAGCCCTCGCGCGTCGGCCGCCGGAGCTGCACGACGTCGACGCCGCGCCTTCGCCACAGCTGTACCCGCTCGGCCACGCGCTGCTCGGTGTCGTCGTCGGAGTCGTCGAGGACCTGCACCTCCAGGCGATCGCGCGGCCAGGCGAGCGCGCACACGGCGTCGATCAAGCGGTCCACCACCTCGCGCTCGTTGTACAGCGGGAGCTGCACGGTGACGTGGGGCAGCGCGGCGTCGAGCGGCAGCTCCTCGACGCCCGGCTCCTTGCCGCGCGCGCTCAGCCACTCGACGAGCAGCCAGACCCGGTGCAGTCCGAACGCACCGAGCAGCGCACAGCTCACGAGGTGAATGACGAGCACGGCCGCGACGAGCATGCACCCTCATACGGAGGGCGCGCGTGCATGGTCAAGGTACGTCGGACTTTGGCGGCGAAGCAGGCGTCGCCTTGTCGCGCCCCTGCCCCGAAGCGCCCGCAGGCGCGCCGTCGACCGCCGCGTTCGCGTTCGTGAACGAGCAGCGTCGTCCTGCGCAGGCGAGCGCCAACGACAACGGCCCCGGCTCGAGCGTCACCTCGTACTCGGCCTCCGGGGCGCCGCCGGCGTCGACGAGGCACTTGTTGTCCGCCAAGGTGCAGGAGAGGCCGACCTCCATCGGGCCCGGCAGGCTCGGGCAGCGAAACGGAGAGACGCGAGCGGACTCCTCGTCGAGCTCCAGCACGCCGCAGGTCCCGTCGCTGAAGCGCATGACGCCGACAAGCGTGTCCGTGGCGGTGCGCAGCATGACGCCCGCGTAGCTCACGGGCTCGGCCGCCCCCTGAGGCGTGCCGCGCTCGACAAAGACGACGGCGCGCGCGCTGACCGCCGCCGCGTGCAGCGTGTCCGGGTACTGGAGCAGCGCGGGCGCGGCCGGCGTGATGTGCGAACCCGCGAACGAGACGACCGAGCCCGACGCGCTCCAGCCGTCCTCCCGCTGCCAGGCCGCCGCGTCGTCGGAGAGCGACACCCTCGCGCCGGCGCCGCTGTCCTCGACGACGAGCCGCGGTCCGGCGTCGTCGCTCAGGGCCGTCGCCTCTTCGTCGACGGAGAGAAAGACGCCCGCGCCGGCGCCTAGCGCGAGCGCGAGCACGCCCCACAACAGCTCCGGGCGCTTCACCCACGGTGGCGCCGTGTGCCACTCGACGTTCTTGCCGCTGGCCGTGCTCTTCTCGGAGGAGGAGATGCGTGGCGCGAGCGAACGCACGCTGCCCGAGATCTCCTCCAGGGGCGCGTCCTCGTCGTCGCCGTCGTCCTCGGCCTCCGAGTCCATCAGCAGGGAGCGCCCGACCAGCGTGTCCATGCTCGCCGCGCGCGAGAGCTCCGCCTGGATGCGCGCGAGCGCCTCGTCGAGCAGCGCGGCGGACTGGAAGCGCTCGTCCGCGGCGCGCGCGAGGGCCTTGTGCACACAGTCGTCGACGGACTCGGGCAGCGGCAGCCCGCGCTCGCGCGGCAGGGCGAAGCGGCCGAGCGGGAGATCGCCGGTGAGCAGCTCGTAGAGGATGACGCCGGCCGCGTACAGGTCCGCGCGTTGGTCGACGCGCTTGGCGTCGAGCCGCTGCTCGGGCGCCATGTAGTTCACGGTGCCCATCGTCATACGGCTCTTGGTCAGGTTCGGGTGCGGGTCCTCGCCTTCGTCACCGATGCCGGCCAGCCCGAAGTCCACGAGCACGAGCCGCTCGCGCTCCTCTTCGTCGCCCTCCGCACGCACGCGCTCGACGAGGATGTTCTCCGGCTTCAGGTCGCGATGGATGACCGACTTCTCGTGCGCGGCGCCGAGGCCCTGCGTGATCTGGCGCGCGAAGTCGAGCGCGCGGCCCGGCGTGAGCGGCCCCCCGTCGAGGATGCGGCGCAGCGACACGCCCTCGATGAACGGCATGACGAGGTAGTGCTGCCCGCCGTGCGAGCCGCTCCCGCGGATGGCGACGACGCCGGGGTGGCTGACGCGCTTGAGCGCGGCCGCTTCGCGCTCGAAGCGCCTGACGAAGTCCGGCTTGGCGGCGAGCTCGGGCGCGAGCACCTTGACCGCCACCTCCTCGCCGCTCTGCTCGTCGAGCGCGCGCAGGACACGCCCCATGGCGCCCTTGCCGACCTCCCCGATCATCTGCAGGCCGGGCAGCACCGGCATGGGCACCTTCGGAGCCGGCGGCCGCACCGCCGAGCGCTGCAGCGGCGTGTCGTTCGACGACGCCGACCCCTCATCCTGCCGCCGTGGCGTCGAGGGCTTCTCGAACGACGGGCGCAGCGGCCGGGTGCTCTCGCCGCGCTGCCGGCCGGGGTCATGGACGTCGCTGTCGCCGTGCGCCGCGCTGGCGATGCCGGATGACGACGAGAGCGCGCCAGGCTTCGACTCGACCGCGGTCGCCTCCTCCTCGCGCGCGTAGGGGGGCACCTCGGGCGCCGGCGTGCGACCGCGCTTTCTGCGCGTCTCCTCGACGAGGCTCGGGCTCAACTGCACGCTCGGCACCGGGTCTACGTCGTCGGTGGTGAGCTCACCGGCGCCGCCGGGGCTGCCCGGATCGGACGGCTTGTGGTAGCGGCGCGCCAGCGCCGGGTGGATGCCGAGCTCCCCTCCGTCGTCGAGCGGCGCGCGCACGGCGCGGCTCGCGCTGCGCTTCTTGCGCGGCTTCGGAAAGCGCATGCCACAGCTCTCGCACTTGACGTAAGCGCCAAGCACCTCGACGGACACCATGGTGTTGCACTGCGGGCAATGCTCCATCACGCGCGCATCCTACAGCGTCTTGATCGCGAGCGCGCGCCGTACCGGCATGGAGAGCGCCGCGCCGCGCAAGAGATCAGTCGCGCGGGAGCTCGAAGACGGGCACGGGACGGGCGACGCCCTTGACCAGGCGCGCCTCGAGCGGGTTGAAGCGGACGCCGTGCGCCTGCGCCGCGCGCTCGGTCACCTCGCAGGCGAGCACCTGACCGGGCCTCGCCTCGCCGCACAGGCGGCTCGAGAGGTTCACCGTGTCGCCGATGACCGTGAAGTCCTGCCGGCGCTTGGCGCCCATGGCGCCGGCGATGACCATGCCGGTGGCGATGCCGTAGCCCGCGCGCAGCGGCCCCTCTCCGCGCCGCGCGCGGGCCGCGTTCACGACGAGATCGAGCACCTCGCGCATCTTCTTGGCGGCGCGCACCGCCTGGGCCGCGTCATCGGGCGCGCGCACGGGGGTGCCCCACACCGCCATGAGGCCGTCGCCGAGGAACTTGTCGAGCACGCCGTTGTGCTGAAACACGACCTCGACCATGGCCTCGAAGTACTCGTTCAGCATCGAGACCACGGTCTCCGGGTTCGCGCCGTCCGAGATCGAGGTGAAGCCGCGGATGTCACAGAAGAGCACGGTGGCGAGCACCTTGTCGCCGCTGGTCTCGAGGTTCAGCTCGCGTCGCACGACCTTCTCGAGCAGCGCCGGTGACAGGAAGCGGGAGAGCTGCGCCCGGGTCTTCGCCTCCTCCTCGATGCGGCGCACGAGCCGGGCGTTGGCGACGGCCAGCGCGGCGGGCTGCGCGATGGCGCGCAGGAGCGCGAGGTCCCGCTCCTCGTAGGCGCCGGCGGCCGAGGAGCTCGACAGGTGGATGACGCCGACCACGTCCCGTCCGACGAGCAGCGGCACGCACAGCGCCGAGCGGATGCGCTGGCCGACGACGGTGTGGCTCGCGCGCAGCGCCGCGTCGAGCTGCGCGTCGCTCGTGAGCAGGCCGTCTCGCGAGCTCACCACCTGGTCGATGATGGCGCGCGGGATGCGCACCTCCTCGTTGCGCTCGGCGAAGCTCGCCAGCGTCGAGAGCTCGCCCTCCGTGCTGCGCAGCATGATCACCGCGGTGTCCGCCGGCAGCACATCGAGGATGCGCTGCAGGATGGTCTCGCCGAGCTTCTCGAGGTTCGGCTCGAGGCCGACGCTGCACGCGAGATCGAAGGCGACGCGCAAGCGGTCGTAGTCGCGGCGCAGCAGCCCGGCGTCGTTGATGCGCTCGGCGGGCGCGAAGTCCTCCTCCATGGGCAGCGCGAACACGTTCGTGGAGTCGGCGGACACCAGCTCGGGGACGATGGTGACGACGGTGCGATCGGGATCGCTGCGCGGGCGCGCGCGCTCGGGCAGCGAGCTCATGGTGGGCGGCGGCGGTGGCGGCGGCTCCTCGTTCATCTCGAGGAAGAAGCGCAGCAGCGTGTTGCCGACCTGGATGGCGTCGCCGTCGTGCAGGCGGCAGCTCGAGACGACGGTGCCGTTCACGAGGGTGCCGTTGGCGGAGGCGAGATCGGTCAGGAACACGCCGTCGGATCTCGCCTCGAGGGTCAGGTGCGCCTTCGAGACCTCGGGGTCGAGCAGCTGGATGTCGTTGTCCGTGTGGCGACCGATGGCGGTGCGCTGCTTCAGCTGCCGCGCGTGCACCTTGCCGTCGGGGGTCGCGTACTCGACGCGCGCGATGGCGACGGCGAGGTCCTCGAAGGCCGGCACCGTGACCGGCACGTCCGCCGTCATGGGCAGGGAGTCCTCGTCGAGGCCGACGCCCACGAGGGGGTCGGTCAGCACGGGCTCCCGTGCGGCAGGGAGCGACGGTCGCGGCTGTGCCCGCCCTGGCCGCTCATCGAGGCTCGCGCGCTCTTTGCTCACGGAAGCTCCCGATCGGCTGCCGCCCCGCCCTGCATGGACCCCCCGGCGCCCGCCGCCGGACCTCCTTTGGTACCACTCGGGAGATCGGCAGACAACGTGACCACCTTCGTAGCGGCTCCCGAGCCGGCGTTCCGTCGTTGCCGCGAGCAGGGACGTCCGTTACACGCACTGCTCGACGGAGGAGCCGCATGGGCATCTTGCTCGTCTCGCTCGGCATAGGTCTCGTCATCGGGCTCGCGTCCGGGCTCGTCGTCGGTTGGGTCGGCGGCATCATCCCGGGCGTCATCGCGATGGTGGCCAGCTACTTTCTGCTCGGCCGGCGCGTGCAGGCGCAGCTGCAGGCCGGCATGCTCGCCGTGCAGAAAGAGATCCAGCGCCGCCAGATCGACGCTGCCGTACGCATGATGGAGGCGCTCAAGCGCAAGTTCGGCTTCTGGCAGTTCTTCGCCAGGTCCTCCATCGACGGACAGATCGGCGCGATCCAGTTCCTGCAGGGTAAGCAGGACGAGGCCAAGCCCTACCTCGAGAACGCCTTCGTCCGCGCCTGGGAGCCGCAGGCCATGCTCGCGGTCATCCACTCGAAGAAGAAGGACTTCGACGCCGTCGACCGCGTGCTCGAGCGCGCGGCGAAGTACAACCCGAAGCAGGGGCTGCTCTGGAGCCTGTGGGCCTTCATCCACTGGAAGGCCGGGCACAACCAGAAAGCCATCGCGATCCTCGGCCGCGGCAAGGACGCGCTCGGCGACAAGGACGCGCACATCGTCGCCAACCTGCTGGCGCTGCAAAACAACAAGAAGATGAAGATGAAGGGCTACGGCGAGCCCTGGTACCAGTTCCAGCTCGAGCAGCACCCCCTGCTCCGGCAGCAGCAGCGCGGCGGCGGCGTGCGCTTCGCACGACGCTGACCTCCGAGGGGCCGCGCCCCTCACCGAGGCGAGCGGAGCCCGCCCCGGGGCCCCTGCCGTCCTTGGCACTCCCGCTTCGCCCGCTCGTCCTCAGACCCCGGTGGGTCGCGCGACGCCCGAGTGGCTCTGCACCTGTGACAGGATCGTCGTGTACGACTGGTTGAAGACGTAGTTGAAGCGGAAGGCGCCGTTGGCCCTGGCCTTCGGGAACGCCTCGCTCAGGTACTTCTCGCGCTCGGGCGTCCACTGCGTTCCGAAGCGGGTCTTCCAGTGCGCCACGAGGTTGTTCAGGTCGAGCGGCACGTCCGGCAGCTGGTCCACCGGGACGCTGGGCGCGTAGCGCGCCGCGGCCGCCTTGCCGCTGTTCAGCGAGTAGGTCGAGAAGTTCACGATCTGCGAGGGGGTGAGCCCCTTCTGCAGACACTCGTCCGTGTACTGGTCGAGCTGCGCGCTCGAGCCGAGCACCGCCTGATAGCCGGCCAACGACTGGGCGACCCAAGCCGAGGTCGCCGCCTTGTCGTATTCCACGTCGGGGATGGGCAGGCCCACCACGTAGATGCCGCACGCGACCAGCGCCTGCTTGAGGCTCGCCTGGCTCTGCAGCTGCGCGTAGGCGCGCTCGAGCTGCGCCACGGGGACCCCGCCGTCGATGGCCTTGTGCGTGAAGTCCTCGAGCGCGGGCGTCCACGCGATCTTCACGTTGTTCAGCGTCGTCTTCAGCTTGGTGTCGATGGCCGCGAAGTCCCACGCGAGCTTCGGCGCCGTCACGCCGAGCAGATTGGCGCGCGTGTCGATCATCGCCTGCGCGTTGCTCCTGAGCGTCGCCGCGAATTGCGTGGCCTCGAGGCGGCTCGAGGTCGCGCACACGCCGGCGAGGAACTTCTCCATGGCGGAGTCGACCTCCAGGTACTGCCCCGCCAGGTGCTGCCGCGCGAGCGCGATGATCTTTTGCGGCTGCGCGCGCAGCGTCGGCAGCTCCGCCGTCAGGCCCGCGGCGTTGGCCACCGTCGTCAGATAGTTCTCGGGGTTGCCCGCGAAGCTCTGCATGTAGCTGCGGATCGTCTGCAGCGTCACCTTCTTGCTGTCGATCGCCTTCGCGAAGAACGCCTCCACCTCGGGCGCCGTCTTCGGATCGACGCTGGCCTGCTCCATCTGTTGCCGCAGCAGCTGACCGTAAGGCTTGTCCTCGCCGAACAAGCGCTTCGGATCGGCGACAGGGATCGGCGCGGGCGACACGCCGAGCGCTTGCGCCCACTGCGCCAACACCTGGTTGTCGGCGACCTGGCCCATGCGCTGGAAGTAGCTCTCGACGTAGTTCGGCGCGATGTTCTTCGTCGCCAGCGCGTCGAACATCGCCTCGATGGGCGCGCTCGACTCGAAGCCGAGCGCGTGCAGCTGATCCTTCACGCGCTGCTTCATCTTCGCCACGTCGAGCTCGAGCGCGACGTTGCCGACGGTGTAGCGCAGGAAGTTATAGACGTTGTTCTGGTTCCCGTTCAGCAGGTTCTGCTCGATCTTCATCTTGTTGGCGGGCGTCGTGAGCAGCGCCTCGTACTTCTGCTTGAGCGCGTCGCTCCACTTGTAACCGTGCCCCTCGAACAGGTCCTTCACCGCCTTCATGAGCGACTTGTCGTCGAAGTGCACGAGGCCCAGCACGTCGGCGGCGTGCGCCGCCTTCTGGCGGCCGTGCTGCAGCCCGTTCGGGAACAAGAACGGCACCACCTTCGCCGTCGACTTCTCGAACGCCCTGTACGAGCCCGTCGAGCGGAACGACTCGTTCTGCAGATCCTTCAGCTCGTGCAGGCGCGGGTCGATGTCCATGGTGACGTCGTCGCTGGTCGCCTTCAGCCAGGTGTCCTGCTGCGCGTCGTTGGTGAAGTGGCTCGACGCGTTCGTGCCCGCGGCGGCGTAGGTGCCCTGGTTCGTGCTCGCGAGCTGCAGGTGATCGAGCTCCGCCTCGAGCACGAAGAACTCCACCTCGCGCGGCGTGCCGTCCGCGTTGCCGAGGTTCGGTCGCAGCGTCTTCGCCTTCACCTTGTCGAGCGACAGCTCGATCTCGACGCCGGCCTCGTTCTTGATGGTGAACTTGTGTCGGTCCTGCTTGATCTCGATCCACGGCTGCAGGGCGTTCGACAGGACGACGTTGGCGTCGAGCTGGCCGACCTCGCGCTGCGCTTGATTGAACACCGTGCCCGACCAGCGGTTGTTGCTGGCGATGGTCTTCATCGCCTGGCCGGCCGCCTGTGGCGTCGTGCCCGCCTTCATCTCGAGGCCGTACTCGATGCGCTGGCGGATGCGCGTGCGATCGTCCTCGCGGCCGCCGCCCGGCTTGATGTTCATCACCGTGGCTTGGGCGTTGGTGCGCAAGCGGATGGCCCCCTCGGTGCGCGTCATGCCGAGGTTGGCGTCGTCCATGTACGTGTCGGTCATCGGGTCCTGGATCGGCAGCCCGTCCTCGTCGACGCGGAAGCCCGCGAACAGACCCGTGCCCGCCGTGCCCGGCTGCCCGCTGGAGCCGTCGTCCTTCAGCCAGTAGCGGTTCACGGTCTCGACGGTCCAGCCCTTGCCGAGCGCGCTCTCGACCGCTTGCTTGTCCCCGGCCAAAGCCTTCTCGACGAGGTCGTACATCTTGGTGATGGCCGCCGTCATCTCCTGCTTGGTCGCGTTGCCCTTCAGCTCGGACTCGAGGCGGCTCAGGATGTCACCGTCGGGCTTGAGCTGCGGCACGGCCGCGACGAGCTCGGCGGGATAAGCCACCTGCATGTCGAGCGGCAGGTCGGTCTCCTCGCCCGTGCGCGCGGCGGTGCGCACGCCGATGACGTTGTGCGTGGTGCCGGCGGGCGGCAGGCGGAACACGCCACCGCGCCCGAAGCCGCCGGCCTGATGACCGTTCGACCAGCGCGCGGCGACGGCGAGCGAGGTGTGCCCCGGGTTCAGCTTCAGCTTCGGGTTCCTCGCCTGCAGGAACTTGTTCACGTCGTCGTAGTTGATGTCGTAGTGCAGGTCGCCGCGGAAGGAGCCGGGGTTCAGCACCTCGTCCTTCGCGAGCACGCTCAGGGTGATCGTCCGCAGCTGCTTCGTCTCGGTGTCGAGCACCTCGGCGAGCAACCAGAGGGTGACCTTGTCGTCCTTCTGCTTGTGGAAGGACTGCACGTTCAAGCGGCAGCCGCCCGGGATCGGCGTCGCGTCGGTGCGGATGAACGCGCGCGCCACCGCACCGTCGGCGGGCGCCGTGTAGCTGTCGAAGCTGGCGTCCCGCGCGAAGCGGCTGGTCGTCCCCGTCGCGTTCATGGTGCCGCCCGCGAGGCCGTTCACCTCCACGCGCTTGGTGGGGATGATGTCGCCGCTGGCGCTCCGGAGCGGCGGCGGCTGCCAGGCCGCGCCCGTCGTCGTGGCGCTGCTCGGAGCGCTGGTAGGGGCTGTGCCCGTGGCGGCGTTCGTGGCCGAGGTGCCACTGGTGGTCGTCGTCGTGGGGCGGTTGGTGATGGTTGGCACGATGTCTCCTCGGGAGCGCTTAGCGAGCAGAGGGCAGAGGGCAGAAGGCAGAGGGCAGAGGGCAGAGGGCAGAGGGAGGGCTTTTGGTGCCCTTCGGGACACGCCCTAGGCGTCGGCCTGCTGCAGATCCTGGAAGGGCTTGTCGTCGAGGTCCGCCTCGGCGCGGCCGATGCCGAGCGCGGCCTCCCGCACGACGACGCCGGGGTGCTCGGGGAAGCTCGTCTCCTTGCCGAGCATGACGGCGTCGGCGCCCTGCTCGTAGACCGCGGAGTACAGCGCCTCGATGTCGCCGCGCGTGGCGCGCGCGTCGCCCTTGGCCATGCTCATGAGCACCTCGGTGGCGACCATGGTGGGCTTGCCGAGCCGGTTGCCCAGCTCGTTGATGCGACGCTCGGCGGGGGGCACGTTCTCGCGTCCGATCTCGACGCCGAGATCGCCGCGCGCGACCATGAGCGCGTCGCTGACGGCCGCGATGGCCTCGAGGTTCTGCAGCGCCTCCGGGCGCTCGATCTTGGCGATGATGGGGATGTCCACGCCGCGCTCTCGCAGCACCTCGCGCGCGCGCAGGATGTCCTCGGGCTTGCGCGCGAAGGAGACCGCGAGCAGGTCGAGGTCATCGGCCAGCACGTCGAGGTAGGCGATGTCGTCGTCGGTGATGGTGGGCAGCGAGAGGTCGGAGTCGGGCATGTTGATGCCCTTCCTGTCCCACACCTTGCCGCCCTGCACGACCTCGGCGCTGGCGAGCGTGTTGCCCGCGTCGTCCTTGCCGACGGCCTTGACGCGCAGCTCCACGAGGCCGTCGTTCATGAACAGCCGATCGCCCGGCTTCACGTCCTGGCCGAGGCTGTCGAGGTCGATGGGCAGGCGGGTGGGCGTGCCGAGCGCGTCCGCGTTCGAGAGCTCGACGACGTCACCCTGCTTGAGCCAGATGTCGTTGTACTCGAGGTTCTGCGGGTTCTCGAACTTGCCGAGGCGGATCTTCGGCCCCGAGATGTCGAGCTGGATGCGCACCTCGCGGCCGAGCTTCTGCGCCTCCGTGCGCACCTTCGCCATCACCACCTCGAGCTCCTCCGGGGAGGCGTGCGCGGAGTTGAAGCGGGCGACGTCGAGCCCGGCGCGGATCATGTCGCGCAGCTGCACGTCGCTGACGCCGGGATCGAGCGTGGCGACGATGCGCGTGCGCCGCCCGTCGGGCGGCGGCGGACTGAACACGTTGGCGGGATCCGCGGCGCCGCTGCCGAAGTCATGCTTCGCCCAACGCGCGCTCAGCTCGCCGAGCACCTTCTTCGCGGCCGCGTCCATGGGCGGGGCGTCCGCGCCGGTGAAGAACGCGAGCAGCGCCCGCGCCTCCTGGAACGCGCGCGGGTTGCCGGCGAGCTCCGCTGTCCGCAGCGCCTCGTCGAGCGCCGCCGAGAGCTTGGAGGCCTCGTCGGTGGACTCGAGCAGCGCGCCGTCCTGCAGCGCGCGTGACGACGTCTGCTGCAGCGTGAGCAGCACGGCGCCGAGCTCGAAGCCCTTTGCGTTCGGCCGCGCGCCCTTGCTGACGATGTCCTTGCCGTCGTTGTCCTGCGCGGTGCTGCCGTCGACGTCGAGCGCGCCCGGGTCGCGCGGGTCGCTCGTGTAACGCGCGGCCACGTCGTCGAGCTCGGCCTGCTGCCGCTGGATGTCCGCGCCCGAGAGGCCCATGGTCCGCTGCAGCACCTCCATGGCGCGCGCGGAGCCAGCCTCCCCTCCCTGCAGCACGATCTTCTCGGGCGCCACGCCGGCCGCGACGAGGTGACGGGCCATGTGCGCGAGCGTGTGCGCGGGCGCTCGGAAGTGCCCCGAGAAGGTGCCGATGACGGCGCTCTCGATCTCGCCCGCGTCGTTCTTGAACAGCCGCAGCGTGCCGGCGCTGAGCGCGTCGTTGCCCATGGCGAGCAGCGTGTGGCCGGGCGTCGGCTCCTTCTCGGCGTCGGTGAGGCGCACGGTGTCGAAGGCGTCGACGACGAATTCCAGCAAGCGGCCCGACGGGTAGCCCGCGAGCACCTCCGCCGTCACCGGCTTGATGTCGGCGAGGCTGCCGCCCGCGTCGAGGAACTTGGCCGCGCGCTGCTGGAAGTAGGCGAGCCGCGCCTCTCTCGTGTGGTGCCCGGGCTTTTTCATCGTGTCCTTGAACACGACCCAGGGCTTGACCGCCTTGTCGGGCTGGCGCACGTCACCGCGATCCACCGCCGCCTGGAAGGTCGCGCTCTGCAGCGCTCCCACGTCGCGCAGCAGGGTGAGCGCGGCGTCCTTCTCGGTCGGGTGCTCGGCGCGGGAGAGCCCGTTCAGGGTGCCGATGAGCTGATGCTGCAGGACGTGAAGGGACGCCATGTTCGCGAGCAGCGCCTCATGGCTGAGCTCGACGATCGGCGTCGCCCCGAGCTCCCGCGCGCGCGCCGCGAGCACCGGCACCAGCTCGGCGAAGCGCCCGGCGTCGAACAGCGCGTCGATCTTCTGGCCTCGCTGCGACGACGTCACCGGGGCGGAAGACGCCGCCTTCGCGGCGCGCGGCTCGTTGGCGGCGATGGCCGCGGCGAGCTGCTGCTGCAACGCGACGAGCGCCGCCTGGGTGTCCGCTAGCTCTTCGGGCGACAGGCTGCTGACGTCGACGCTGCTGAGCGCGGCCAGGCGCATGGCGACGCTGCCGACCGTGTGCTCCGCGCCCGCGCCGAGGCCCGCCGTCGTCGTCGTGCCCGCGTCGCGCTCGAACACGGCGGCGCCGGCCGGCTCCTTCGTCTTGGCGCTCTCGCGCGTGGCCGTCGTCTCGGCCGGGCGCGCGACGCCGCTGGCGCTCCCGCTCGGTGGAGGAACTGGCGTGGAGGTGGGCGCTCGCGTCTTCATACCGTGTGACCCGTTCTGTTGGCGTCGCCGCCGCGCGCTCGTCGCGCTCGCACCCAGGCGAACACGCGCGCGGCCTTGCTCGTCGTCGTAGTTGGCTTCACCGCCGCGCGCTCACAGAGGAGCCTGAGCGCAAGCTCGAAGGCCTTGGCGTCCGCACCGGGCTCGAGCTCGAGCTCGATCTCGGCGGCGGCGCTGCCGTCCGGAAAGCTCGTTCGATCCAGCTCGAGGGTCACCGGCCGGGAGCCGCCGCCCACGTCGAGCTCGGCGTGCACCCGCTGGCGCTCGTTGTGAAACGTCGCCACGGGCACGAGCGCGGCCTCGCCGGCCAGCGTCTTCAAGCGCTCCGCGAACGCGCGCTGCGCCGGCTGCAGGTCCTGTCGCTCGTGCAGCCAGTAGAGCGGATCGAGCTCTCCGGCGAGCATCCGCTCGGCTTCGCCCGCGGACACGATCCACTCCTCCTCGACGCGGCTCGAGAGGGCGCCGCCCGAGCCGCGCGGCTCGCTCGGCCCCTTGAAGGTCACGCGGTCGATGCCGTCCTCGCGGCGAACGCGCACCGTGAAGCGCGCCTCGTCGAGGGAGAGCGAGGCCGTGTCGAAGAAGGTGTTCTCCTGCAGCACGGGCGCGTCACGGCGACCGCCGGCCGCCGACGAGATCGCCGCGAGGGCGGCGTCGTCATCGACCGCGAGCTTCAGCTCGATCTCCTCGGCGTTGGCGGCGTTCATCGCCCTGCTCTCTCCCCGTGGCTCGCTCGACGTCACGGCTCAGAGGTGCAGGACGATCTCGCGCGCTTCCTTGTAGCCGCCGACCCCCGCGGAGCCGTCCGGCCACGCCTGCACGACGATGTCCTTGCCGGCGTAGGCCGCGATGTCGATCTCGATGTCTCCCGAGTTGGTCGCGGTGTTCGAGTGGTCCCGGCGACCGGGCTTCGGCGGGTCGTTGCCTTCGGTGTCGAAGCGCTTCTTGATCGTCTTCCCGTCGGGCAGCCGGATGACGACGTTGTAGACGTTCTCCTTCGCGAACTTCTCGCCCATGGCCTCGTGGCCGAGATCGTTCATCAGCTCGCCGATGAGCTTCTGCGCCTCGGCCGCCGTCGGGCTGTCACTGGCCACGAACGCGTCGTAGGTCTTCACGAACCAGGCGGCCGCCTTGTCGAGGGGCGCGAGCTCCTTCTCGACGAGCTGCCCGAAGGTGCCGCTCGACTTGAGCGCGCTCTCGACGGCGCTCACGTCGAGCTTCGGGACACCGGACTGCCCTTGCAGGCCGCGGATGATCGCGCTCGCGGCGCTCGAGGAACCGCCCGCGCCCGCGTGCCATGACGGCATCGTGGTGACGTTGAGCTTGAGCTTCCCGCCCTTCGGCTGCTCGTGCAGCCACGCCTCCATCGACTTGTGCGTGCCGTACGAGTAGCGCAGCAAGAACATCGGCACGTTCGCGCTCATCAGGATGCGCGCGGCGTCGCGCTCGGCCGCCAGGTACTCCTTCACGTCGGCGGCCGAATTCGCCTGCATGAAGTTGAGGCCGGTCCAGCCGCGATCGCCGGCGCTCGCCAGCTGCGCCTCCTGGAGGCGCTGGATGGCGTCCGGTACCGGGGGCGTGACGGCGCGCGCGGCGCTTGCTCGCGTGCCCTGAAAGACCTGGTTGATACCCGCGAGTGGCATGTCGGCTCCTTCGAGCACACGGCAACGAGGCGCCGCGCGCTGCCTAAGGTAGCGCGAGGCCTGGAATTTTGGCGCGGGGCGGCGCCGCCCCGAGGGGCTACTCGGGGTCGCTCTCGGACGCGCCCGCTCCCCTGCCCCAAGTATGGAATTTCATTGCATTTGCAGCCCCGGCGGGCGCTCCATGATCCGGCGCCGCCTCTCCGCCGGGATCGAGCGCCCGCTGCGCCGCGCCGGCCTTCTCGAGCGCCAGCGCCGCTGCGTCCGGACCCCCTGCCCGCCGCTGCCGCCGTACCCGCTCCGCCGCGCGAGGATGCCGCGTCGCCCGGGGGTTGTCCTCGTAGACGTTGCCGAGCTTGCCAACCTTCCGTTCGCTCTCGTCGTTCGCCGTCATGACCTGACCTACTCGTAGCGCTTGAGCTCTTTGCGCAGCGCCTGGATGAGCCCCCGCTCCGTCAGCTCCCGATATCGCCTCTCCGCCTCGGCGGTGAGCTCGGCGTCGGCGTCGGCGTCGCGGCCGAGCATCTCGCTGGCCGCCTGCACGGCGTCGTCGCCCGGCTCTGCCCTGCCGACGGCCACCAACGCGTCGGCGAGCCCCTCGATGGTCTCGCGCTCATCCTTCAGCGCGCCGAGGCCGAGCACCTGCTCCATGACCGCCGTGTACAGGCTCAACGACAACGTCATCGGGTGCTTGTCGAGGTCGGCCGGCGGCAGCTTCACGAACTTCGAGCGCGCGAGCTCGTCGTCGAGCAGCCCCTCGTAGCTGGGCAGCGGGTTCTGCGCTTCGCTGAGCTGCACGAGCCCGTCGAGCGACTCGACGTAGATGGGGAACCAGCGCAGATCGCGCCGCAGCTCATGCATGCCGACCTCGCCCTGCAGGTCGGCCATGTCGTAGGCGGTGTCGCGGATCTCCTTCAGCTCGTCACGCAGCTCGTCGGCGAGGAAGCTGCGGTCCTGCTTGTCCGAGCCGAAGTAGAGCCCCTCGAGCGTCCCGACCAGCCCGGCCATGGCGGGCACCTTGCCGTCGCGGTCTGGAAACCAACCCTGCGCGACGACGGCCACGAGGGCCTCCTCGGCGTCCTCGAGCCGCGCCCGCAGGTGCGCCTTCACGTCGTCGGGGACCGCGGCCAGGCCGGCCAGCGCCTCGAACTGTGCCTGTGCGCCCGTGACCGCGCCGATGGCGTCCTCGAGCGCCTTGACGGCGTCGCGATGCGGCCTCAGCTCGTCGTGGTCCTTCTTGTAGAGCTTCAGGATGCCCTCGAGCAGGAACAGCTGCCGGCGCACGTCGTCGTCGATGAGGCGCCGCGCCAAGGCCGCCGGCGTGTCCGCTCCCCGCAGGCGCTCGTCGACGAAAGCCGCCCAGGTGAGCACGCGCTCGCGCGGCCGCCCCATGCGCTCGCCCACGTCATAACGCTCGTACAACGCCGCGACGCCGGGCCGGAGCGTCTCCGCGCGGGCGCCGAGCGCGGCGAGCCGGGAGGCGATAGCGTCCGCCGCGGGGCCGGGCACGGCCACGTCGTTCACCGACAGCGTACCGGCGCCCAAAAACGTCGCCGCGGCGTCCGAGCGCGGCGGCGTCGTCGTCACCCGGGCCGGCTGTTCGGCGGCGGACCGCGCGCGGGAGACGCGCGGCGAGGCGGGACGATCGATTCGCGGCATGCGCGGCCCCTTCGAGCGGGTTCAAAGGCCGAGGCTACTGCCGCTGCTCTCGTCAGGCCATCCGTTCGTGCGCGCGCCCCTACGCGGGACGCTCGGCGTCGTGGATCGCCCTCAGAAGATGCGCGTAGCCGACGTCGGGCGTGAGCGATGCACGCGCGGCCCTCGCCAGCAGGCCGCGCGCGCGCTCGATGCGGCCGCGGACGAGCGCCGCCTCCGCCACCGTCCGCTCCCAACGCACCGTGGTCGGGTGAGCGAGCCCCGCGAGGTGCCGCACGTGCTCGAGCTCCCGCTCGAGCTGCTCGAGCCGAGCGCTCGCCGAGACCACGCGCGCGTCCGGCGGATACGTCCGGCCGTCGACGTGGCGCTGCAGCTCCGGCAGCTCGGCGTCACAGTGCGAGCACGCCTCGAGCAGCGTCAGCCGGCGGTGCGCCGTCGTCACTCCGTCGAGGAACGCGACGCCGCAGGCAGGGCACGGCAGGCGCAGGGCGCCGCTCGCGGCCCGCTCGCCTTCGAGCAGCGAGCGCAAGGACGACGACAAGCGCGCGTACACGGCCGCGAGCGCCGGCTCCTCCGCCAGCTCCCGCACGACCCGCGCGAGGGAAGCCGCCGCCTCCTCGCGCTGCCCGAGGGCGAGCTGCTGGATCGCTCGCGTCACCGCCTGCGGCTCGGCCGTGCGTCGCCCTCCGCTCACGTCCCGGCTCCGCTCGCGAGGGAGCGCAGGAAGGCGACGCTGCGCAGGTCCTTGATGTCCATGAGCCGCAGGTGGCAGGCGAACAGGCGCGCGACCTCGCGCAGCACCTCGTGCTCGACGTCGGGAGGCTGTGAGAGCGGCGCCGTCAAGAGCGCGAGGGCGGCGCCTCGCGCGCGCGGCGGGAACGGGAGCGTCCCGGGCGCGTCGTGCGCCACCAGCGCCCCCGTGCGCGTGTCGAGGAGGATCGGCTCCTCGTCGGGCGAGTCCTCCGCGTGCGTCAGGTCCGGCAGGTAGCCGGTCTCCTCGAGCAGCTTCAGCTCGTAGCCGCGGAGCAGCCGAGCGTCCGCGCTCCCCGACGACAACCGCGTGAACGCGACCACCAGCAGATCGAAGAGCGCGGTCGCGCGCTCCTCCTCGGGGATGAGCCGCTCGGTCACCTCCGCGAGGTACGCGGCGCGGCCATAGCGTCCGGGATCTTCCGCGAGCCCGAAGAAGCGCCCCTCGGGATCGAAGCCCTCGAGCGCCAACAGCTCCGCCCCTCGACGGCGTCGCAGCTCCGCCCGGCCGAAGGACAGCGGCGAGAGCCCGCCCGAGAAGCGCTTCTTCGGGCTGCGCGCGCCCCGCGCGAACGCGCGTACGCGGCCGTGCTCTCGAGCGAACAGGCGCACGACGAGGTCGGTGTCGCCATAGGGCACGAGCCCGAACACGAACGACTCGTCGCTGAAGGGTTCAAGGCTCGTCACGAGGCCTCTTCCGACGAGCGGCCGGCGCACGCCGGGGTGGGGGCGCTACTGCATGAGCTTGAGCGAGCGATCGCACTCCTCGGCGACGGCCTCGCCCGGAAAGCGTCCGCTGCAGGTCGAGAGCGCGTGCGCCGCCGCCGGCATGTCGCCGGCCTTCAGCTTCGTCATGCCGAGGCGGTAGTAGCCCCAGGCGAGCAGGCTCGGCCCACAAGCCGCGCGCAGCCGGTCGGAGTCACAGCGCTCGACGAAGTCGGCGAGCACCTCGGCGACCTCGTCGTGGTTCGCGCGCGCCTCCTCGACCTCCGCCAGCTTGATGTAGCCCCCGCAGAGATCCGGCTGCGCGACGAGGGCGTTGCGCAGGTGCGCCGCGGCCTCGTCGAGCCGGCCGAGCTTGTACTTGGCCCAGCCGAGCTCCTGCTCCGAGAAGTAGGGCGTCTTGTAGAGCAGGTTCGAACGCGCGCGCTCGAAGTGCGGCAGCGCCTCGGCCGGGCGCCCGACGTCGACGAGGACGCTGCCGAGCAGGTTGTCCGCCTCGGGGAAGTCGTCCTGCCTTTTGGCGAGCGCGAGCTTCAGGTGCTGCTCGCTCTCGGCGTGGCGCTTGAAGCCCGAGAAGTAGACGAGCCCGAGCAGGTAGTTCACGTCCGCGTTCTCGGGGTCGAGCTTGTGCGACTTCAAGAGCGACTCGAGCGCGAGGCGGTACTTGAGATCCTGCTTGACCGCGTCTCCCTCGACGGCCGCCTGCTGCGCCTCGTGCACGAGGGCGAGGCCCGCTTTGTATTCGGCGGCGGACTGCTCGCGCTCCTGGTCCGTCGGCGTGTGCGCGCAGGAGAGCGCGAGCGACAACGGCAACAAACAGGAGCAGAGGGCGAGGCGCGTGAACGAAGGCATGGCAGCCTCTTAGAACGACGACAACAGACGCGCCAGGGCGGCCGACTCGTCGGGGTGCAAGCTCGGCAGCGCGCGCGCCTCCGCCGTCCCCGCCGCGGGCGCGAGCGGCGCCGCGCTTTCTTCCCCGGGGATGCGCCGCTGCGGCGTGCTGTCGGCCATCTCCCCCATGTCGTACGCGTGCGCGCGCGGCGGCGTCTCGTGGAAGAAGGGCAGCACCTGAACGAGCCGCATGATCTCGTCGGGCGGCTTGGCGCGGAAGTTCAGGTTGTCGAGCATGAAGCCCATGGACTCGGCGAACTGGATCGCGTCGCCCTCGAGCGGCGAGTAGCCGTCGAGCGACACCTCGAGCGGATCGGCCGCGTAGATGCAGGCGCGGTTCGACTCCACGAGGTGGAGATAGATGGCGACGGTGAAGTTGCCCGAGGGCAGGCGCAGCCCGACGATGTACGCCTTGGTCCGCTCGGTGCCGAGCGGCGTCCCGATGTTGGGCGCGTTGATCGACTCGATGACCGCGACCACCTGGTCGGGGATGATGCCGAGCGAAGAGTGACCCTGCAGGTGAAGGAACACGTCTGCCCCCTGGCCAGGCGATCGCGGCCGCGATCAGCGCCCCTTGACCTCGAAGTCGTCGGAGTAGTTCTTCATCTCGGACGCGTTGCGCGAGTACTCGAGCAGCGCGTTGTCGATCATGACGTTGTTCCCGCCGATGTTGCCCTCGCCGATGATGATCTTCAGATAGTGCTGCGGCGAGGTGCTGCGGCGCGCGCTGCCGACGTTCTTCGTCGCCGTGAAGTGGATGACGTTCTTGCCCTTCTTCAGGTGACGTCCGATCTCGAGCACGGTCTGCGGGTCCTCGTGCGAGATGCGCTTGATCCAGACGGCGTTGACGAACACGTCGATGTCGTACTGCGCCATGCCCGGGGCGTTCGTCTCACTGACGAGGAAGTAGCGCTTCGACACCGGTCCGCTCTCGGCGCTCGGGCCGGGCTTCGTCGGCGAGACGGTCTGTACCTGGTAACCCTTGGCCGTGATGAGGATGTTCCCGTTGGCGTCGAGCTCGACGGTGCAGTTCTCGAACTTCTGCCCGGTCACGCCGTCGATGTTGACGCCGTTCAAGAACACGCTGGCCGCGTAGGCGCCGGTCGGCACGAGCGCGAGCCCGAGCGCCACCGCCGTGGCCAGGAGCGCGCGCGTCGGGAGAGGCGGACAGAGGCGAAACAGGGGCTCAAGGGGAGTCTTCACG
This sequence comes from uncultured Myxococcales bacterium, assembly GCA_964388085.1. Classification (GTDB taxonomy): domain Bacteria; phylum Myxococcota; class UBA727; order UBA727; family CAYLZW01; genus CAYLZW01. Next base: position 1,752 of record CAYLZW010000039.1, on the reverse strand, counting down.
GCTCTTCGGCTCCGGAGCGCGGGGGTTACGGGCTGCTCAGCGGCGCGGGGGTTCGACGGCGCCTTCCAAAGGACGCGTCCCCTCCGACGTGTAGGACACTGGCGACATTCACCGCAAGCGAGCAGCCGCCTCGGTGTGCGTACGTCCTACATCGGGCGGACTGGTGCAGGTCCTACATCGGATGAGTTGGTGCGCAGGGATTCGTCCCCGGGTCTCGGAGTGTGTTAGACGCTTTCGGGTGCGGCGGCGTGGAGATGAAGGCGCCGCCCGTCGTGTAGGCGCCTCGTTTGCGCTAGGGGTTTAGGAAGGCGATGACGCGCAGGGTCCTGGTCTGCATCCAAGACACGGGGGTGGCGCACGTCGTCGTCTCCCGGCTGCAGAAAGATGGCGTCGACGGCGTGGTCGTCGAGGCCCCCGCGCGCCTCGTGGAGGAGTCTCGCGAGCAGGCCGACGCCCTCGTCGTGCAGGACCGCTACGCCACCGGCGAGGCCGGCTCGTCGCTGCTGCGCCAGGTGCGGGTGGCGAAGGGCGGCGCGGTCCCGGCCGTCTATCTGCTGACCAGCGAGCTCGCCGCGCCCGACCGACACGTCCTCGAGAAGCAGTACAAGGTCGGCTCCTTCCTCGCCATCGAGGCCACGCCGCACAGCATCGCGAGCGCGCTCTTGAGCGCCGCCGGCGTGACGAGCGCCGACGACGACCCGGACGAAGACCTCGTGCTGCACGAGGACGAGGTCAATAATTCCTTCGACATCTCCGTCGAGACCGGCTCGGAGATCGACATCAGCGCGCTCGACCTCGGCGTGAAGAGCGCCAGCGGCGAGTTCGACGAGGAGCTCGCGACCCTCGAGGTCGCGCAGATCGATCTCGAGCAGGTGAACGCCGACCTCGAGCGCCAGTTCGGCGGCGCCGACGCGGAGTCGACGACGTCGAACGCGAAGGCTCGCCAGCAAGCGCCGGACACCGAGCTGATGGAGAAGGTCGACATCGACGCCATCGTGAACCGCGTCGAGGCCGATCCCACCAACGAGGGTGACGACGACGACGCGCGTCCCGACTCGACGCGGGAGGTGCCGCTCGACCTCGGCGGCATGACGCTCGACGGCGGCTATGACCAACCGTCCGAGCTGCCCGCGCCCGGCGGCGACGCCGACTTCGAGTTCCCTCGCACCGAGGCGGCGATCGCGGTGGCGGTAGCGGCGGCGGACCCGCCCGAGGGCGACGCCGAGCACGCGAGCGCCGCGGTGCCCGCGGCGGTGCTGACGACGCTGGACGAGCCCGCGGCCGACGCGCGGGGCGGCGACCACGACGACGCCAACGATGACGACGACGAAGAAATCCTGGATCTCATCGCGAACATGGAAGAGAGCGCCAGCGAAGCCGAGCGGGGCGAAGACATGCAGATGAACGATTTGAAGAAGGCCCTCTACGCGCAGAAGAAGGCCCGTGAAGCGGCCGAGAAGCGCGTCAAGGAGCTCGAGGCGCGCGTCACCAAGCTCGAGCCGCAGCCGCTGCACGGCGCCGACGGAGGCGTCCCCGCCGAGGGCGTGTTCGAGGACCTGCGCTACCCGCAGCTCTTGTCGCTGTGCCGCGGGGAAGGCTTCACCGGCGCCATCAAGCTGCAGGTGGGCGGCACGAACACGCGCACGGTCTTCCTGCGCGACGGGCTGCCCATCGGCTACGCGTCGAGCGAGCCGGGCGAGCGCATCGGCCGCATGATGGTCGAGCAGAAGCGCATCACCGACGAGCAGTACA
>CAYLZW010000038.1:0-30009 GCA_964388085.1 uncultured Myxococcales bacterium | reverse complement strand
ACGGCCGCACCATCTGGCTGTGGCAGGTGTAGCAGCCCTCGCGCACGTAGATGTCTCGGCCGTGCAGCTCGAGCGGGCGGTAGGGCGTTGCGATGGCTCCCTCGAGCGGCACCGCCTTGTCGACGACGAGGGTGGGCACGATCTCGGCCGCGCCGCCGATGACCACGGCCAGCAGCGAGAGCGCCGTGAAGATCAGCGGTCGCCCCTCGAGCAGGCGGTGGAAGCTGGCGCCCGCGCCACCCCGCTCGGCGCCGCCGGTGAGCCAGAGCAGAATGGCGACACCCACGAGCGCGCCGAGGATCGCGAGCAGGAGCACCGCCGGCACGACATCGGCCGCGAAGAACGCGAGCGCCACGCTGACGAGGGCCACGCTGACGACGACGGGCCTGCCGAAGACGAGCTGGCTCCAGCGCACCTCCTGGGCGATGTCGTCATCGAGCTCGAGCGCCTTGCCCTGCCCGTCGACGGGCTTGCCGGAGCGGATGGTCTTGTAGAGGTTCCACGCCAGCACGAGGAAGCCCGAGAGGTAGAGCGCTCCGCCGGTGAGCCGCATGATGTACATCGGCCGGATGGCGATGAGCGTCTCGACGAAGGTGGGGTAGAGCAGCGCCCCCTCGTCGTTGACCGCGCGCCACATGAGCCCCTGCGTGATCCCGCTGACCCACATGGCCACGGCGTAGAGCAGGATGCCGATGGTGCCGGCCCAGAAGTGGAAGTCGGCGGCGCTCGTCGAGTGCAGCTTGGTGCCCCACAGCCGCGGCACGAGCCAATAGAGCATGCCCGCGGCCATGAAGCCGTTCCAGCCGAGGGCGCCCGTGTGCACATGGCCGATGATCCAGTCGGTGTAGTGGCCGAGCGCGGAGACGCTCTTGATCGAGAGCAGCGGGCCCTCGAACGTCGCCATGCCGTAGAAGGTGACGCCGGCGATGAGGAACTTCACGACGGGATCGGTGCGCAGCTTGTCCCACGCGCCACGCAGCGTGAGCAGGCCGTTCAGCATGCCGCCCCACGACGGCGCCCACAGCATGACGCTGAAGATCATGCCGAGCGACTGCACCCACTCCGGCAGCGCGGTGTAGAGCAGGTGGTGCGGGCCGGCCCAGATGTAGACGAAGATGAGCGCCCAGAAGTGAACGATGGAGAGCCGGTAGCTGTAGACCGGTCGCTCCACGGCCTTCGGCAGGAAGTAGTACATGATGCCGAGGATCGGCGTCGTCAGCACGAAGGCGACGGCGTTGTGCCCGTACCACCACTGCACGAGCGCGTCCTGCACGCCCGAGAACAGCGAGTAGCTCTTGAGCCCGCTCTGCGAGAACACCGGCAGCGCCAGGTTGTTGACGACGTAGAGCAGCGCCACCGTGACGATTGTAGAGATGTAGAACCAGAGCGCGACGTAGAGATGCCGCTCGCGCCGCCGCTTGAGCGTCCAGAAGAAGTTCCACGCGAACACCAGCCACACGACGGTGACGGCGATGTCGAGCGGCCACTCGAGCTCGGCGTACTCCTTCGACTGCGTGTAGCCGAGCGGCAGCGTGATGGCGGCGGCCACGATGATGAGCTGCCAGCCCCAGAAGTGGATGCGCGAGAGCCGGTCGCTCGCCATGCGGGCCTTCAAGAGGCGCTGGCTCGAGTAGTAGACGCCCGCGAAGATCATGTTGCCGACGAAGGCGAAGATGACGGCGTTGGTGTGCAGCGGCCGGAGCCGGCCGAAGCTCAGCCAGGGTCCGAAGTTCGCCTCGGGGAACGCGAGCTGCGTCGCGATGACGACGCCCACCAGCATGCCGACGAGCCCCCACACGACGGTGGCGATGACGAAGCGCCGCACGATGGCGTCGTCGTAGGTGAAGGTCGTCTCACGCGTGGCGACGGGCGCTGTCGTCATGGCTCGGTCCTCGCGGCGGGCGCCTGCCGAGGCGTCCCCGCGTCATCTTCGAGGGGCAGAAGGGAGAGGCGCTCGGCGTGGTCGTGGTCTCTCCGCCGCCAGCCGGCCGCGAACAGCAAGAGGGCGCCGGCCACGAGGCCAAGGCTCACGAACAGGGTCAGGTAGAGCGCGTTCATGCGAGCGCGCCTCCGGCGGCGAGCTGGCCCGCCTCGACCAGGGGCTCGAGCGAGGGGCTCTTGGCTCCCTCATCCGCGACGCGGCCGAGGCGCCGAGCGGTGTAGCCGAGGATGACGAGGGAGCTCGCCGGCATCGCGAGCGCGCACAAGAGCGGCGACATGAGGCCGGCCATGGCCAACGACACCGCGATGACGTTGTACGCGCTCGCCAGCGCCAGGTTGCCGTACAGCGTCGAGCGCAACACCCGCGCGCTGCCGATGAGCGCGAGTATGGGCGCGACCCGCTGGCCGACGAGATAGAAGTCGGCCCGCGCCGGCAGCGTCGGGTGATCGACGGCGGGGGTGCCCGCGCAGTAGGCGGCCTCGAGCGCCAAGGCGTCGTTGATGCCGTCGCCGATCATGAGCGTGTCGTGCTGGTCGTGCGCGGAGATCCAAGCTGCCTTCGCGGTCGGAGAGAGGCCACCGAGCGCGTGCTCCTCGTCGAGGCCGAACGATCGTGCGAGCGCGCGCACGCGCTCCGGCGCGTCACCGGAGAGCAACGTGACCTGGTAGCCCTGCCGCGCGAGCGCGCGCACCTCCTCGCGCGCCTCGGGCCGCAGCTGCTCGTCGAAGGCGATGTGTGTCAGCGTGCGACCATCGCGGCCGAACAGCACGTCGTCGTGCACGCGCTCGCTGCCCTCGTCGACGAACGCCGCGGAGCCGAGCCGCCAGCGCTCGCCGCCCGTGTGCAGCTCGAGGCCTCCGCCGGCGACCTCGCGCAGCCGATCGTGCGCAAGGAGCGCCGGGGGCGAGACGCGGCGGGCAAGGAGCGCGCGCGTGATGGCGCGGCTCTTCGGGTGGCTCGAGCACGCGCTCATCTGCGCCAGCCGCCGCCGCTCCTCGTCGTCGAGCATGTCGAGGGCGCCGTCGTCCAGCACACAGAGATCACCGAGCGTGACGGTGCCGGTCTTGTCGAGCACGACGTGGCGCACGTCGAGCGCGCGCTCGAGCAGGCGATGCCGGCGGACGAAGAGGCCGAGGCGCAAGAGGCGGCTCTCCGCCAGCTCGATGGCGAGCGGCGTGGCCAAGCCGAGCGCGCACGGGCAGGTGACGACGAGGATCGCGATGGTGACCTCGAGCGCGCGTTCGACGCCGGCGCTCCACCACAGCGCCAAGGCGGCGCCGGCGAGGAGCAACACGACGACGACGTAGAGGCGAGCGACGGTCTGCAAGAACGCGAACGGGCTGGTCTCGTCCTCCTCGGCGCCGCCGCCACCGCCGAGCAGCCGATACAGGCGCGAGGCGTCGAAGGGCTCCACGGCCTCGAGGCGCACGGGAGAGGTGGAGCGGTTTCGCGCGCCGGCGGGCACTTCGCTGCCGACGGCAAACGCGCGCGGCGCCGGCTCTCCGTTGATCCACTCGAGCGAGAGATCGGCGGCCTCGGCGAGCACGACGCCGCGCACGGGCGTCATCTCCCCCGGCGCCACCACCATGCGCTCGCCGACGCGCAAGGAGAGCGCGGGCGCGACCACGGTGCGGCCCTCGCGCTCGACGCGGACCACGAGGTCGGACGCGCCGCGATCCTCGAGCAGCGCGCGGCGGTTCCGCTGCACCACGCGGTGCTGCAGCCAGCGGCCCACCAGCATGAGCGCAATGAAGATCGCCAAGGTGTCGAAGTACACAGCGGCGCCGTCGCTGAAGAACATGGACCAGGTGCTGCCCGCGAAGGCGAGCACGATGCCGAGCGCGATGGGCAGATCGAGGTGAACGATGCCGCGCCACGCCGCACGCCATGCGGCCCGCACGAACACGCTGCCGCCGACGAGGACGGAGAGGGCGCCGAGCCCGAAGGTGACCCAGCTGAAGGTCCGGTACAGGCCCGCGTCCGCCTCCGGGGTGAGGCCGAGGTAGAACGACGAGCTCAGGATCATCGCGTTCATGGCGAGCGCCGCCGCGATGGCCATGCGCAGCGTCAGGTCATCGCGCTGCTCGCGCCGCCCGCCGCCGGGTGCGGTGAAATAGCCGAACCGTGCGGCGTCCTGGAGGAACGCGGCGACGTCACAGGCGCCCGGACGCCAATACAGCTGCATCGTGCCGAGGCCCGGGTTCACGAGGATTTTCAGGGCGCCCTCGCGCGAGCGGAACAGGCGCTCGAGCAGCCAGATGCAGGCGGCGCAGCGGATGCCCTGCACGTCGAGGGGGAGCTGCGCGACGTCCCCGCGCGCGCCTCGCTCCGCCGCGTCCAGCAGCGGCTCCAGCCAGGTGAACGCGCGCGGCTCCACGGAGGCAGGCGTGCCCGCTCCGCTGCGGAGCCGGTAGTAGTCGTCGAGGCCGAGCTCGCCGACGAGCTGGCGCGCGGCGCGGCAGCCGGCGCAGCAATAGGGCGCGTCCGGATGTCCATTCGACACCACGCCATCACAATGCGGGCAGAGGGTGCGCTCGAGCGACATGGCGCAGCGCCTCCGCAAGGGATGTGCCATGGGTTGTCCAGCGGTCATCGGCGCGGCCGCGCGCGGATGTGAATGCGACATCCCGTTGAAGACGACGATTGCGCACCGCCTCCCTGTTCGATCTCGCGCAGCACGCTGTGTGGGCTCGCCCCCGGCGCTGAAGGCCTGGCGACGACGCGACCGGCGGTGCGCGCGATGTCTCTGCGCGCGGACCGCCGCGGCCGACACTTCATGCAGATGCAAGCACGGAGCGCCGCGCGCGCGCGCGCGCCAGCAGCCGGACTCCGGCGTCACCCGCGCGCGGCATCGCGTTTGCGTCCCGTCTCCCAGGGGAGCGTCGTGCGCGGTCAGCCTCGATCGCGCTTACGCACGGCTCGGGGGTAGCGATGTCGAAGCGCTGGAACCGTCGTCAATTGATCCGTTGTGCTGGTCTGCTCATCGCCGTCGCGCCCGCCGCGAAGGTGTTGAGCGCGTGCGCGAGCGGCGGACCGGACGAGACGCCGCAGCCGAGTGAAGGAGAAGGCGAGGGAGAAGGAGAGGGGGAAGGAGAGGGAGAAGGAGAAGGAGAAGGAGGGTCGCAGACGTTCACCTCGACGGTGGTGGACGCTCACTCGCACCAGGTCGAGCTGCTGACGAGCACCTTCGACGAGCCCCCGTCGGGCGGCGTGTCGGAGACAACGTCACTCGTGAACAACCATGTGCACACCGTGACGCTGACGGAGAGCGAGCTCGCGGCCATCGCCGACGGCGGCGTCGTGACGAAGACGACGACCCTGGCGCTCGGGCACACACACGACTTCAGCTTCGAGCTCGCGTAACCGATCGGCGGGTAAACGCGCGCGCGGCGCAATGAGGGCACAATGAAGAACGTAGGCTTGCGCCGCTGGCGCGTTGGGCTGGTCTGGCTCGTTGGCGGCGTCGTGACGCTCGGCGCCTCGTGCCTCCCGGGCAGCACGCCGGCCGCGGATCGAGGAGCGGATGACGACGACGAGGGTGCTCGTGACGACGTCGCGCTCGCGCTGGTCGCGGACGGCTTCGTCTCCCCCGTGGTGGTGGCGTTTCCGCCGGACGACTCGGGGCGCGCCTTCATCGTCGACCGCGTCGGTGTGATCAGCGTGCTCACGTCCTCCGGCGAGCTCCTCGCCGAGCCCTTCCTCGACGTGCGCGACCAGATGGTCACCCTGATGGACGACTTCGACGAGCGAGGCTTGCTCGGCCTGGCCTTTCACCCCGACTACGCCAGGAACGGCCGCTACTACGTGTACTACAGCGCGCCGCTGCGCGAGTCGGCGCCCGACGACTACGACCACACGAGCCGCGTCTCGGAGCTGACGGTCTCCCTCGCCGACGAGGACAGGAGCGATCTCTCGAGCGAGCGCGTGCTGCTCGAGATCGATGAGCCTCAGTTCAACCACAACGGCGGCGCCCTCGCCTTCGGCCCCGATGGTCTCCTCTACATCTCGCTCGGCGACGGCGGCGGCGCCAACGACACGGGCGCGGGACATCCGCCGCTCGGCAACGGGCAGGACACCAGCACGCTCTTGGGCAGCATCCTGCGCATCGACGTGGACGGACGGGAGCCTTACGGCATCCCCGCGGACAACCCCTTCGCCGACGGAGCCGGGGGCCGGCCCGAGATCTTCGCGTGGGGCTTTCGCAACCCCTACCGCATGTCCTTCGACCTCGGCGGCGAGCGGCAGCTCTTCGTCGGGGACGCCGGTCAAAACCTCTGGGAGGAGGCCAGCATCGTCGAGCGCGGACAGAACTACGGCTGGAACCTCCGCGAGGGCACGCACTGCTTCTCTGCCGAGACGCCCGACGAGGAGCCCGACGACTGCCCCACCCAGGGAGCGCGCGGCGAGCCGCTCATGCCGCCGTTCGTCGAGTACCAGAACGGCAACGCGCCGGGTGGCGTCGGCCTCGTCATCGTCGGCGGCTACGTCTACCGCGGCGACGCCATGCCGGCGCTCGAGGGCCAGTACCTCTTCGGGGACTGGAGCCGCTCGTTCGAAGAGCCGCGCGGCACGCTGTTCGCCGCCGAGGCGCCCGCGAGCGGCGAAGGGCCGTGGGACATGCGGGCGCTGCCGCTCGTGGACGAGGGCGGCGGCGCGCTCGAGCTGTTCCTGCTCGGATTTGGCCAGGACGCGAGCGGCGAGGTCTACGTGCTCAGCTCGGCGGAGGCGGGCCCTGTCGGTCGCACGGGCAGCGTGTGGCGCATCGTGCCCGCAGAGGGCGCGCCGTAGCGACGACGTTGGGGCAACATTCCGCACCCTCCTCGATCGCCTCACCTCAGCGAATGCCCGTCCGCCGTTCGATGCCCGAGGCGTAGCAGGGGCGCGCGGCCGCCGCTGCCTCGTCGCGAGCAGCGGGGCATATGCAATGCAGACACTTCGCGGGGGTCGGCGGGTCACACGAGGAGCAGACGATGGCGAGGACCCAGGCGACAGAACCCGCGGTCTATGACCAGACGACGACGACGCGCGAGCGAAACCGCAACGGGGCCGTCGCGGCTGCCGCCTTCGGGGCGCTCGTGCTGCTGGCGCTCATCCTCTGGTTTGTCTGGGGCATGGCCACCACCTGAGCGGGGCGTCGATCATGACCCAACATCGTGACCGCGTCGGGCGTGAGCGTGACGAGCAGCGGACGCGCATCCCCGTCATCGAAGAGAGGGCTCGGGTCGAGAAGCGCACGCTCGAGACGGGCCGCGTGCGCGTCGGGCTCCGCCACAGGAGGACGACGAGGGAGCTGCACGCGGAGCTCGGCCGGCGCGAGGTCATCGTCGAGAGCGTGCCGAAGGACGAGCTCCTCGAGCAGCGGCCGGCGCCACGCCAGGAGGGCGAGACCTTCATCTTTCCGGTGGCGGAGGAGGTCCTCGTGAGGCGCTGGCGGCTCGTCGAAGAGGTGCACGTCCGCGCGTCGGAGCAGACCCGTGACGACGTCATCCCGGTAGAGCTCGACCGACAAGAGGTCGTGGTCGAGCGCAGCGCCGCCGATCGCGCCTGAGCGTTCTCGTCGGGAGCGCGGACCACACGGAGTGAAAACACGAACCGGCTCGCGCAGTCGTGGGCCAGCACCGCGCGACGGGGCACCGCAAGCGTGCCTGCCTCCGCCGCGCACCAGCAAGGGAGAACGAAATGGCAGAGCATCGAAGCGTCATCGGAATGTACGAGGACCGCTCCACGGCGGAGATCGTCGCCAACGAGCTGAACGCGAGCGGCTTCACGTCGAGACACGTCGAGATCATGGACGGCACCGATCGCGCGGCGGGGTCGAACGGCAAGCTCAAGGAGCGCCTCATGTCGTGGGGCCTGCCGGACCAGGACGCCGGCCACTATGCCGATGAGGTGAACGCCGGCCGCAGCCTGGTCGTCGTCGACGCCAAGGACGATCAGGTCAGCGAGGCCGTGCGCATCTTGCGGCACGAGACGACCGGCGCCGAGCGCGGCCGGGCGGAGGGGGAGCTCGACGCGAGCGAGACCGTACGTGTGCCCGTGATCGAGGAGGAGCTACACGTCGGCAAGGAGCGTATCCACACGGGCGGCGTACGCATCGTGCGCCGCACCACGGAGCGCCCCGTGCAGGCGGAGGTGCAGCTGCGCGAGGAGCACATCGAGGTGGAGCGTCACGCGACCGACCGGCCGGTGACCAGCGCCGACCTCGATCAGCTGCGCGAGGGGAAGCTCGAGCTCAGCGAGAGCGAGGAGCGCCCGGTGGTGTCGAAGAGCGCGCACGTCGTCGAGGAGGTGGAGATCGGCAAGCGCACGAGCGAGCACACCGAGCACATCGAGGAGACCGTGCACCGGGAGGACATCGAGGTGGAGAAGCTCCGGGGGAAGGAGCCGCCCGAGGCGCGGCCCTGACAAGACCGCGCCTCACGCCTGCGACACGCGAGAGCGGCGTCGCGAGCTCAGCTGCCCTCCGCTCGTGCGTGGCCACGAGCGGACGGCAGACGGGGTCTGCAATCGGCGTTGTGGATCGGCGGCCGAGCGCCGCTCACAGGTCGGCGAGGCGCTCGCGCTCGCCCGCGAGGGTCAGCGGCAAACCATGACGACGGCGCGCGTTCAAGCACTCCTCGTCGCCGGACTCGACCTGTCGACAGCCGGCCGGCCGTAGCGCATAGATGCCGCAGCGGACCCCCGCGCCGAGCTCGCCCTCGAGCGCGATGCAGCGCTGCTCGTCGCCGACGAGCTTCAGGTAGAACAGGCCCTGTTCGCGCTCGACCGCGAGCGTGCGCAAGAGCGGCCGCTGCTCCTGAAAGAGCCGGTCCTTGCGCGTGACCTCGACGTAGTCGCGCGTGCCGGCGGCGACGTTCCGCGCGGTGTTGCAGCAACACGCGCCACACGCTTGGCAGTCGAAGCGCACCATGGGCAGGGGATAGGAGCTTGCCGCGCCGCGCTCAAGGCGGGACGCGCTATCGTCGCCGGATGCGCAACGTGCTCGTCGCTGCCCTGCTGTTCGTGTCGCTGAGCTCTTGCAAAGGGTGCCCGAGCGGCGACCCGACGGTCCTGCGCGCGGCGCCGAGCCCGGCCGGCGTGTCGCTGTTCTCCGACGCCTTCCGCTTCGCCTGCTCCCCGGAGCGCGACGTCGGCTGCGAGGGCGTCTTCGACGTGCGCCGCGGCGCGGGCGACTACCCGACGCAGGCGGCGGTGCTGTGGAGCGGGGAGGACGCCTTGCGCGCCCGCGTCGACCTGCTCGAGCGGGCAAAGCGCTCGATCCGCATCCAGGCGCTCATCTTCCGCGGGGATGAGTCGGGTCTCTACATCAGCGACGTGCTGAAGCGAAAGCGCGCCGAGGGCATCGACGTGCGCGTCATCGTGGACGCGCTCTCGAACCTCGATCAGCCGACGCAGTGGATGTACTTCGACCTCAAGCAGCACGGCGTCGAGGTGGAAGGGTACGAGACGCTCTACCTGAACTGGCTCACGGCGGACCTGACACGCGACGATCCGCTGCGACCGAACAAGCGCTTTCACGACAAGATGTGGATCGTGGACGGCGAAGACCTGCCGAACGCGGCGGCCATCGTAGGCGGTCTGAACATCGCCAACGAGTACTTCCGCGTCGCCGAGACGCACGTCGATCGCTGGCGTGATCAGGACGTGCTGCTCACCGGCGCCATCGTCAAAGACGTCACGCGCGCCTTCGATCGCAACTACGACTACTTCAAGGGGCTCAAGGAGCGGCTGCCCTCGCTGTTCAATCCCGACAACTCCTGGAAGCTCACGCGCGCGCTGCTCCGTCGGCTCGCGCGCATCAAGCTGCCGGACTGGACGCGTCCTCAGCTCGTGCGACACATCGAGCGCACGCTCGCGCAGGCGCCGCGCATCGAGCCGACGAAGGTGACGGCGCGCTTTCTTCAGAGCCGCCCTCGCTTCGCCGAGAGCTACATCTCACAGGCTTACTTGAGCCTCATCGCCGCCGCGCGAGAGCGCATCGTCATCGTGAACGCATACTTCGTCCCATCGCGCCAGCTGCTCGACGCGCTGAAGGACGCGGCGCGTCGCGGCGTCCACGTGCAAGTGCTGACAAACAGCCCGGAGACGAACGACATCGCGGCCGTCGCCACCATCTCTCGCTTCCTCTACGCCGAGCTGCTCGAGGTGAACGAAGAGCTCGCCGAGCGGCCGGTCGCGCAGCGCGGACGCCTCGAGGTCTGGGAGTGGCTCGGCGCGCCACACGACGAGGGGACGCTGCACGCCAAGATGGCGCTGTTCGACGACCACACCGCGGTGATCGGCTCGTACAACCTCGACCCCCGCTCGGAGCGCTTGAACAGCGAGACGGCGGTCGCGCTCTCGGACGAGCAGACCGTGACAGAGCTCCGCGCGCGCTTCGAGCGGGACGATCTGAAGAAGAGCCGGCGCGTCACGCTCGAGGAGGCGCGCGGCTTCCGTCGTCCGGACGACGCCAAGCAGGCCTTCGAGCTGTTGTTCGCGCTGCCGATGAAGGGCTGGCTGTAGCGCGCGCAGGGACCCGTGAGGCGGACACCCCCGCCGTGGCAGACGGCCACAAGCGACGTGCGCGCGAGGTGGGTGTGCGGGCGAGGCCGTGAGCCTCGCCGGCGGGCACCACGCGTGCACCGATCTGGTGCTCACGGGTCGCGTTCTGGCGCGCGCGTGCACGCGCAAACAGCAGCGGATCGCGGGCGTCCAATCGGGGCCTCGGGCCACGAGGAGAAGCAATGGCAGAGCGCAACGTCTTCCACGTGATGCCGGCCGACGACGGCTCGTGGCTGTGGCGCCTCGAGGACGATCGCAGAAGTCGTCCGTTCCCGAGCCGGGAGGCGGCGCTGCAGGACGCGGTACGGCGCGCCGAGCGAGATCCGCAGAGCCAGGTGCTGGTGCACCGCGACGAGGCAGCGACGGAGATCTACCGCAGCGTCGAGACACCGAGGAGCGAAGAGCGCCGCGGCCTCTCGAGCCGGGTGACCATCGCCGGCCACCCCGTGCACCCGATGCTGATCCCCTTCCCGGTCGGCTTTCTCGTCTTGCTCGCCGTCTCGGACGTCATCTTCGCGTCGACGGAGAACGCGTTCTGGGCCGAGCTGTCACTCTATCTGCTCATCGGCGGCATCCTCACCGCGGCGCTCGCGGCGGTGTTCGGCTTCATCGACTTCGTCGGGCTGAAGGCCGCGCGCCGCGGTCGCGCCGGCTGGCTGCACCTCGGCGCGAACCTCTCGGTGGTGGCGCTCTCGCTCGCGAACCTCGCGGTCCGCTTCTACGAGCCGGCGGCGAACGTCGTGCCCGCGGGCCTCGTGCTCTCGCTGCTCGTCGCCGGCTTGCTGGTCGTGAGCGGCGTCGCGGGAAATCACCTCGTGTACCGCCAGCGCATCGGCATCGAGCCGGCGCGCTGACCACGCTGACGACGCTGGCGACGCGGACGCTGACGGGCGCTCACGAGCCCGAGCAAGCGCCCCAGACCGCTTCGAGCGCGTCGACGTCGCTCTCGTTGGGCTCGACCACGAGGTTGCCGTGGTTCATGACGCTGGCGCGCTCCTCCGCGCGCACGTGGTAGAGGCCGAACGCGTGTCCGAGCTCGTGCGCGACGGTGATCGCCGTCTCCCGTCCGTTCAGGTCATGGTTGATGTAGACCACCGCGTCCTCGTCGTCGTAGTGACCGTTGAACGCCGCGGGTGCGTCGTCGAAGACCACCGGCAACAGAGGCGCGTGCTCTACCTCGTCGAGCGTGAGCATCGATCCCGCGCGCTGGTTCCACAGATCGATGGCGTCCGCGACGCGGCTCTCCTCCTCGGAATTTCCTTCTTGCACCTCCAGCACGAGCGGCTCGCACGGATCGAACACGATGTCGATCTTCTCGGTCTCGCCGCCGCCGGCACAGGCGACGAGCCCGACGACGAGGAAACTGAGCGAGAGCAAAGAGAGCGCGCGAAGTTGGGTTCGGCAAATCGTCATGTGCGACACGGTACCAGGGTGCAGATCTGATCCCGCAAGATGCGCGTGGCATAGCGCTCCGATTTGGGGTGTGGCCCCGTGTCAGCCCTCCCCGTCTCGTCGTTATCAGCGCTTTTCGGGTGGTAGCTGGGGATCCTGACTCGTACCTCGATCGCAGGGCCTCGCTGGAGGCTCGACTACACCGAACGGAGGACAACATGCAGAAGCAAATGCTTTCCATGGCCGCCGTCGCAGCGCTCATGGTCGGCGCGATGCCGGCCGTGGCGCAGGATGTCGATGTCGACATCTCGCCTCGAGCCGACGATATCGAGGCTGAAGCGCGCGACGATAATGATGGCGCACTGTTTACCGAGTACGGCACGGCGCTGTACGTGGGTGGTGGTGTCTCGGGCTTCGTCGAGAACGACGTCGTCGACAACACTACGCCCGGCGGGTTCTGGGACGTGCGCGGCGTCGCCGGTACGCGAACCCCGGTAGGCATCGAGCTCGGCTACACCGGCTCCGCGCGAGACGTGAACGCGCTCGGCCTCGGCGACGAGGCGTTCCTGCTCTCGAACGGTCTCGAGGCCGCCGTGCGCCTGCAGGCGCCGATCACGCAGAACGAGATCGGCGGGGACATGCTCGGCTCCGACGCTCCCGTGCTCATCGCGCCGTACGCCTTCGGCGGTCTCGGCTGGACGCGCTACGACCTGTTGAACGAGGGTTCGAACACCTCGAGCGTGCTGAACCAGGACGACATCATGTCGCTGCCGCTCGGCGTCGGCATCGGTCTCGGCCTCGCGGGCGTGACGCTCGACGCGCGCTTCACCTACCGGCACGCGTTCTTCAGCGACCTCGTGGGCGACGCCACCAGCTCGTTCGACGACGTCTCGCTGAACCAGTGGAACCTCGGCGCGAGCCTCGGCTTCGAGTTCTGAGTCGCGACGTCGTCGTCAACGCGAAGGCAGGCGCGCGTCGCTCGTGAGCACGGCCCGCGGCCGTTCGGGACGTCTCCGAGAGGTGGTCATCTGTGCCCCCTGAGGCTCTCGCCTCGGGGGGCTCTCTTTGAGCGCCGGTCCCCGCGGCGGACCGCTCACACGAGCTCGAGCACGGGGCGCGCGGCGCCGTCGGGGAGCGCGAGGCCAAGCTCTCTGCGCAGCGTGAGGTACGGCGCGCTCACGGAGAAGAGCACGAGCTCCTTGATGGCCAGCCGCGCACCGAGCTGCTGGCCGCTCGCGGCGGAGGCCTTGATGACGCGCACCGACGGCGTGAGGTCCCCCGCCAGCAAAAAGCCGAGGCGGTCGGCGGTGTAGTTCACGCCCGCCATCCAGTCGGCGAGGTGCACCTGGTCGCGCGCGTGTACGTAGTCGCGCAACGCCGCCAGCAACCCCCGACGCAAGGACTCCGCGCGCGGACCCGGCAGCCCGCGAAACACCTCCGCCTCGATCTGGTGGCCGAGGTGCTCGAGGCGCCTGACGTCCCCCTCGACCTCGGCGCCGGAGATGAAGCGCACGACGAGCGCGTCGAGCACCTCCTTGAGCTGCGGCGGCGGCAACGTGCCCGCCAGGATCGCGTGCGGCATCAGCCACGCCATGGCGCGGCCGAGAGCGAACGCGCGCTCCGGGGTCATGCCGCCCGCGAGCGCGTCGTCGGAGATGACGAGGCCCGGCGCGGGCGCCGGCAGCAGCGCGAAGGGCGGCGTCTTCTCGGCGGGCGCGGCGGCGCTGACGCGATACAGCGGCGGCACGTCGTGCAGACCGACGATCTCGCGCGCGGTGCGGATGGCGAGCATGACGCTCGGCGGCACCTGCCGCTCGGCGAGCCGCTCGCGCTTGCTGACGCCGAACTCTTTCAGCGGCCGCGCGAACAAGCGGTGCGCCTGCAACCCCACCATGTCGAGCACCATGCGCAGCGGCGTGGCCTCGAGCGGATGACCGAGGCGGCGCTTGAGCCGCGCGGGATCTTTCGGTGCGCGCGGCCAACGCGGGAACGGCGGCCGCACGGCGCGCACGGTGCGCGCGGTCTCCTCGTCGGCGATCTCGACGGCGACCATGGAGGCAGCGACGGAGAAGGCCTCGTCCACCTGCTTGGTGCGCGCGTAGAGCGAGAACAGGCTCCGCCAGCCCTCGACCGCGAGCGGATCGCGCTCGAGCACCCCGCGCCACGCGGCGGCGGCCTCGCGCCACTGTCCGAGCTCGGTGTACAGCCGCGCGGCGTCCTCGCGCGGTTTGGTGGCCTCGGGATCGAGCGCGGTGATGGCCTCGAGCGCCTCGACGGCGCCGGCCAGATCGCGCAGGTCATAGCGACGCACCTGGGCCAGCCGCTCGAGCAGCGTCACGCGGCCGTTGACGTCGTCCTTCGACATGCTCTTGAGCTGCGCGGCGTAGAGGGACGCGAGGCCCTCGGCGTCCTTCTTCTCATCGAAGAACGCCTCGGCAGCGTCGACGATGGCGCGGCTCTGCGGATCGAGCTTGAGCGCGCGCTTGAGCGCCTCCGAGGCCGCGTCGAGCTTCCCTTCGCTCTTGTACAGCTCAGCGAGCTGCGCCTGCAGCGCCGCGCGCCGCTTGTCGTCGCGCTCCTTGTCGAGCAGCTCGAGCGTGGTCTTGAGCGCGCTCGCCGAGTTGCCCTCCTGCACGTCGAGGTCGAGCAGCGCCTTCTTCGGCGCGCGCGCGTCGGGATCGAGCGCGATGGCCTCGAGCAGCACCTCGCGCGTGAGCCGCGGGTCCTGCAGCTCCTCGCCGGCGACGCGCGCGGCGTCGAGCAGCAGCTCGAGGCCCTCGGGCCCTCCCCAGCGCGCGGCGAGCAGGCGCAGCGCCACGACGAGGACGCGCGCGTCACGGTCCTTCCCGTGATCGCTCTTGAGCGCCGACACGGCCGCTTCGAGGGCGCCGTCCGAGAGCGCAAGCTGCTGTTCCTTCTCGACGGCGAAGCCGACGGCCTGCCGCAGCGCCTTGCGCGCGCTCTCGCGCTCGTCGGCGAACCAGCGCAGCGCACCGACGTCTCCCCACAGGCGGACCTGTTGCTCATCGTCGAGGTCGGGCGCGTGATGCAGGAGGGCGGTCTCGAGCAGCTTCTTGCGGCGCGCGCTCGCGTCCGGGTCGGAACGAGCGCGCTCCTCGAGCATCCCGGCGTAGGCGGTCAACGTGGCCAGGTCCGTGGGCGCCTCCTTCAAGAGCGCGTCGAGCTCCGTCCTCGCCTGCTCGAGCTCGCCCTGGCGGCCGAGCGAGAGCGCGTAGAGGCGCCGCACGCGCGGCGGCAGGGACAGGCGGTGCTTCCGGGAGCCGCTGACGACCCCCTCGAGCACGTCCTCGAGCGCGACCAGCACCTCCGGCCACGGCGCGCTGAGCGCGGCGTCGAGATCGTGCTCGCCGGTGATGCGCGCGACCACGAGGTGCAAGAGCGCGTCGAAGGCCTCCTGGTCGCTCGGCGAGGCCTCGAGCGCCAGCAAGAGCGCGCGCTCCGCCGCCTGCACGTCGACGCGCTCATCGCGCTCGAGGAGGGCGATGCGCTTGTAGAGGGCGGCCCGCTCTTCCGCGTCGGCGAGCCGGGCGATGCCGTGCAGCGCCTCGACCTGGTCGTCTCGGTTCCGGCTCTTTTCGGCGAGACCGAGCAGCGCCTCCCAGGCGTCCCGCCGCCCGGGGCTGCCCTCGACGGCCGCGCGATAGCGACGCTGGGCGTCGTCTGGCCGCAGAAGGTGCTCTTCGAGTAGGCGGCCGATGCGGTAGTGCACGCGCGCGCGCTCCGCCGGATCCTCCAGCTTCGCCGCCAGGCGCTCGAGCGGCGCGAGCGCTCCGCCCGCGTCGCCGAGATCTTGCGCGATGTCGGCGCGCGCGAGCAGCGCGCTCACGTTGTCGGGTGAGATCTCCAGCGCGCGTTCGACGAGCTCCTGCGCGCGAGAGAGCTTCTTGAGCCGGACGCGCGAGACCTCGACGCCCTTCAAGAGCAGCGCGACCTTGCGCCTCGGCTCGCGCGTCCTGTCGACGAGGTCTTCGATGAGCTTCACGAGATCGGCGTCGCGGCCGTCCCCGCTGAGGCGCTCGCTGACGTCGGCGAACATGCCCTCGTCGTCGGGCATCTCGAGCAGCGCCGTGCGCATGACGTCGAGCCCGTCCGCTCGACGCGCCAGCGACGTGAGCTGCTCGGCGAGCTCGCGGGCCGCGCGCGGCAGGGCGCGCGGGTCACGTCGCCTGCGCGCGAGATCGAAGCGCAGGCGCAGCAGCTCGGCGCGCTCCTCGCCGCGCTGGCCGTGCGAGGCGAGCAGCTCGCAGAGCGCGTCGACGGCCTCGGGATCGCCCGGGTTCCGAGTGAGCAGCAGGCGCGCGGCGCGCTCGGCGGCCGCGACGTCGGCGGCGGCTCGACGCTGCTGCAGCAGCCGCCGGAGCAGCGCGATGGCCTGCGGACCCTCCACGCTCGCGGCCACGCGCTCGAGGAAGCGATCGCGGCGCTCGTCGTCGCCGTGCCGCTCGAAGGCCGCCAAGGCGCGCTCGCGCAGCACCTCGTCGGCCGGCGCCACCTCGATGACGAGCTTCTCGTACAGCGGCAGGGTGTCCGCGTGGCGCTCGGCGTCGCTCAGCAGGCGGATGTGTCCGACGAGGATGGCGCGGCGGCGCCGCTCGTCGTCGCCGGCGACGGCAGCGAACGCGCGCGCCCAGAGGGCGTCGCGGCCCGCGATGTCGCGCTGCGCGGCGAGGCTCTGATCGAGCTGGCGGAAGGCCATGCCGTGCGGCGCGTCCCCGGCGGCGAAGGGCTCGAGGAACGCGCGCGCGCGAGCGACGTCGTCCCCGGCCGCGCGCGCGGCGGCGACCCACACGGGCAGCGCGCGCTGGCGTACCTCGTCGTCGAAGCGATCCCAGAGCGCCTCGGCCAGGCTGACCGCGAGCGCGGCGTTGCTCGGCGCCTCCTCGACGAAGAGATCGATGGCCTCTTCGATGGGCTCGCCGCCCGGCGGCGTCAGCAGGAGCGCGCGGGCGGCGAGCCGCGCGACCAGCGAGCCCTTGTTCGGGTGCTCGAGCAGCTCGCGAGCCACGTCGACACACGAGAGCGCGTCGTCCCCCTCGAGGAGGGAGTCGGCGTCGGCGAAGATGTTGCGGGCGCCGGCGCCCTGCTCCGTGCGATCCGCATGTGCGGCGCTCGCGCTCTCCTCGGCGAAGGTGGCGGGCGGGAGCTCGAGGCCCGCGGGCGTCGTCGTCGCCGGAGAAGCTGCGGCGAGCGCGATGGAGGCGCCCTCGCTCGACGGAGCCACCACCAGCTCGTCGGGCTCGGCTTCGTCCCCTGGCGGCTCGACGTAGAGGCTCGCGGGCGCGTCCGACACGCCGGGTGCGCTGGCCGTGTCCGTCGGGCCGGCGACGCTCGGGTGTGCTTCGTCGCTGCGCGTGCTGGCCGCCTCCTTCCGGTCCCGCTTCTCCTTCTTCTTGCCCTTCTTGCGCTTCTCCTTCTTGCTCCGCTTCTTCGGGCCGCCCTTGCTCGTCGCCCCGTCGACGATCGCCGGCGATGACGACGTCGGAGACAAGGTCAGCGGCGAGCCCGACGACACCGAGGGCAGCGACGGCTCCGCGCTCGGCGCGGAGTCGGAGAGGTCCGCCTCGGCCAGCGTCGTCGCCGCCGCCCGCGGGACCTCGAGCGCCGTGCTCACGTCTTCGGCGCCGGGGCGGCTCTTCTCGGTCCCCGCCTCCTCTTCCTCGTCCCCGACAGGGGAGTGGCGATCGTCGCCGGCCGCCCAGGTTGCGTTGTGGCCGTCGTTGTCGCCGTCGTCGTCAACGTCGACGTCGTCATCGTCATCGTCATCGGGGAGCGGAGGAGGCGTGGAGTACAGGGAGGGCCGCTCGGAGGCCGCTTCCGGATCCTCCAACACCGTCCGCGCGCTCGGCGGTGGCGCGGCCTCTTTGGTCGGGACCTCGTCCACCGGCGGCGACGACATGTCCTGCTGCGTCGGATCCTGCGTGCCGAGGGTCAGGCCGGCGGCGCGCGCGCTGTGCGTGCTGCCCTCCGGCGCGTCGGCCGAGATCGGCTCGTGTCGCTCCACTTCTACAATCTCAGAATCGTCGTTATCATCCGCGTCGGGCGGCGGCGGCGGCGGTCCAGTCGACCCGGAGGGTGCGGGCTCCTCTCGCGACTCGAGCACGTAGGCGTCGTCGATCTCCTGCTCCGGCTCCGGCTCCGGCTTCGGCTCAGGCTCCGGCTCCGGCTTCGGCTCCGCCGGCTCGATGGCGTCCGCGGGAGCGAGCTTGCGGGAGAGCCGCTCGACGTGGCGCTGCGCGCCCTTGCTCTCGGGAAACAGCGCCAGCGAGCGACGGTACGCGCTCAGCGCGCCAGCCTCGTCGTCGAGCTCGCGTTCGCGCAGATGACCGACCTTGTTCCACAGCGTCGCGCGGTGGCGCGCGCTCAGGTCCCCGGCCTCGGCGAGCTCACAGAGCACCACCGTGAGCTCCTGGTGCTTCTCGGCGGCCAGACAGAGGCGGAACACCTCGTCGACGTACAGCGGCTCCTGCGGCGCCTTGCGCACCGCGCGCAGCATCTCGAGGAAGGCGCGCTCCTTGTCACCGTCGAGCTCCGCCAGGCGCGCGAGCACCCGGCGCAGGGCGGCGGTCGCGGCCGGGTCGGCCTTCAGCTCCTTGTCCTTGAGGCGCCGTGAGACCCGGGTCGACACCGTCGCCCGGCCGCCGAGCCCCTCGACCAGCTCGTCGAGCGCGCTCTGGTCCGCCACCGCGAGCGCCAACGCGAGCGCCGCGGCGCGGTCCGCGCCGCCCTCGTCGGACAGGCCCGCGCGCAGGACCGCGGCGCGCGCCGCCGCCGCCGCCGCGTCGTCCGCCGTGCGGCTCTTCGCCACGTCCTCGAGGAGATCCGCCAGCCGGCGCTCGACGACGGCCACGTCCGCGCCGCCGCCGCGCTTGTGCTCGAGCCAGGACTCCAGACAGCGCACGAGCGCCCCGCCGCCCTGCTCCCGCTTCAGCTTCTCTTCGGCCTCGAGCAACGCGCGGTCGTCGCCGCCGTCGAGCGCCGCCAGGTAGGCTTCGGTAGCAGACATCGGCGCGACGCTACCAGAGCGGCGGCGCCTAAAGGACCCCCATGGCGAACATGCCGTCCCCGTCGTCCGGCCCCCGACGCCTGCACCACGTCGCGCTCGGCGCCCGCGACGTCGAGCGGGTCAGCGCGTTCTACCGGGACGTGCTCGGCCTCCCCGAACGCGCGCGTCACAACGACGAGCGCGGACGGTTGCGCTCGATCTGGCTCGCGCTCGGGGAGGACGCGCTGTTGATGGTCGAGCGTACCGACGAGGCGCCCCGGCGGGTGGATGGGGTCGGGGCGGGGCCGTTCTTGCTGGCGCTCTCGAGCACGCCGGCCGAGCGGCTGGAGCTCGAGGCCGCGCTCGAGCGCGCCGGGGCCGCTGTCGAGGAGCGCACGGCGTTTACGAGCTATGCGCGCGATCCGGAGGGGAACCGGGTCGCGCTGAGTCATTACCCGTGGGTGGCGGACTGACGGGTGGGTTGTCGGGCCTTCGCTGCGGGGGGCGTTGATGATGCCTTCGAGAGTCTCTGCACGACGGGGCAGCGGTGGTGACTTTCGGCTACGCAGCACGATGACGGCGACGGACACGGCTGACGGACACGGCTGACGGCGACGGCGACGGCGACGGCGACGACCTTGCGGCACGGGAGCTCAAGCCACCGCTAGCTCGCTGCCGGTCCTCGTCGGGATGACCTCGAGGCGCGAATCAATCCGCTCCTGCAGCTCGGCCACATGCGAGATGATCCCGACCAGGCGTCCGGTCCCCTTCAGCCGCACGAGAGCGTCTAGCGCGAGATCCATCGACTCAGGGTCCAGGCCACCGAAGCCCTCGTCGACGAATATGGCCTCGAGCTGCACGCCCCCCGCGCGCGCTTGCACGGCGTCGGCGAGCCCGAGCGCGAGGCTCAACGCCGTCAGAAAGCTCTCCCCCCCCGACAGCGTCGAGACCGGCCGCTCCCGTCCGGTGTGGGCGTCGAGCACGGCCAGATCGAGCCCCTGAGAGCGCTTGCGAGCGACCGGCCCTGCCATGCGGTGCAGCGTGTAGCGACCGCGCGTCATCACCGTCAGCCGCTCGGAGGCGAGCTCGAGCACGCCGTCGAGCAGCGCCCCCAGGACCCAGCGCTGAAACGTCACCCGCCCGGGGTGCTCGCCGAGCGCCGCCTCTGCCAGCCGCCCGACGACGCCAAAGCGTCGCCGCGCGGCCGTCAGAGCCTCCTCGAGGTCCGTCAGCTCCTCGCAGAAACCCTCGAGCAGCGCCACCCGGCCCTCCACGAGGCCGGACTCCTTGTGCAGCTCCTCGAGGGTGGTCCGCCGGTGCCGCACCTCGGCCTCGAGCGGCCCCGGGTCCTCGAGCTGCAGCCCCGCGAGCGCTCCCTCGAGCTCGCGCGCGCGAGCGCGGGCGGACAGCGAGCGCCCCTCGTACTCCCGCACCTGCCCCTCCGTGCGCTGCAGCTCCGCCTCCGAGAGCCGCGCGCTCGCGAGCGCGGCCTCGTCGTCGAAGCCCGCCGCCGCCAGCGCGTCCCTCAGCTCGAGCTCGCGCGCGCGAAAGGCCGCCTCGCGCTCGGCCCGCTCGCCCTCGAGGGTCAGCGCCAGCGAGCGCGCGGCCGTCAGCTCGGCCGCGGCCGTGCGCTCGGCGTCTTCCGCTCGCGCGCGCGCGGCAGCCAGCGTCGTCAAGCGCTCCGACACCTCGCTGAGACGCGCGCTCAGCGACGCCGAGAGCCCCTCCCCGCGAGCGTCCCCGTCGTCACAGAGCCCGCGCGCGCGCTCCGTGACGACGGCGTGCGCGGCCGCGAGCCGGGCGTCCGCCCGCGCGGTGCGCGGCGCGAGCGCGTCCAGCGCCTGTTCGGCAGCGCGAAAGGCCGCCTCCCGCCGCGCCACCGCGTCCGCCAGCGAGCGAGCGCGCGCGCCGGCGTCCTCCACGCGCGCGAGCGCCTCGCGAGCCTCCGCGATGGCCGCCGAGAGCGACGCGCCGTCCTCGTGCGCGCCCGCGTGGGACGCGAGCCGCTCGTCGGCCCGCGCCCGCTCGTGCTCGAGCGCGCGCGTACGCTCGCGCGCCTCGTCGGCGATCTCGCGTGCCGTCCGTACCCGCTCGCGCGCGGCCTCCACGGCCTCGCGCGGCGGCGGCAGCGACGACGACGACGACGACAGAGGCAGCGCCGGATGCTCCAGGGCACCGCACACCGGGCACGCGTCACCGTCCTCGAGCCGGGCCGCGAGGTGCGCCGCCACGCCGTCGAGCCAGCGCCGCTCCACGTCGGCCGCCGTCACCTCCGCCGCGGCGAGCGCGGCGCGCGCGAGCGCCTCCCCTGCGCGCGCCGACGTCAGCTTCTCGTCGAGCCGCGCCCGCTCTGCCTGCAGGCGAGCGAACGCCTGCGCGAGCGTCAGGCGCCGCTCGGCGTCTCCCACGCGCGCGCGGACGTCGGCCTTCGTCGCAAACAGCGCCTGCAGCGCGCTCAGCTCCACGCGCCCTTGCTCGAGCGCGTCCGCGGCCGCCCGTCGTCGTGCCTCGAGCTGTTCGCTCTGTTCCGCGAGCGCCGCGCGCTCCGCCTCCGCTGCCGTCGCCTCGGCTCGCGCGTCCTCGAGCGCGCGCGCGCGCTCGAGGGCGGACGCCAGCCGGGCGCGCTCCTGCTCGAGGGATCGCCGCTCTGCCTCCCGCGCCTGCTCGCGAGCCAGCGCCGCGCGCGCCTCTTCGCGAGCGCTCGCCCAGGTCACGGCAGCGTCGACGGCCTGCACGTGCTTGCGCACGAGCGACTCGAGGGTGTCGCGCGCCTCCCGGCGCCGCCGCGCGACGTCGGCCACCTTCGCTGCGCGCCGCGCGGCCGCGAGCCGCTCCACGCGTCGCTCGTGCGAGGGTTCCAAGCGCGACAGCTCCGCGAGCTCCCGCTGCACCCGCGCGAGCTCCTCGAAGCGCGCCTTCCGCTCCCGCAGCTCGACGAGGGCCGCCTCGCGCTGGCCGAGCAGCGCGCGCCCATCGGCGATGTCCTGCGCGAGCTTCGCCGCCCGCCCGCGCGCCTCCTCGGCCGAGCGCACGAGCTCCTCGGGGCTGTCGGCGCCCGCGTGATCGAGCACGCTCGCGCGCGCGCGCTCGAGCCGCAGCACCTCCTCGCGCACGTCGCTGGACGAGGCCTTGAGCGCCTCCTCCACCTCCCGAAAGCGCGCGGTGTCGAACAGCGTCTCGAGGATGGCCTCGCGATCGCGCGAGCTCGCCTCGAGCAGCTCGCGAAAGCGCCCCTGCGGCAGCACCACCACCTGCCGAAACTGCGTGGCGTCGAGCCCGAGCAGCTCGTGGACGTGCCGCTCGATCTCCGTCACCTTGGTCGCCACCGTCGTGTAGCTCGCGTCACCGGCGGCGTCGTGGTCGCGCTCGTCGTCGCCCGCGGCGGCGGGCGCCTGCTTGACCAACAGCTCTTGGGTGCCCTTAGGCGTCCCCTTCGGCCCTACGAGGCGGAAGGAGCGCCTCACGAGGTAGTCGCGCCCGCGCACAGAGAACTCGAAGCTGACCTCCGTGCGCGCGGCCTCGGGCGCGTGGTGGCTGCGCATCTCGCGCGCCGTGCGAGCGCCGCCCGAGGTCTCGCCGTAGAGCGCGAAGCACATGCCGTCGAGCAGCGTCGTCTTGCCGCCCCCCGTCTGCCCGTGGATGAGCAGCAGCGAGCTGTCCCCGACGCGCTCGAAGTCCACCGTCGCTCGTCGCGAGAACGAGCCGAAGGCAGACAGGGTGAGCCTCTTCGGCCTCACGCGGCGCTCTCCCGTCGCCGGGCCGACAGGCCCGCGAGCGCGTCCTCGAGGCAGCGGCGCTCGACGTCGCTGAGCGGCGCGCCCGTGACCTCCTCGAAGAAGCTGGCGAACAGCGGAGCGGCGCGCAGCTCGACGCTGCCGAGCGTCGGTCCCTCGAGCGGCGTCGCCGAGAACCAGCGCGGCTGCTCCACGTGCAACACGTTCGGGTACGCCTGGCGCAGCCGGGCCATGGCGTCGAGCACCGGCTCTTTGTCGGCGAGCACCACCTTCAGGTAGTCGTCGCGCGCGCGATCGTCGCCGGCGCCGAGCAGCACGTCGTCGAGCGTCCCGCTCAGCACGCGCACCTCGCGGCGCGGCACGAGCGGCGCGCGCTCGAGCGACACGCGCCCCCGCCCGTCAACCTCGACGAGGGAGATCGACTTCTGCTCGGCGGCCTCGGCGAACGAGTACTTCAACAGCGAGCCCGCGTAGGCCACCACCGGCGCCGTGACGTCGTCCCCGGCCGCGTCGGCGGCGCTGCCCCGCAGGGTCTGCGCGCGGTGGAAGTGACCGAGCGCCGTGTAGCAGAAGCCGTCGAAGCAGGACGGCTCCGCGTAGCCGGAGGCGCCGACCCAGAGCGGCCGCTCGGACTCGCCCTCGAGCCCGCCGATGACCGACCCATGCGCGACCGCCACCGCGCGCTCGCCGCCCGGCACCCTCGACAGCGCCCGCTTCGCCACCTCGGCGAGGGCGGCGCCATGCGTCCACCGCTCGACGCCGCTCGGCAGCACGCCGGCGAGCAAGCGATCTTTGACCGTGCTCGGCTCGACGAAGGGCAGCGCCGCCAGGTGCAGCGGGCCATGCTCGTCCGCGATGGTGATGAGCGGCTCGTCCGGCTGGTACAGGCCGACGAGGTGCAGGCCGCGCTCGCGCAGCACCCGGCTCGCGAAGCCGACCCGCTCTGGGCCGTCGTGGTTGCCCGCGATGACGACGACCGGCAGCCCGAGCCCGAGCACCAGGCGGGAGAGCACGTCGTCGAACAGCGTCACGGCGTCGGGGGGCGGTACGGCGCGGTCGTACACGTCCCCGGCGAGCACCACGACGTCAGGCCGCCACTGGCGCGCGACGTCGACGAGCTGGTCCAGCACGTGCGCCTGATCCTCGGTCAGGTGCACACCCTGAAACTTGCGGCCAAGGTGCCAGTCCGCGGTGTGCAGGATGCGCATCGCTCTGCCCTCCAGTGTCTCGAGGCTCCCAAGCACAATCCGAAGCGAGGCGGCCCGATTTGCGCCTCCCTACAGATCAGCTCGGATCCCGAAAGGCAACCCGCGCGGCCGCTACCACTTGGTGTGCGAGGTGCCCCGCACGAGCTCGAGCAGCCCGTCCGCGCGCAGGAAGGTCATCGGCACGCTGCCGAACTTCACGCGATCGCCGGGCGCGAGCAGCACAGGCTTACCGCCGCCTCGCCGCGGCACCGTCTGCTCGTTTCTCGTCGTGCCGTTGCGGGAGTTTCCGTCTTGCAACACGAAGCCCTCGTCGACCTCGCGCAGGTAGGCGTGAAACTTCGACACGCTGACGTCGCCGAGCACGATGTCGTTGCCCGCCGCCCGTCCGACGGACACGAAGTCGAAAGGCGCGCCCGGCCGCTTCAACACCGGAAACACGGAGAAGCCCCCCGTCGGCGCGGCGACGCCCGGGTTCGTCGACTCCTCGTCGTCGAGCGTGACGCGGGTGTTGGCGCCGCGCCGCAGCTTGAGACCCGAGAGCACGAGGAACGCGCGGCCGAAGGCTCGCTCGAACGCCTCCAGGGAGAGGTCGCTCTTGCCGTCGCGGAAGGCGGAGAGAGGGAGCCCGTCGCCGGGCCAAGGGGATTGTCGGCTCACGCGGCGACGCTAGCCCGTGCGCAATCTTCGCGTGCCCGTGGGACAGTTTCCGACGACGTGACCCGCTCTGAAGCACGACCGTCACAGCCCGAGTCAGTTTCCCCCTGCCAAAAAGCGGGGGCTTGCGTCCCGCGTTCGCGTCCTGCGCGCGCCGAACGCCGCGTCGGCTCGGTCATGCATCGCCCCCGCTCCTGAGGAAGCGCTCGAGCATCGGCAGGCGACGCTCGAGCAGGGACAGGATTCGCCCCCAGGGCAGCAGCGCGAGGAACACCGGGATCATCATCCGGAAGAAGACACCGAACAACAGCCAGATGGAGAGCTGCATGCAGGCCGCGCCGAGCAGCAAGACCGGATAGAGGCGGCGGTGCAACACGGCGAGCGGAATGGACACCTCGATCGCCAGCGCCACCGAGGCGAGCAGCTTGCACAGCGTGGTAAATGACGCGAGCACGACACCGAACATAATCACGGGTTGGTGGGTAAAGTGATGACGCAATAGGTAGCGCGAGAACGAATCGCTCCAGGCCCATTCGAGGCCGGTCTTGTCGAGCTTCGTCCAGCCCGCGGCGCCGTAGACGATGCACACGGTCAGCGCCATCATCGTCAGCGGCCAGCGGTAGGCGCCCTCGAGGCGCCGAGGGGCGTCGCGCTTCACCTTGCGCCGGAGCCAGGCGTCGAACGACCACGCGTCGCTGGCGCAGGAGAAGGCGAGGATGATCGACACGATGACGATCGCGTTGTCGTGATTCACCTTGCCGAAGCAATTGGGAATGGCGAACAGATAGAGATGCACGGCCGCGGTGAGCGGCGCCACGAGGCGGAAGCCGACGCCGAGCATGGCGAGCAGCGTGAGCCCGACGAACGCGTCCTGCATGACGCGCACGGCGCCGACGCTGAGGACCGGTAGGCCACCGTCCTGGAACAGCGCGATCGGATACCAGGCGACCTCCTTGAGCTCGAGGAAGCGCGCGTTGTTGCCGGTGCGGTACAGGAACATATGGCCGAACACGAGGATGCGAGCGATCGCGAGGTGACGCGGATCGTTGCGGCCGAACCAGAGCTCGGCGAGGCCGGGGCGCAGGAGGTCGAGGATCCGCTTCATGGCCGGCGCGCCCGGTTCTCGCTCGGCAGCTCCTGCTGCGTCCGGCTGAGCCAGATCTGGTCGACGACGAGCGCGCCGCGGCCGCCGGCGATGCGGAGGGTGCGCTTGCCGCCCGTCTTCTCGCGGTAGCCGACGGGGCGGTAGGCCATGCCCTTGCTGACCCACACGTAGCCGTCGGCGCCGAGCGCTGCCTTCTGGTTGCCGAATCCGAGCTTCTTCGACAACGGCCGGTCGTCGATGAAGACGGCGAAGCGATCCTTGCCTCGGGGCGCGGCCGTGCGCGTGCGCACGAACACGCGGTAATTGCCCGCGGGGATCTCGAGCTCGACCTCCGCGGCGCCGTGCTCCTCGGCGGTGGGCGTGAGCGACAGCGCCGCGCCTTCGTGCGCATAGCGGTCGAGCGTGCGCCGGCAGCCCGCGCGGCAGTGCGCCTCGTCGAGGTCGATGACGAGATCGCCCGCGGCCGCGAGGGGGCCCTCGACGGGAGCGCTCCCCTCGGCCTCCTGCTGCAGGCGCGCGCGCAACGACGCCGGCGGGAAGTAGATGGCGTCGACGAGCTTGCTGCGGGGCTTGTCGATGCCCTTGAGCCCCTGCTGAATGCGCCAGGTCTTCTTGCGCATGCGAATCGCGCTGAGCTCAGCCGCGTCGGGGAAGCGTTCCCGTCGCTTGGCGGCGATGGTCTCGAGAAACCTGTCGCGACGCTTCGGATCGCGCTCGAGCTTCGAGAGCAGATGGGTCAGGCGAGCGCCACCGATGGGACCGAGCTCACCGGGCGCCAGCGCATATTCACCCTCGGGCGTCACGCCGAAGAGAAAGCTCTTCGAGGCCCAGACGCCCTGCTGGTGCGAGTACATCGGGTAGCTGGAGAGCGGCCAATCGTCGCGTCGCTCGAGAACCTGCCAGACCGTGGCGGCCACGTACGCGAGCGCGGCGCAGGCGACCAGCAGGTTCCTCACGCGCCGCAGGGCCTCTCGCGTCATCATCTACCGTGCTCCCGTGACCTTGACGACGTCAGTATCACGCGGGCGACGCCAGCCATCAGTCCTCGACCAGGACGAGGAACCACTTCTTGTTCGAGCGGTCCACGACCTTGATCTTCCCCTCGTAGTCTTTGCCGAGCGCGCTCTTGATGCGGTCGTAGCGATCAGTCTGCACGAGCACGAAGGCGCGGCCGGGCTTCTCGATCTCCTTCTTCAGCTTCGACGCGCTCTTCTTGATCTGAATGTCGGTGTTGTGCGCGTAGAAGGTCTCGCCCTTCCAATCCATCTGGTAGCTGATGATGGGCTCGCCCGGCTCGCGCAGCGCGTAATAGGTCTCGAACAGCCAGCGCTGCGACCAATGCTGGCTCATGTTGTTGAAATAGACGTGCACCGCGAACACGATGAACACGAGGCCGGCCGAGAGCGCGCCGAGCACGAAGCCCGCGTTCTTCACCGAGCGCACACCGCCGAGGATGGCCTGGCCGAGGCGCTGAAAGCTCGCCAACAGGCGCGCGAGGGCGCCGCCGCGGCCCGCGTCGACCACGCTACGCGCCCAATCGGAGGCGAGGCCGAGGATGACGAGGCTCGCCACCGGGAACACCACCGCCGAGAAGACGATGTGCCAGTTCGGGTCCTTCGGGAAGTAGTAGTCGGGCTTCCAGCTCTTGTAGTGGTAGGTGAACAGATCGACGAGCTGCCAGGGCTCGGCGGCGAGGTCGCGCGCGATGAGCAGCGTGCCGAGCACGACGACGCCGGCGAAGCCCGCCAGCAATTTTCGCTGCCCCGAGAGCACGCGATCGAGCCAGCCGCCGATGAGGATCGCGCCCGGCACGACGACGGGGAAGATGTAGTGGTGGAACTTCGTCGTCGTCGCCGTGAAGAACACGAAGAAGGACACGCACCAGAGCAGCACGAAGAGCGTGAAGCGCTCATTGCCGTCGCGCTCGTGTTTCGGCCGGAGCGGCGTCGAGGCGGCGTCGAAGAGCGCCACCGGCAGGGCCGCCGTCCAGGGGAACATGCCGAAGGAGAGATAGCGGAAGTAATACTCGAAGGTGCCGCGGTCGCCGTGCACGCCGCCGCCGATGCGGCCGAACAGGTCCCACACCACGAAGCGCCCGAACCAGCTCTTGCGGGACTCGTCGCGCCCGTCGAAGAAGAGCATGACGAGGTACCAGGGCAGCGCGACGCCGAGGTAGAGCAGGACGGCCGTCGTCCACATCGCGCGGCGCTTCAGGAAGCGCCAATCGCCCGAGAGCGCGAAATAGAGGAAATAGACCATGCCGAGCAGGAGCAGCGCGTGCGGCCCCTTGCCGAGCGTGGCGATGGCGGTCAGGAAGGCGGCGCCGTGCACGAGCGGATCGCGGCCGCGCTTGTGCAGATAGAACAAGAAGCCGAGCGCCATGAGGCACAAGAGCGACGAGAACCCGATGCGGGTCGCCATCTCGCTGCCGAGCAGCGCCTGCCGATTGAGGAACGCGCCCGTGCGGCCGATCTCCCAGAGCTGCGGCAAGAAGCCGACCGCGAACGCGCCGAGCAGCCACTTCGGGATGCGCGCCTTCTCGTAGGCCTCGCGGTGCTCGTCGTCGAAGAACGCGATGGCGAGCAGGCACATGGCCATCGTCATGGGCCCGACGTAGAGCATGTCGGTGATGGCCTGACGGCTCATGAAGCCCCAGAAGGGGATGGTCGCGAGCACGACGGACGAGAGCACCGCGGCGCGCCGCGACCAGAAGCGGCGCACGGTGATGAAGATGACCGCGATGGTGAGGATGCTGATGAGGGCGTTCGGCAGACGCCCGACGAGCTCGGCGCCCCACGGGATGGCGCCCTCGGTGTCGTGCGCGCCGAGCAGGCGGTAGCCGATGCTGGTCAGCCAGAACAGGAGCACCGGCTTCGAGAAGAAGTAGGCGTCCTTCCAGAACGGGTAGAGGTAGTCGTCGCGCTGCGTCATCTGGCGCGCGACCTCGGCGTAGTGCGTCTCCCACGGATCGAAGAAGCCGATGGAGCCGAGGAAGGGCAGCGTGATGCCGGCGGCGACGGCGATGGCGAGCGTGAACGCCAGCTTCTCGATGTGTGGCACCTGGTGCAGCGCGGCCAGCTTGCGCAACAAGGCGCTCTTCGGCTGTGCCTCCTCGGCCGCGGGCTCGTCGCTGTCGTCGCGCGAGACGGCCGCCACCTCGGTCACCGGGGGCGCAGAGGGCGCCTCTCCTTCGTGCGGCGTGGTGCCGTCGGTCCCCTTCGCCATCTTCGCTCCGTTGCCCTGCTATGAGAAACCGTCGGGGGATTAGCTGTTTACGAAGCCGGCTGCCACCGGGATGTGCGCCGGCGGGCGCCCGAGCAGGCGCTACGCGAAATCCGGCCAAAGTGACGAGGCCAGCGATACCATCCAGGGCCTGGAGGTCCGATCCATGGTGAGCACCGCGATGAGCACGAACAACGACGCCCCCTCCCCCCTCTGGTCCGTGCACTCGGAGAGCGACGGCATGCCCATGATGCGCGCCTGGGCCCGCTCCGAGGACGAGGCCAAGACGGTCCTCGAGGAGCTGAAGAGCGCCGACGACGACGCCAGCGCCGAGTATTGGGTGCTGCAGCTCACCCACGGCGAGGTCGCACAGTTCAAGGCCAGCGGCTTCATCCCCGAGGACGCCTGAGCGAGCCGCTCCCTCCTCGAGCCCACCCTTCACAGGCGAACGTCAGGCGCACACAGCCGGCCGGAGAACCCCATGCCGATCAACAACATCAACAAGCCCGCGCTCAGGTCCCTGGCGCAAGACCTCGTCAAGAAGGCCGAGCAGGACCCGGCGGCCAAGGTCGGCGAGAAGCAGCTCGACGACATCCTCGCCACCGTCGGTGACCGCTGGTTCACCTCGAGCGACTCCATCCGCGAGAGCTTCGCCCGCGGCATGTCCACCGACGAGAAGCTCGCCCTCGCCGAGCGCGGCATCTCCGGCTCCGAGAAGGCCGACCTGAAGGCCCTCGTCACGGACCCCGGCTTCGCCTCCATCATGGACCCGGCCGTCGCCGCGCACCTCTCCGCCCTCGCCGGCGTCGCCTTCGCGGGCACGGCGGGCAGCGCGAGCTCGACGAGCACCGACGCCGCCGCCAGCACGGCCGCGCCCGCGCGCGTCTCGAACATGACGTTCACCGACGTGCAGCTCGCCGCGGTCAAGAAGTTCAAGGAGCTGCACGGCAGCAACAAGCTCCGCTCGCTCTACGACGCCGCCACCAGCAGGACTTCGATGGGCTGCGCCATACCGTCCTCGTGTCCCCTTTCACCCGCCGCGGCGGTTAAGGCCCCGTCGTAGCACGCTTTCGAACGAGAGCGCCCGCGCTCTCCGGCCGCGCGGGGCTGCGCGCCCTGCGTCGACGGATCCGTCTGCCGGTGGTACACTCCGCGCGACTGTCCCCCAAGGCGCCCTTCCGCCTACATCACCATACACCGATCCA
>CAYLZW010000037.1:0-31282 GCA_964388085.1 uncultured Myxococcales bacterium | reverse complement strand
TCACGCATGACTCCTAACACCTCCGGACCTCGGAGGCAGGTTGGAGTCACGTTCCAGCCGGGTCAGCACAGATCGACGTCGTGAGCATGCAGGAGAAGTCCGAGCCGACCGGCGACTCCGCCGGCTTCATGAGCGTCTCCACGGCGGACCTCTCCGCGCTTCTTGAGGAGCGCATCTCCGCGAAGTTCACGAAGAAGTTCCGCGACGCCATCAAGGCTCAGCAGCTTCCTGAGCTCCGAGTTGGCGTCTTCCTCTGCGTTTTCAAGGCACAAGTGAACTGGTTGCCTGCGCTTCTGCTTGGCCGTTTTACGGGCGAGAACCTATCCGTCACCGTGCCGTCGACCATTTGGGCGAGGAACGAGGGGCTCGGTGTCGTCACCGCCTTCGACTTGGTGAAAGGGCCGGACGGCGTGTTGCAACCGGCGGTGCTGGCCTGCGCCGTCAACCCGGCGCTGGCGAGCGCGAATGGGAGCTGATTTGGCACCACCGCGCCACGTCACGGAAGCTTCACACCCGGCGTAGGTCGGGATAGAGGGCGCTTATTCTTCGCGGGTTCGGGAAGTGGGGTGATGAATCCAGCGTAGCGGTGTCGACAGCGAAAGTGCCAGCCATGTCGCAGACCGCTGTGTTGGAGGACGCGCGTCATAGCGTCGACCTTGCCGGAAATGACGTCGAAGTTGGCCTCTATCGGCTCGAAGGACGAGAGCGCGCCGTTCAGGAGCGCGGCGGGCGCGCAACGAAAGGCCAGACAATGAGGTTCTTGAACTCATGTATCTGAGCGCGCTTCCTTGTGCGCGCTGGAGCTGTCGGTCAGGTACCTCTCGACACGAGCGGCCTCGCGTTGGCCTCTGGCGCCGTCGCAATACGGGCACTCGTCGCGCTCGTCGTTGGCGACCGTGACGACGCCGAGCTGCCCGCGGAAGGTCAACAGCCGCCTGAGCGGCACGTCGAGGCCGGCAACCCGAGCCATGAGCTGTTGGACGGCGAGGGACGCTACGACGCCGTTGATGAACACGACGGCCGGGCCGCCCCCACGGAGTGCTGCCACTTCGATGCCGTAGAGCTCAGCTCGATCGGCCCGCGCTCCTGGGCTGGCCAGGTCGGCCGCCGCCTCGACGGCATCCACTTCGCCCAAGCAGTACGGGCAGCCGTCGCCTGTGGCGACGACAACGCGCCCGCCAAAGGTCAGGCGACCGTGATCAGCATCAACGTCAGAGGCCACGTCGACGTACGGGATCTCGTATGCGGCGGTGAGCTCCGTCAGCACGAGCCGTGCGCCGTCGTTGTCAAGGCAGCCCACCACCCAGTCCGAGGCCTTGATGGCGTCGAAGGCCTCGGCCGACTGCAAGCTTGCGCAGATTGGCGTGACGCTGAGGTCCGGTCGGATGCGCAGCATGTTGGCCGCTACCACCTCGACCTTCGGCTTGCCGACGTCTTCGGGATAGACGCCCACGTAACGATTGAGGTTGGTGTCCTCGACGTCCTCATCGTCAATGAGCACTGCGCCGACGCCGAGGTGCGCGAGCTGCTGCGCGACGTGCGTCCCGATGCCGCCGCAGCCCACGATGGCGACGCGCGTTGCGGCCAGCCGTGCGAACCCCTCGCTGCCGAACAGCCTCACGCTACGGTCGTCACGCCCAGGCACGACGCCCTCCGCCCCAGCTCCCTTGCGACCGACCGGACGGCCGGTGCACGGTGCCGTCGACATCGATGCCGTTGATCGTGGTCGGAGGTGCGCCCCGCTCCGCCCATGCCAAGCCGTCGAAGGCGTCTGGCGCGATGACCAAGGCCAGGTAAGGCCGGTCCGGCAGGCGCCAGAGCACGTGGGGGACGAGCTCGCGCAACCCAGCCTCGTCCGACCACGAGAACTCCGCGCCACCGTCGAAGGGATGGCAGTGGGCCTCAATGAGGGCGGCGCCCAGATCGTGGGCCTTCTTGATGGCGCCTGCACGCGCCTCGTCTGTGAGCTCGATGTGGTATCGGCTCTGGATGACGAAGTCTCCGCGTAGCAACAGTCGCGCGTCGACGACGGAGAGCGTGTCGCCCTCGACCCGCCCGAAGAGGAAGGCGGCCTGTTCGATGTCGTTGTCGGGCGGCAGCAGGTGGGCCCACAGGCCCGCACGCTGGGCCTCGGTCATCCGCAGAGTGAACATCTACGCCCCCTCGGCGAAGCGGACGCGGAAACCGTGGACCCAGTTGACCAGGTTGGTGCCGCTGGTGGGCGTCGCACCCGGCTTCCACGTCTCTGGCTGCCAGGAGAAGACTCCCCACGCGCCGGGGAAGGGACAGTTGGCGCTGGCCTTGTAGTTCGTCGGCGGGCGGCCGTTGAACGTGAGGTTGGGCGGCTGGACGTAGATGCCGTACGGCGGAGCCCCGGGGTATGCGGGCTGGATCTGGAACGCCACGTCGATGATGTCGGGCGACCAGCCCTCCATGAGCGCGTAGCGCGGCAGGCGCACCCAACCATCGGGGCGGGCCTCCATGTCCGGATAGAGGGCTCGGAGGAGGTCCAACTCGGCAGCGATCCGGTCGCGACCTCGCTTGAAACGCACCTTCTTGGCGAATCCCATCCCGGGCTTGAGCTCGACCACCTCGCCCGGCGCGAGGGTGCGCTCGTTGTTGTCCTTGTCGATTAGGATGACCCCCTGCGCCGGGTCGAATCCTCCGAGCTGGGCGATCTGCTCGGTCGTGATGGTCGGCTCGTTCCAGTCGTGGTTCTCGCCCTCGATGTTGACGGTGTAGCGGGGGCCGGGAGGCTCGTGGGGGGCAGTTTCCATGTCTCTCTCCATGCCGACCGTTGCCGGCGCTCTTGGTTCGCGGACAGACCACCCCCTTCAGAGCCCTGGCAACGCCAGGCTCCGCCCGAAAGGCGCGCACCTGTCCGAAGGCTGTCAGCGGTTGCCAACGGCCTATAACCATAGTAACCATCTTGGTGATGATGACTAGTGTGGATCCGGATCTGCCCCCGATCGCGGCAAACCTCCGCCGCCTACGCACGGGCGCAGGCATGACGCAGGAGGCGCTGGCCGACGCGGTCGGTCTCTCCCGCTCGGGCTATCGAAACATCGAGCTCGGGAAGTCGGAACCCAAAGAAGAGACGCTCCGCGCGCTCGCCACGGCGCTTCACGTGTCGGTCGGCGAACTGCTCCTGGCCCCTGTCGCCCTTCACCGGGTGCGCTTCCGTAGCCTCAAGCGCCTCAAGAGGCGCGAGGACGTTTTGCACGAAGTCGGTCGCTGGCTCCGCGACTATCGCGAGCTGGAGGAGCTTCTCGGAGAGCGTCCGGAGAATCGGCTCGCCGTCCTGGAGAAGAGCGTGCACGCGGCGAAGGAAGAGGGCATTCCTGCCGTTGCTTCCGCGGTGCGGACGGCCTTCGAGCTCGATGACGAAGAGCCGGTGCACGACATCTGCGGACTCCTGGATGCGCGGGGTGTGAAGGTGCACTCCATCCTCTGGGAGACGGACGCTTTCTTTGGCTTGTCGGTCGCCGAGGACGACGGCGGACCTGCCGTTATCGTGAACATCTGGAACCGCATCCCTGTCGAGACGTGGATCTTCAGCGCAGCGCACGAACTCGGGCATCTCCTGCTGCACATCGGCTCGTACTCGACTGCGGACAGTGAGGAGGTTCCGGCAGAGGAGGTTGAAGCGAACGAGTTCGCGTCGCACTTCCTCATGCCGCACGACGCATTCCTGAAGGAGTGGAACGACACGAGAGGCGCCACCGTCTTCGATCGCATCCTCAAGGTGAAGCGGATCTTCCGCGTGAGCTGGAGGACCGTCGTCTATCGGCTCGGGCAGATGTATCCCGACGACAAGAACGAACTCTGGCGGTACTTCAACGGCGAGTACAAGAGGCGGACGGGACAGTCGCTCACGAAGCACGACGAGCCGCTTCCGATCACCGACATCATGTACCAACAAGATCGAGGGGCCGAGCCGGCGAAGCTCGACGAGCACGACTTCCTCGGCGACCGGCTGCAGCGCCTGGTGCGGCGCGGCGTTGACGAGGGAGTGATCTCACTCGGACGAGCCGGAGAGATCCTCGGCCTCGACCGGCAGGAGATGCGCGAGCTCGCCGCGGCCTGGTTCGGGTAGCGGCATGCTCCTTATCGTCGACGCCGATGTTCTCATCGACTACCTGGGCGCCGACCTTCGCATGCTGGCGACGATCTCTGAGCGCGTCGGGCAGGTGCACGTCGCTTCCGACGTCGTCGAAGAGGTCAACGGTATCGATGGCGACATCTGTGCCCATCACGGGCTCGTCGTCGTGGAGGCATCCCTCGACGTCCTGACCGCTGCCGCCAACACGCGCGGGAGTCTGTCATTCGAGGACCGCGTGAGCCTCCTGCTCGCCGTCGAGAACGGCTGGACCTGCGTAACGAACGATAAAGTGTTGCGAGGTGCGTGCGAGGCAGAGGACGTGGCCGTTCGCTGGGGGTTGGAGTTGATGCTCGACCTGCTTCGGCTGGATCGGGGGATGCACGACCATGTTTTGGCTGTGGCGACGGCGATCCACCAGGGGAACAGGATGCATGTGACGCGGGCGATCCTCGACGAGTTCAAGCGGAAGGCTGGGCGCATCGTGAAGGGCAAGCGAAGATGACGAAGTCGAGTGCAAGCGGTGCTGAAGCGGAGAAGCTGGTGGCCGAGGTTCTGGTCGCTGAAGGTTTCGACGTCGAGCGCGTGCCGACGAGCACGGAGAGGCGAGCGGACCTGCGGGCGCGGAAGGGCGCCGAAGAGTTCGTGGTCGAGGTGCGCACCAAGACGGACGATGGTTCCTTCGACAGAGAGGTCATGCGGGGCGCGATGCCACTCGATGACCGCCAGATCGCGTTCCAGAGCAGCATCGCGACCGTGCTCCGCGACAAGAAGCAGCAGCTCGTCGCCACTCCGACGGGTGCGGGTGCCTTCCGCGTCGTGTGGTTCGTGGCACTGGGGCGCTTCGCGGGAACGATCGTCGAGCAGATCGAGTCGACCTTCTACGGCAAGGTCGACATCCCGAGCTGGGGTGTGCGCGCGCCAGGCGCGAAGACCACGAGGTCACCCTGTTACTTCTTCGATCACGCGCAGTGCTACCGGATGGCAGAGGTCGTGGGAGTCGTGGTTGGTGACGCGCGCGAAGGCCGCCTCCTACTCAACCCGTGCGCGGACGGCGCCGAGCGTTTCGCCGCATCGTCGCTGGTCGACGCCTTCCGCCCTTCCGTCGTTGATCCCGTTGCCGAGGAAGCCGCGGGCAAGGCCTACCGGGCGGACGACTTCCCCGGGGACCGGCGGGACGAGCGAGCTGTGCGAAGTTTCATCGAGAGCAAGTACGGCCGCGAGATGATGGTGCCGCTCCGTTGGAAATCAGTCACCGTCGCGACGCGCATCGCGAGCGGCCGCTAAGCAAAGGCCGACGACGCCACGCCGTCAGCCACCGAAGCGATGGCCGCGTGCTCGACAAGGCGCGGACGGGCTTGGGCACCGTCGGTCGCGTCACGCTACGATGGAGCATGGCGTTGGAATCCGAGGCACCGCTTGATGCGCTGTGTCGCGCCCTCGTCGAGGGGCACGATGCCGTGAGCGCTGCGCTTGTTGTCCGCGGAGATCGCTTCGTGGCGGAGGCAGCGGACGAGCTGGACCTCGCGGCTCGAAACGCGTGCCTGCGCGCGGCGCTATCGACGCTCTCCGACGACCGTGAATCGGACTGCGCTCGCCTGGTCGTTGACGACGTCATGAGCTCCATGGCGGTCCGCGTCGACAAGCGCACGGCGCTCGTGGTGCTCTTCTTCGATCAGCCGGAGGTGACGCATTCCCTACCACGCGTGCTGGCGAGGGCCGTGCTGCAACTACGTCGACGGGGCGGCGCGGGCGCCGCCCCGCCAGCTGCCAGCGGGGGCAGCACGCCTCCCGCAGCTCACGCGTTCCTCGGCGTGGAGGCGCTGAAAGACGACGAGTAGCCCATGCGATCGGCCTCGCCTCGTTCGCCTGCGCCGCCGTCGTCGACATGATGGGGGCACCAGGCGGCGCTCGTCGAAGCGCGGCGCCCAGACACGACGGCTAAATGCGGCACCGGCGACAGGGCCCGACCGCCGCCGGAGCGACGGTCGGGCCTTGCCAAACTGGGAGCCCATTGGGAGCGCAGAGCCTTGCAGAGACCCCCCAAGGCGCTTTCAAGCGCACCGAGACGCTCCTTGCTCCCAGCCATAACCCGGCGATTTCACTGCTAACCCTCTGAAAAGGCGCCGCTTCCTGGACGCGGGGTGCGGCCCCGTAGGGGTCACCAAAGGCGCACTGGGCATCCCCGGTGCGCTTTCTTTTTGCGCCCTTGGCGTCGGGTGCGCGCGCCCACGCGTAGGTTGCCTGCACGTCGCCGAGGATCCGCTTGCGCTGTTCCGGTCCGCGCGGTCGCCCATGGCGACCGACGCTGGTCTGTCCTGCTGCACCATGATGGTCGGACTTGGGAAGAGGCCAGCGCGCAGGCCCGGTGCAGAGGACCCGCATCGCGAAGGAGAGCGCTCGTCAGGCCGCTTCCTTCTGGGCCTGACCTTCCTGGAACGCCGCCTCATCCTCTGCCGGAGGCACATAGCCGAGGGGAGCGAGGAGGCGGTGTCCTCCGGCGCCGGAGGTTTGCAGCTCGTTACGACTCGCTCTCGGCGGACTCGGGCACGCGGAACACGAACTTCGCTCCCGCCAGCGTCAGGATGTCGCCGTGCGCGAGGCGCGACTCGCGGGTGACGGCGCCGTTGATGCGTAGCTTTCGGAGCCCGCCGACGTGGCGCGCGCGGTAGCCGTCGCCTTCGCGCACGATGGCGACGTGGAGCGGGGCGACGAAGAAGCCGCCGCAGCGCAGCGTCGCCTGCTCGCCGTTGCCGATGCCGAAGAAGGCCGCGTGCAGCGAGTGTTCTTTGCCGGCGTGCTCGAGCACCGCCTTCGGAGTGGACCAACCGAGGGCGATGGTGTCGACGCCGGATGAGCTCGCCCGGGTCGGCGCGGCGGGCGCGTCGAAATCGGTCGCCACGCTGCCTTGCAGGTAGCGCAGCGTGTACTTGCCGACGACCATCTCGTCGCCGGGCGCGAGCAGCGCGGAGCGCACGCGCTCATCGCGCACGAACACGCCGTTCTCGCTGCCGAGATCCTCGACGACCAGGTGCTCGGCCGCCCGCTTCACGAGCGCGTGCCGCCGCGAGACCGAGAGGTTGTCGAGGATGACGTCCGCGTCGTCGCCGCGACCTACGACCGCCTCTTGCTCGACGAGCGGAAAGCGGAACACCACGCGCCCGGCGAGCTCGACGACGAGCGACGCGGCCGGCCCCCGCTCGTTCATGGTCTCGACGAGGTAGCGTGACAGCGGCTCCCCGGCGCTCTTGGCCGGCGGCAGGCGGATGTCGTCGTAGAGATCCATGGTGACGGGAGGCCCGTCGGGTGACTGGTAGATGTACTCGAGGATGCGCTCGCCCAGGGTGCCGTCGGCGGGAAAGCGCTCGTCGCGCGCGGGGTAGAGCGCCACCAATTGCCCGCCGCGGCAGAACACGAGCGAGCGCGCGTCGCCGCGCCCGATGACGACGACGGCGTCCTTGCCGAGCGCGTGGATGTTGCGCAAGAGCGCGTCGCTGTCGACGAGGGTGAGCGGCACGTGCGCGGAGGGTGCCTTGCGGAACATGACCGCGGCGCACAAAAAGAGCGGCAGGTCCGCCGTGACGAGGGTCGCCTCCTCGACGTCGTGCAGCGCGGACGCGAGCTCCGAGAGGGCGCGCGGCATGAAGCGGTCATCTTCGTAGGCGCCGGCGCAGTAGGGCCTCCCCTCGTGCAGGAACAGGAAGAAGGTCGAGCGGCCGCCCGCGAGCTCGATGAACCCCTCGCGCGGCGCGTCGCCGTCGAGGGCCCGCAGCGCGCGCACGAGCTCCGCGGGAGCTGTCGGAAGCGCCGCGCGCGTCACGGCCGGAAGTCTCAGACGCATCGCCCCTCCGCGTCGACGAGGCTACCACGCGAGCCTGCGGCGGAAAGCGCGGAACCTGCGCGAACCGAGGCGCCCGTCGTCGAACGTGCAGCGCGGCACGCAGCGGCTCGAGCCGGTCAACCCAGGAACAGACCACAGTCCGGACACTCGCGCGGACCGGTGGGAAAGCCGAATCCGCACGCAGGGCAGGTCATCTGCTCCGCGTTGAAGTCGAGCACCGGCGCGCTGTCCGTCGGGGCGAGCACGTTACGGGCGTCTTCGAGGGCGTGGCTCGCGACCGCGAGCCGGTATTTGGTGCCTCAACCGGACCGGCAGTTGTCGGCCGGCGGCAGGACGCTCGCCGCCACGCCGCTCCGCTCGAGCGCGCGCAAGAGCTCCTTCAGGCGCGACAGGCCACCCTCGGCAACGACGACGTCATCCACGCTCGACTCCCACGCTCGAGTTGACCTCGGCTCACGAGCAGTCTGCCGGCTCGCTGACGTCGGCGCAACGCAGGCCGCTCGCCGGGATCAACGCGACGCCCGCCACCTCGGGCGAGGCATTGGCGTCGTCGGGACACGCTCTACTTCGCGGCCGGCGCCGGCGCGGGCTTCGCGTCCGGCGTGCTCGCCGGGGGGACGAACGCGGGCGCCGCCGTCCCGAGGACGGTCGTGCTTCGCGCCGCGAGGGGAAGCAGGCGGTCGAGCGAGCCCACGTACCAGCCGATGGCGCCGGCGAGCAAGACCGCGACGACGGCGTAGGCCCAGACGGGCTGGCTCTTTTGCCGGTAGGGGTCGCGCAGGTCGCGCGAGGCGCCGTCGGGGATGCGCGCGATGGAGGTCAGCGAGCGCCCGAGCGGCACATTGACGCGGGCCATGGCGTTGACCGCCCAGCCGTTGGCGTCGAGGAGGGGGCCGAGGTTGCGCTGCCGGAGCTTCAGCCACGCCACCGCCATGGAGGGGCCGCTGATGGCGAACAGCAGGCCGAGCGCGCCGAGGGGCATCAGCCAGCCGAGGCCGAAGAACGCCTCGAGGAGCATGCCGAGGGCGGCCGTGATGCCGCCGACGGCGACGCCGAGCGCCGCGACGACGCCGACGTCGAGCTTCTTGGGAGCCGTCGTCGCCGCGGGCGCGGGCGGCGCAGCAGCGGTGACCGCGTCCGTCGCCGTCGTCGCCGCGCTGCTCAGGCGCTTATCGGCGGCGGCCTCGGCGGCGGCGGCGCGCTTGCTCATCTGCTCCTCGAAAAAGCGCAGCGCCTTCTTGTAGGGCGACCAGAACGCCTGCCGGATCGAGATCGGGTTGTCGACGATGCGCGTGATGGTCGCGTCCCAGTCTCTGCCGTCGCGATCGTAGAAGAGGCCGTTGCGCCCGACCACGATGTTGTCGACGTCGCCGTCGGTCACCGCCGCCACGATGGAGCGCTTGTCGCCGCTCGCGTTCTTGAGGTCGCAATAGACGAGGTACGCCTTCGACGAGGCGCCGAGCGCCGCGTGCCGCGCGGGATCGAGCACCTCGAGGCAGAGCTGGCAGGCGCGCTGATCGAGATACAGCGTGCCCGCTTGAAAGGTCGCGAGCGCCTCGCGCGAGTAGAAGTCGCGGAACGCCACGTAGTTGTTCGCGAGCGTGAGCAGGTTGTCCGAGAGCCAGACGAGCTTCTCGACGCTCTCGATGGCGTCGGCCTGCGGCTTCGCCTCTTCGTCGGCGTCGACGAGCGCGAGCAAAGCGGCGGTGACGGCGTCGCTCGAGAGCTCGCGCAGGCGCGCCTCGTCGAGCTTCGCGAGCTCCTTGCCCACCTCGGCCGCGCGCCAGGAGCGATGCGCGTCGAAGCGCTGCCCGATCTCCCGCCACTCGTCCTCGCCGATGGACTCGCGCGCCCCGAGCAGCGGCGTCACCACCTTGTCGCGAAAGGCCAGCACGCGCTCATGGAACGCCGGGTTCACCCCGTGGCCGAGGGGGAGCGTGGGCGGCAACGACACGCGGGCGAGGGGGAACTCCTCGAGGTCGCCGGCGGCCGCGGCGAGCTGGCGCTCGGAGAGCGTCGCGTAGGCGGCCGCGTCCCGGTTCATCGC
Organism: uncultured Myxococcales bacterium; assembly: GCA_964388085.1. Classification (GTDB taxonomy): domain Bacteria; phylum Myxococcota; class UBA727; order UBA727; family CAYLZW01; genus CAYLZW01. Next base: position 21,295 of record CAYLZW010000037.1, on the reverse strand, counting down.
GTCGAGCGCTCGCGCGTCGAAGGCGGCGATGCGCGCGCGCACGAAGAAGTCGTCGATCTTCGCGCTGACGGCGTCGAGCGCGGCGAACGCGGCGCCGCTGTCGTCACCGAGGGGGCGCTTGTCTTCCGCCGTGCCGCTCTCGAGCCACGAGAGCCGCTCGCGCGCGGCCTGCTGGAACGCTTCGAGGCTCGCGCGGTCGAGGCCAGGCACCCCGCCGCCGTCGCTCTTCGGCTCCGCCGTGACGCCAAGGATGTCGAGCAGCGCCAGCTTGCGCTCCTCGTCGGGGGCCGCCGACGCCGGCACGATCCCGTCGCCGTTCGCCGCCTCCTTCAGGAAGGCATCCCGCCCCTTGCGAGCGTCGTCGAGCGTGATGCGCGCGGCGTCCGCCTTGCCGACGGACCGGAGCAGCGCGCGCGCGGTGTCGAGCAGGCGCTTGCCCTCGTCGGCGCTCTCGTCGAGCGCCGCGATGGCGAGCCCGGGCTCTTTGCGCACGAGCTCGTCCTTGTCGCGCAGCACGCTCGCGGCCCACTTCCCGGCCGCGATGAGCTCGGGCGCGCGCACCCGGCCGTCCTTGTCGCCGTCGAGCAGCGATAGGCCGCGGGGCTCGAGCGCGGTGCCCTTGACCGGACAGGACAGCGCGACCCACAGCTTCTGATCGAGCTCGTCGAGGGAGCCGAGCTCTTCGCCGCGCGTGAGCGACACCTGATCCACGCCCCCCGCGCGGAAGAAACGCCAAGCCGGAGCGGACATGAAAGATCCCTTCGCGCGTACGCGGGTTTGAGCCGTCGCTTCCAAGGCAGCTTTTAGCGCGTCTCAGCACCGCAGGCAGCGTGCTCTTGCGTCAGCTTTGGCGGCGCTTGCCGCGCACGCTGGGGCCGCCGCTGGCGGGGTAGCGACGCTGGCCAGGGCGTTGTACCGGAGGGCAGGCGCGGCCGGCCTCGAGGTACCTCAGGCACTGCCCCCACTGCGGGAACGCCGCCAGGATCCCCGACCCGCGCTTCTGCATGGAGTGCGGCAAGCCGTTTCCCGCTGTCAGCGCCCCGCCGGCTCGACGACGCGCTCCACTCGACGTCACCGTCGAACACCGGCCGTCCTTCGCGGTGGCGACGGTGAAGCTGCGCGCGGGCCAGACGATCCGCGCGGAGGCCGGCGCCGACGACGGTGCACATCGGCGGTTGACCCCGGCGCTCAGGACCCCGGAGCGGGTCCGGCGCGTGACGCCGCGTGTGCGTGAATGTGCGAGCTCACGAGCAGCGCCACCTCCTCGGGGCGAACGAAAGAGCACGCGTGCCCGCAGCCTTCGAGCAGCTCGATGCGCACATCCTTGACGTCGCGAAACACGCTCGAGCCCGAGACGTGCAGGATCTCGTCTTGCTGGCCCCAGATGACGAGCACGGGCGAGCGGAGCTGCGGCACCACGCCCTCGAGCCAGCCGGGCACGGTGCGAAAGTCCTGATCGACCTTCTCGAGGCGCGCGCGCTGCGCGATCAGATCCTCGGCGAGATAGTCGCGCACGGACGCCGGCATGGCAGGCGGCTCGCCGTAGAAGCAGAGCTCGAGGAAGCGCTCGAAGTCCTCCGGCTCGCGCACGATGAGGAGGTTCTCTCCCGCGGCCCACGCGGTCTGGAAAGCGGTCTCGGTCGGCGGATCGATGCCCGCCGGCGCGATGGCGGACAAGCTCAGCGTGCGCTCGGGATATCGCGCGGCGAAGGTCGTCGCGATGGCGCCGCCCATGGAGACGCCAACGACGTGGACGGCCCCGACGCCCAGCACGTCGAGCAGCGCCAGCAGGCGATCGGCCTGGGAGGCGAAGTCGTAGCTGGCCTCCGCTTTGAACGTCGAGGCGCCGTGGCTCGGCAGGCTCGGCGCGATGAGGCGAAGGTCCTCGGGGAGATACGGCGCGATGCGGTTGTAGCTGTCCTTCGAGCCGCTGAAGCCGTGTACGAGCAGCACGGCGTCGCCGCCGGCGGGACGCTCGAGCAGCTCGATGTCGTGGTCTTTGACCGTCACCACGCGCTCGACGAAGCCGATGCTCGAGCGCCGGAGGCTCTGATCGCCCAGGTACAGCGTCCGGCCGATGCTGATGCAGCCGGAGCAGGCGAGGGCGAGCGTGACGACGGCGGCGATCAGCATCTGACGCATGGGCGCGATGCTACCCCCCGGCAGCGCGCGATGGCAGAGTGCGGCGGGCGGGAACAGCGCGCCCGGCGCGCGCTGAGGCTCCGGCGAGCGGTGATGGGTCATGCGGCCGTGGAACATCGTCGATCGTGCGCCGGTCCCCGACGACGACGGCCTCATCTATCTCGTGGCGCGCGGCCGTGAGTACGCCATCGTCGTGGACGATCGCGAGCTGATGAGCAACCGACAGCACGGCTCCGAGGACGCGCTCGCCGAGCTCGCCTGTGCTCGGCTGCCCTCGCTCGACGACGCCCGCGTCCTCGTCGGCGGCCTCGGGATGGGCTTCACGCTGGCGGCCGCGCTCCGCCGTGTCGGCGCGAACGGGCACGTCACCGTGGCCGAGCTCCTGCCCGCCGTGGTGCGTTGGAACCGCGAGCTCGTCGGACAGGCCGCGGGACATCCGCTGCGCGACCCGCGGGCCGAGGTCTACGTCGGGGACGTCTGTGATCTCGTCGAGCGGCCGCCGCCGCGCGCGCTCGGCGGCTGGAGCGCGATCCTCCTCGACGTCGACAATGGACCGCGTGCGCTCAGCCGGCCGAGCAACGGTTGGCTGTACACGCCGCACGGCATCGCGTCCGCGCTCGCCGCCCTCGCGCCGGGAGGCGTGCTCGGCATCTGGTCGGCGGCCGGCGATCCGAGCCTGACGCGTCACCTGCGCAAGGGCGGCTTCACGGTGGAGCTCATTCGTCACACCGAGCCCGGGCGGCCTACCGAGGACGGCAGCGGCACGCACACGTTGTGGATGGCCCGACGGCCGTAGCGCGCGCCGCGCCGTCGCCTTGTCCGCGCGGGCTCCTTGGCTACTCTGTCCGTTGGGCGCACGAGGAGACGAGATGAGCGACGGCAAAGACGGGACGTTTACGCGGCGCAAGGCGCTGGTCGCCGGCCTTGGTGGCGCGGCGGCGCTGGCGGCCATTCCGGCGCTGACGGGAGAGGCGCCACAGGCGAAGAGCGGTCCGCACGACGACGCCGACGAGGAGCGCGGCGCCACCACGGGGACGCGCATGCCGACGGTGTTCATGCCCCATGGCGGCGGGCCGTGGCCCTTCGTCGACATCGGCATGCCGCGGCAAGAGGTCGACGAGCTCGCGGGCTACCTGCGATCGGTGCGCGGCTTGCCGAAGGTGCCGCCGAAGGCGCTGCTCGTCGTGTCCGCCCACTGGGAAGAGTGCGTGCCGACGGTGATGACGAGCCCGCGCCCGCCGATGCTGTACGACTATTACGGCTTCCCGAAGGCGTCCTATGAGATTCAATGGCCGGCGCCCGGGGAGCCGCGGCTCGCCGGACGCGTGCGCGATCTGCTCGAGGGCGCCGGCTTCGAGACCGCCGCGGACGAGGAGCGCGGCTTCGATCACGGCACCTTCGTGCCGCTCAAGCTCACCTACCCGGACGCCGACGTCCCCACGGTGCAGCTCTCCCTCAAAAAGGGCCTCGATCCCGAAGAGCACCTCGCCATGGGGCGCGCGCTGGCCCCGCTGCGCGACGAGGGCGTGCTCCTCGTCGGCAGCGGCATGACCTTCCACAACATGCGCGGCTTCGGGAACCCGCAGGCGCTGCCCTGGTCCGAGACCTTCGACGCTTGGCTGCGCGAGAGCGCCACGGCCGAGGCGGGCGAACGCGACCGGCGGCTGGCTGGCTGGTCGAGCGCGCCGTCGGCGCGACAGGCGCACCCCCGCGAAGAGCACCTGCTGCCGCTCATGGTGGTGGCGGGGGCCGCCGGCAAGGACCGCGGGGTGGTCGCCTACAACGGCAGCATGATGGGCGCCCGGCTGTCCGCCTACCACTACGGCTGAGCACGGCGGGCGGCCGCCGGTACGAGACGCGGCCGCCTGAGGCGCAGGAGCGTAGGGCCACTAACCCCTGGGTTCGGTTGCGTCTGATCGAAACGGGGGGACGAGCGCCCGCCCTACGAGCGTCACGTAGAGCGAGGGCTTGTCCCCCGCCTAGCTCGCGGATCGGTGCTCTACCCCCGTGACCGTTCGCGGTGATGGTGTCCTGGCGCCGAGGATTTCGTTCGCTGGCAAGGCGCCGCGGAGGCGCGACCTCTTGGTCGTGCCGAGCACGCAACGCAGCCAGCGGGCGAAAGACCAAGCCAGGCGCCATCAATGCGAGTGGTCACGGGGGTAGGAGAGCGACTTGGCCATCGCGTAGTTGTGGATCTGTACGCCCGCGACGACGAGCTCGCGGCGCTTCAGCACCGTGAAGCCCTGCTTCAAAAAGAAACGCCGCGCCGCCTCGCTCGCCTCGACGTGGAGCCCGCCCAGACCACGCCCTCGGGCGAGAGCCTCCAGCTCGAGATAGAGCGCCGCGGCGACTCCCTCGCCGGCGACCTCAGGCGCACAATACAAATAATCAATGTGTCCATTCGCTTCGAGGTCGATGAACCCGAGCGGCTGGTCGTCGTCGTCGACAGCGACGAGGAGCACGCGCCCGTCGCCGGCGAGCCGATGGAGCCGCTCGGCGGACGGGCGGCGCGAGAGCCACGCCGAGACCTGCCGAGCGGAATAGTCACGCGGACCGATCCCTTGAACGGCGCGCGCGAAGAGCTTCGAGAGGGGGGCAGCGTCCTTGCCTTCATAGCGTCGGATCCTCATCGGCTCGACACATACTCCTCGAGGCCTCCCGCGACGAGCGTCTGCTAGCACGACCGGGGCGGAAGGGGGCGTCCTCGCGCAGCGCCGGGCACACCGCCTACGGTAAGCGGTAGCCACTCAGCCGCGCGACGTGCATGTCTTGCCGGCGAGGGAGGGTCCCGACACCGCGCCGTCGTGCTCAGAACCGGGGCCCGTTATCCTCTCCGGCTCGGGTTCATCGAGCGAAACGGCAGCGCGCCTTCGGGCGCCGATGCCGCGTGACGGGCGAGGAGGGGACCATGGAGACGCGCGCGTGGGGCCGAAGCGGCCGCGAGATCCCGGCCCTCGGACAGGGCACCTGGCACATGGAGCTCGAGGACGCGGGCAAATGCATCGCCGCGCTGCGCGCCGGCATCGACGCCGGCATGACGCACATCGACACCGCCGAGCTGTACGGCAGCGGGCGCGTCGAGGAGCGGGTGGTCAAGGAGGCCATTCGCGGGCGGCGTCATGAGGTGTTTCTGGTCTCGAAGGTGCTGCCGGCGAACGCCTCGCGCGCGGGGACGAAGCGCGCGCTCGAGGACAGCCTGCGCCGACTCGGCACCGATCACCTGGACGGATATCTCCTGCACTGGCCCGGGAGCCATCCGCTCGAGGACACGCTCGCCTCGTTCGTCGAGCTCGAGGAGGAGGGCAAGATCCGCTCCTTCGGGGTCTCGAACTTCGACGAGGACGAGCTGGCAGAGGCGGTCGCCGTCGTCGGCGAGGGCCGAATCGCCTGCAATCAGGTGCTGTACCATTTGCAAGAGCGCGCCATCGAGCACGCGCTGCTGCCCTATTGCGAGCAGCACCACATCACCGTCGTCGCCTACAGCCCATTCGGCTCCGGTGACTTCCCGCGCGACGACGAGGTGCTGCGCGACATCGCCGCGCGACACGGCGTGAGCGCGCATCAGGTCGCGTTGGCGTTCCTCACCCGCCGGCCCTCGCTGGCCGCGATCCCGAAGACCTCTCACGAGGAGCGCGCGCGAGAGAACGCCGCGGCCGCGCAGCTCACGCTCAGCGACGACGACGTGGCGCGCATCGAGGGCGCCTTCCCGCGCGGGCGCCGGCGCCCGGGGGTGCCGTTCCTGTAGCGGCGGCCGCGTCGGCGGACAGGCTTGGGGCGCGGCGGCTCGAGCGTGGCCGGGAGGTAGGACATGTCGGTAGCGACGGCGAACGCGAGCCTTTCCGCGCTCGGTCCGGAGGCGACGCTCGCTCCCGGCGCGTAGCGCACCTCGTCCTGCGGGTGGCTTGCTGCGTCGCCGTGTGGCATGGGTCGTTGCACCAAGTTGAACACCGGAGCTCCGTCCCTCGAGGCTGAACCTCTAGACGGAGTCTCTAGCCCAAAGCGTCAACGACGACGCACACCGGAGCGACTTCATGATCAAGATCGGCGACCGCCTCCCCGACGCCACCCTGCAAGAGTCCACCGAGATGGGTGAGCACTGCCCCGCCGCGCCCGCCAAGCTGTCCGCCGCCGCCGAGGCCAAGGGCAAGCGCGTCGTCATCTTCGGGCTGCCCGGCGCGTACACGCCCACCTACTCGGCGCAGCACGTGCCCGGCTACCTCGAGCACCTGGACGCGTTCAAGGCGAAGGGGATCGACGAGGTCTGGTGCGTGGCCGTGAACGATGGCTTCGTGATGGCGGCCTGGGGGCGCGATCAGAAGGCGTTCGGCAAGATCCGCTTCTTCGGCGACGGCAGCGCCGAGCTCACCAAGAAGCTCGGCATCGAGCTCGATCTCACCGCCGGCGGCCTCGGCGTGCGCATGCGCCGCTTCTCCATGTTCGTCGACGACGGCGTCGTGAAGGCGGTCAACGTCGAGGAGGGCGGGCAGCTCACCATCAGCGGTGCGGAGACCCTGCTCGGCCAGCTCGATTGAGTCTCGCGAGGGGCTCGCCCCCTCGTGCCGCCTGCGCGCTCCTCCCCTCGCCCAGCGGGCGGGATGCCAGATCGAAACGTGGGGTTCGGGAGCAAGCTCCCGAGCCCGCTTCGAGCGATCGCAGAACGGGCCCTGAAGCGACTCAGCCGGGCTCCGCCTCGCAGGCGTCGGCGACGGCGCTCAGCAGATCGGCGAGCTTCACGGGCTTTTGCAGGCAGCGCAGCGCGCGCATCTCTTCGGCGAGCGGCGGCGCGATGGCGTTGGCCGAGAGCACGATGACGGGGATGCCGCTCAGCTCGGGGTCCTCGCGCTGGCGATCGCGAAACTCGCGTCCGTCCATGATCGGCATCATCAGGTCGAGGAGGATCACGACCGGCTTCGCGCCCGCGCGCAATTCGGCCAGCGCCTCGGCGCCATTGTGCACCGCGCGCGTCGCGTAGCCGAAGTCGTTGAGCGCCTCTGTGAGCGACTCCCTGACGTCGATGTCGTCCTCTACGATCAGGATCGGCTTGGCCGCGGCGGCGCTCGTCACGACGCCCGCCCTTCCGCCTCGGCGGCGGGCAGCGCCGGCTTGACGGGCAGCACCAGGGTGAACACCGCCCCGCCTCGCTCGCCGCGGCGGACATCGATCCGGCCGTCATGCGCGCTGATGATTCCGTGGCTGATGTAGAGGCCAAGCCCGAGGCCGCCGTAGTGACGCGTCGAGGCCGCCCGCTCGAAGCGCTGGAAGATGCGCTCCGCGTCCTCCTCGCGCACGCCGATGCCGCCGTCCTCCACGTCGATATACGCGTTGCCCTCGCGGACCCGCACACGCACGTCGATGGGCTCGCCGCCGCCGTACTTCAGCGCGTTCGAGAGCACGTTCGCGATGGCCTGCGCCACGCGGTGGCGATCCCACGTGGCGTGCGCGTTGCTCTGCACGTCGACGTTCAACGTGGAGCCCGAGGCGCGCGCCTGCTCGCGGAACTCCTCCACCGTCTCCTCGAGCAGAAGGGCGACATCGACCTCGCTGAGGCCTACCTCGAGCCGCGCTTGAGAGACCTTGTTGACGTCGAGCAGCCGCTCGACGAGCTCGGCCAGGCGACCCACCTGCCGCAGCGCGCTCTGGATCCTCGGCGCGAACGAGGCGGCCGCCGCGAGCTTCGCGGGCTCGCGCAGCGCCCGCTCGATGCCCTCGAGCTTGAGCTGCAGCGGCGTCAGCGGCGTGCGCAGCTCGTGTGCCGCCACCGAGATGAACTCGTCGCGCTCCCGGAGCGCCTGCTCCGCCCGCCCGCTGCGCTCTCGCTCCTCGTCGGTCTCGTGCTCCGCGAGGCGCAGCTGGCGCGTGAGCTGCGCGCGGCTGATGGCGGCGGCCAGCAGGTTGGCCGCGGCGGCGAGGAAGTGTCGATCGTCGTCGTCGAGCGTCCGCTGCTCGGTCGAGAACACGCCCAGCGCGCCGAACACGCCGTCGTCTCCGCGTGCGGTCAGGATCGGGACGAGGACGCCGCTCTTTACACCCGCTGCCTTCAGAATGGCGCTATCCGACAGGCGCTCGTCGTCGCTCAGCTCGATGAAGGAGGCGCCGTCCGCTGCTTGCTCCCCGAGCGGCAACGCGCTCGCCGGCAAGGCGGCCACCGACTCGAGCCCGTCGCTCCACCCCACGCCGGTGCGCAAGAGGAGCGTACGCTCGGGCCGTACCAGCTCGAACACACCCACCAGCTCGATGTCGAGCAGCGACGACAGCATCGCGGCGGCGTGCCGCAAGAGCTGGCGAATCCCTCCCGCGTGCAGCGCGCGCAGGCCGATGTCGGCGATGCCGGCGTTGTAGCGCTCACGCTTTGCGCTCGCCTCCTCGGCCGCCCGCCGCTCGCTGAGGTCGCGCGTGACCTTGACGAAGCCGGTCAGCGCGCCGTTCCCGTCGCGCACCGGGCTGATGACGACGTCAGCCCAAAAGCGCGAGCCATCACGCCGCAGCCGCCAGCCTTCGTCCTCGACGCGGCCGGCGCGCACGGCCTCCCGCAGCATGCGCTGTGGCTTGCCGGCGCGGATGTCTTCGGCCCTGTAAAAGCGCATGAAGCTCGTCCCGATGACCTCGTGGGCCGCGTAGCCCTTGAGCGCCTCGGCGCCCGCGTTCCACGTCACCACGACGCCGTCGACATCGAGCAGGAAGATCGCGTAGTCTTTGATGCTGTCGACGACGACGCGGAATTCGCTCGGTCGCTCAGGAGCGTCCGGCTGCGTCTCGTGCCTGTGCTCGGCGGTTCCCATGCGGACCTCAGGGGTTGGGTGCGCGCGCGACGTCAGCGCACACCTACCTTACGGTCCGGGTGCCCAGCGCGCATGGTTTTGTGTGCCGTCGATACACGCAAGCATTGCGTGTTCTTCGCCGAGCGTGCTTGGGCGTGAGCGTCGGAGCTGATAGGCGCCCGCATGCGCCTCGACCTCCATCGCCACCTCGAGGGCTCGCACTCCGCGGCAGCGCTCGCCGCGGTGGCCGCCCGCTTCGACCTCCGAGACCCGCTCTTCTTCGACGCCGCTAGCGGCCGCCACAGGAGCGAAGCCGCGCTCGCGCCGGAGCTGCGCGTTCGCGGCCCCTCCGACGACGCGGGCGGCTTCTATGCCTGCATCGAGCGCGCGCGGCGGGCCTACGTGAGCGAGGCCGCCATCGCGGAGCTCGCGCGGCTCGCGTTCCTCGAGGCGGCCGAAGAGACCGACGGCTTCGAGATGCGCGCGAGCCTCTTCTCGATGACGCGCACGCTCCTCTCGCACGAGGGCGCTGTCTGGCGTGACGTTCCGCCCGCACGCTTCGCCGAGCGCGCCGCGAGGATTCTCGTCGCGGTGCTCGCGGCGCGGGACGCGGCCATGGCGAGCGCACACAAGCCGATGCTCCTGCGCGTCGGCTTCTCGCGCACGTTCGAGAGCGAGCCGCACTATCGGGCGATGGCGTCCATGCTGCGAGAGCACCGCACGTCGCTGTGCGGGCTCGACGTGCTCGGCATCGTCGGCGGCCCGGACAAAGAGCCCATGCCGAGGGCGCTGCGGGAGATCCTCGAGGACCTGCGCGCGGACTTCCCCGACCTGACGGTGCACGCGGGCGAGTTCGACGACCACCGCTCCGTCGAGCGCACGCTCGAGCTCGCGCCGCAGGGCATCGGTCACGGCGTCCACTCCCTCGGCAGCGCCGACGTGCTCGCGCGGCTCGCGCGCGAAGGCGTCACGCTCGAGGTCTGCACCACCAGCAACCGGCTGCTCATCCCGACGGCCCTGGCGCGCCTCGAGGAGGAGCACGGCGCGACGCCGCTGTGCGCGCTGCAGAAGGCGCACGTTCATTGCGTGCTCGGCAGCGACGATCCGACGCCACTCGGCAGCGCCTTCGACGAGGAGTGGCGTCTCGCGGAGCAGCTCGGCGCCGACATGGAGCGCCTCGCCGCCGACACCCGCCGTCGCTGGCAGCAGCTCACGGGCTGAGCTACAGGTTCGTCTCCTCGGCGGGGACCCGCGCGGGATCGGGCAGCCCGGCCGCTGGGCGCTCGTCCGCCGTGTCGGCCGGACAGGAGGCGTCGAGCGTGTAGGCCGTCATCGACAGGGACGAGTACGCGTAGCCGTCGATGAGGACCTTCGCGGCCGTGCCCTGCGCCGAGGCGAGGCCCGCCAGATACAGCAGCGGCAGGAAGTGTTCGAGCGTCGGCACCGCGCGCTCGAAGTCCGGGTGACTCGCCAGCTCGAGCACATCGTCGGGGGTGCCCGTCATCGCCGCGCGGGCGCTCTCGTCGAAGCGACGCGCCCAGTCCGCGCCGCCGTCGGGCTCGGACCAGCGGAGGGCGCGCAGGTTGTGGACGACGTTTCCGCTGCCGATCACGAGCACACCCTTGTCGCGCAAGGCGGCGAGCTTCACGCCTACCTCGAAGTGGTGCTCGAGGTCGCGACGCGCATCGAGCGCGAGCTGCAGAACGGGGATGTCCGCCGCGGGGAAGGCGTGCACCAACACCGACCAGGTGCCGTGGTCGAGGCCCCAGGTGTCGCGATCGAGGCCCACGCGCGTCGGCTTGCACACCTCGACGATCTCGCCGGCGACGTCGGCGTCGCCGGGCGCCGGGTACTCCACGGCGAACAGCTCTTCCGGGAAGCCGAAGAAGTCATGGATCGTGCGCGGGCGGGCCATGGCGGTGACGGCCGTGAACGGCACGTACCAGTGGGCCGAGACGACGAGGATGGCGCGCGGCTTCGGCACACAGGCGCCGAGCGTCTTCCACGCCTCGGTGTAGCGGTTGTTCTCGAGGGTGTTCATCGGGCTGCCGTGGCCGAGGAAGGCGGCGGGCATCCGGGAACGCGGGGGCGCGACGGGGGAGGGTGCCATCGCATCACTCTCCCGTCGGCCGGGCGAGGACGCAAGCGGCGGCGCGCCGCGCGCTGGCCTGCTAAAGCTAGAGCACCGAACAGCTCGCGCGAAGGGCGAGCTGTTTGGTGCGCTAGGGAGTCTGCGAGGGACGGTGCGACGATGAAGTGCAAGGCATGTGGCGAGGCCGCCGACGAGCTCAAGAGCGTCAAGGTGCACGGCAGAACGAAGAAGGTCTGCGAGGAGTGTGCGGAGCGCTTCGAGGAGGAGGGCGAGATCGCCGAGGCGGCCGAGGGCGCCATGCAGACGATGATGGAGTACAAGGGCCGCCGCTGACGCTCCCTTCGACGGGGAGGCGCCGCCGGCCCATGAATGCTCGTCGACGAAAGGGCGCGGAGTCGGTACACCGGCGCATGCAATTCGCCGACCTGATGCTCGACCCCGTCCTGCTCGCCGCCGTGAAAGCCGAGGGGTACGAGTCACCCACCCCCATCCAGCGCGAGGCCATCCCTCATCTCCTCGAGGGCAGGGACCTCGTCGGCATCGCGCAGACCGGCACCGGCAAGACCGCCGCCTTCGCGCTGCCGGTGCTGCACCGTCTGAAGCGGAGCGCGAGCGGGACCGGCCGCCGCGGCATCCGCGCGCTGGTGCTCTCCCCGACGCGCGAGCTGGCCACGCAGATCGACGAGGGCTTCGCCGCCTATGGCAAGGGCAGCGGCCTTACGTCGTCGGTCATCTTCGGCGGCGTCGGCCAGGCGGCGCAGGAGCGCGCGCTCCGGCGCGGCATGGACATCCTGGTGGCGACGCCCGGGCGCTTGCTCGATCTGATGTCGCAGAAGCTGGTGGACTTTCGGCAGCTCGAGGTGCTCGTCCTCGACGAGGCCGACCGCATGCTGGACATGGGCTTCATTCGCGACGTGCGCAAGATCATCGCCGCGCTGCCGAGCCAACGTCAGACGCTGCTGTTCTCGGCCACGATGCCGAGCGACATCGAGGAGCTCGCGCGCCAGATCCTGAAGGACCCGGTCGAGGTCGCCGTCACGCCCGCGTCAACGACGGTGGAGCGCATCGCGCAGTCGATCTACTTCGTCGAGAAGGCGAACAAGCAAGCGCTCCTGCTGCACCTGCTCGACGACCCCGCCGTGCGTCACGTGCTCGTGTTCACGCGCACCAAGCACGGCGCCGATCGCGTGGCGAAGACGCTCACGCGCGCGGGCATCGGCGTGGCCGCCATCCACGGTCGCAAGACGCAAGGGCAGCGTGAGCGCGCGCTGCTCGGCTTCAAGAGCCACCAGACGCGTGTGCTCGTCGCCACCGACATCGCCGCCCGCGGCATCGACGTCGAGGACATCACGCACGTCATTCAATTCGACCTGCCCGAGGTGCCCGAGCAGTACGTCCACCGCATCGGCCGCACCGCGCGCGCCGAGGCGAGCGGCGCGGCCTGGGCCTTCTGTGACGTCGACGAGCGCAAGCTCCTGCGTGACATCGAGAAGACCATTCGCATGAAGATCGACGTCGTGCGCGGCCATCCGCACGAGTCCACGCTCCCCGACAGCGCCGCCAGCGGAAAGCCGGCGCAGCGAAGCGGACAGCGGGGCGGTCAACGCGGCGGCGGCCCACGCGGCGGCGGCCAACGCAGCGCCGGCAATGGCGCGGGTGGCGGCGGCGGCCGCGCGCGCAGAACCGGCGCGGGCGGAGGCGGCGGGCGGCCTCGCTCCGAGAGTCCCGGAAAGGGCGCGCCGTCGCGCGGCCGGCCGTCGTCGTCGTCGGGGCCATCCCCGGCGCCCGCGGGCGGCAGCTCGACCCCGCGCGCGCCGGGATCGTCCCGCTCGGCGGGTCGCTCGTTCGGACCCGGGCGGCGCTAGCAACAAACGCTGCCTCGCTCGCCGCGCGGCGCGAAGCCCCTGATCCGAGCGCCGCCTACAGCTCCAGCAAGACGGCGAACGAGGGCTGCAGCACGAGGTCGAGCGCGAAGCTCAGGTCGCTGACGCTCGTGCCTCCGCTCGAGGCGTTCGTCCACGCGGCGCTCCCCGAGAGCAGGCTCGTCGACACCCGCACACGAACGCCCTGCCACATCTCGCGCTCCGCGAGCACGCCGGCCGTCAGCGAGGCGTGACCGCCGAAGAGGCTGTTTTGTGTCGGCAGCAGCCCTCCGGTGATCGGATCGTAGACGCTGAAGGTGGTCCCCTCGGCGAAGCCGCCGCCGACGCCGAGGGAGAGCCAGGGGCTCACCTCCACGAGCGCGCCGGGGGCAAGCACGTAGCGCCCGCCGACGTCGAGCCCGAGGGACACGAGGCTGCTCGACGAGAACGGCGCGCCGCCGAGGCCGAGGAAGGCGCCGCTGGCGTTCGGATAGGTCGACGCGGTGCCGCGCCCGGAGCCGAACACGCAGAACACCTCGGAGGGACAGGCCTCGACGACCGCCGACAGCCCCGGCGTGAACGCGAAGCCGTTCTGCTGCAGCACGAACGAGCCGATGCCGACGCCGGCGCGCAGCCAGTCGATGTCGCCCTCTGCCGCGGGGGCCGGCGTGGCCGGGACGGAGGGCGCCGCGGGTGTCGCCGGCGGCGCCGTCTCGTCGCTGTCCGCCGCCGCGCCCGTGGAGGTCGTCGCGCTCGTCGGCTCCGTCGCTTGCGCGCGCGTGCCCGAGGCCAGCAAGAGAAGCAGCAGGGGAGTCAGGGTATACCGCGTCATGGGGCGCCCTCCGCTCTCGCGAATAGCGCGCTCCCGACGTTCCCTCTACCCCCCCGACCACTCGTGTTTGAACGAAACCCGCTTCGCGATCATGGGACCAACGCAAGCGATCGGGGGGTAGTTTTCCGGCGCGAAGGTCAAGGCCCGAGGCCCCGGCAAGAGCTCAATAGAGCCCGCCCGCGGTACCAAACGTCGACGACCAGTAGAACGGCTCATAGAAGAACGGGTCGAAGAACGGCGTGTCCCAATAATAGGGGCCGGCCGCGAGCTGCTGCTCTTCCTCTTCGAAGAAGGGGGTGATCTGCGTGAGCGCCACCGGGCCGCCGACCTCCCAATGCACGCGAAAGGCGTCGACCTCCTGCGGCGCGACACCTTCGGGCAAGACGAAGAGCGCGCCGACGTTCGCCGCGCTGCGTGGCGCGATGGACTCGCTGCCCTCGATGACCACGGGCGCGATGCCGCGCAGCACGCCCTGGTCGAGCGTGGCCGAGTCGAGCCGCAGCGCGTCCGCTTCGAAATGAATCGGCTCGGAGGAGAAGTTCTCGACCTCGAAGGCGACGTGAATGACCGTGACGCCCTCTTGGCGTTCGGCCCCATCGGACCACACCTTCACCTCGCCGACCGGACCTCGCGCGTCGTCGAGCGGGTAGCTGGCGGCCAGCATGCCCTCCGCCGACGTGGCGTCCGCGCGCTCACCGGGGCGAAACATCTCGGACTGCGACGCGCAGCCGAGCGGGAGCACGAGGCCGAGCAACAGCAGCGAATAGCGCACGGTGCGCCTCCTTTGCGTTCGTCTTGTGCGCCAAAGCTGCATTGAGCGTGCCCGTGATGCACGCGCGCGGTGAGACACGTTCGCGAGCTCAGTACACGAGCTCGGTAGACGAGCTCAGGACAAGCGGGCGTCGTCGCCGCTCGAGACCGTCACGGACGATCGTGTCCGCCGTAAGTGCGTCGGGAGCGACGTTCGCGCTCGAGGTCAAACCCGGCGGCTTCACTTCACCTCGGGCACCTGTCCGGCGAGCACGGCCTCGAGGAAGTCGTGCAGCTGCGCTCGTGCGCGCGGCTGCTGGTAGACGACGAAGTGACCTTCGAGGCGGCCGTCCTCGGGGTGCCGCACGACGACGGCGGTGCGTGGGCTGCCGTCGGGCGCTCGGCGATTGCCGGCGAGCCCTTCGCGGACGTGCCGGAGGCCGCCGAAGCGGAGCGCGGGGTAGAGCTGCTCTGCCGCCGTGCGGCCGGTCTCGGGCCCGACGAGGTCGGCGCCGACCGAGAGCACGAGCGCGCGCTGCGCGTTGACGGGGACCTGCAGGTCGAGCTGCCCTTCGATGATGAGCACGTGCGGCACGTCGTCAAAGCGCGGCCTTCGCAGCAGATACGGCGTGTAGTGCGTGTTGTCGGCCGGCCCCACGGCCGTCTGGAACGTCGTGATCAGCGGGTGGTGCAGATCGAGCCGCTCCCCGCGCGCGACCGCGACGGTGTTGAGCACGGCCTCGAGATCGATGGGATCCTTCGGTCCGAAGCCGAACTCGATCCAGGAGCCGCCGGCCCCCGTCAGCACCGCGGCGTCGAAGCGCCCCGTGAGCGCGCCCAGCATGCCGGACAGGAAGCTGCCGAGGGACTGTCCGCCGACGACCCGCACGCTGCGCGAGAAGCGCAGCTTGCCGTCGGGAGCCGTGGGCACGGCCTCGGGGACGAGCGCCGGATCGATGACGAGCTCGTCGAGCAGCCGCAGAAACAGCACCTGCTCGAGCACCATCTGACGGAAGTTGTCGCGCATGGCGACGGGGTTCATGAACACATAGGCCGCGTACCCGTCGAGAGCGCGCCAGCCGATGCGGTCCGGCGAGTAGGTGCCGGCGACGCAGCTCGTGCCGAAGCCGACCGGCGCCACCCAGCTGGCGAGGCCCGATCCCGGCGGCGACACGTCGTCCGGCGACTCGCGGTAGCCGCGATCGATGGCCTGCGTGGCGAGCCCCCCGGTGCCGTGCACGTAGAAGTACAGCGGTACGCCCGCCGTCGGGATCTCGCCCTTCGGGACGCTCAGGTAGAAGGGCGCCACGACGCTGCCTTGCGGCACCGGCATGCCGTCGTCGTCGGTGACGAGCCGCCCGCCGCCGAAGAAGTGCGGCGGCGTGCCTTCTTGGTATAGCGGCAAGCGCACGGCGCCGCGCAGCACCACATAGTCCTCGTAGTCGCGCTCGCGCTCGAGGCTGATGAGCTCGGGCGCGGGACCCTCGAGCGCGTTCGCCACCCAAGCGAACAGCTCCTTCGTCGGCGTGCCGGTCGTGAACACGGTGGCGCCCGCCACGTGCTCCTTCGGCAAGCGCAGCTCATGGAGCGCTTCCCGCAGCGGCGCGAAGGCGGACACCCAGCGCGCGTCCCCCGCGGGCTCGTCTGCGAGCAGCGCCTGGACCTCGCGCGAGCCGCCGAGCTCCACGCGGCCGTCGCCGTCGATGTCCCGCCGCACGATGACGGCGTAGGTCGTGCCTTCGCGCAGCGCGACGCCGGGGACCGGCAGGATCTGGAGCAGGTGCGGCGGACGCACGCCGTCGTGCCTCGTCGTCGCGCGCACCCAGGCGGGGAAGCGCCGCAGCCGCTCGGGTGAGCGCGCGTCGATGTCGACGATCTCGATGCCGGGGAACGCGAGCAGGGTATCGGCCGCGGACGACGACGGCACCGGCAGCTCGCGATCGAAGCGCAGGTAGATGGCGCCGCTCGGATCAAAGCCATCGCGCTCGGCCGTCGCCTCGATGGCGGCGTCGAGGAAGCCGACGCCCTCGGGGTTCGGCATGCCGCGGAAGTCCGGCGCGCCGCTCTCGAGGCGTCGCGCGTCCGACGGGAAGGGCGTGCCGAAGAAGCCCTGCGCGTCGTCGAAAACGAGGGTCGGCAACACGCCGGGCGCTGTGCGCAGCGGCGGCTTGCAGCCCGCGCCGGACAGCGACGCCGACAGCGGCAACACGAGCGCGAGCAGCGCCCGTCCGAGAGGGGTCGACAGGGGCATCCTCAGCGCCATCGTCATCCCTCGGGCAGCTCGGGCCAGGTCGCGCAGGCCGCCTCGGTCTGCTCGTCCCACTTCACCATGCCGTCGAGCTGGACATCGACGAAGGCGTCGTCGTGGATGCCGACGATGCCGAGCTGCATGAAGCGCCACAGCCCATAGAGGTGGAAGATCTCGCCTTCGCCGCCGTCGAGGAAGAGCTCCGCCTGATAGTCCTGATCGAACACATGATCGTCCGGCTCGCCGACGAAGACGGCGGGCTCCTTCAAGAACGTGCGCTGCACCACGGCGGCGCCGGCGGCGTCCTCGAGCTTCGGCACGTGCCGCACGGAGCTGTGCGTCTTGGCCTTGTACTGCGTCACGGTGGGCGTCACCTCGTAGACCACGTCCCACTCGAGCGCGCCGGTGTCGTCGTCGAGCCAGGCGTCGCGATCGCCGGCGAAGGTGCGCGCATAGCTGTCGTACACGTCCGGGCGCAGGCTGTCTTGCTCGGGGTGCGTCAGCATCTCCGCGAGGACGTCGAGGTCGCAGTCGAAGCGGGTGGCGAGGAAGAAGCCCGGCGCCTCGCTCGGATCGTTCACGCCGTCCTGTCCGATGGGCGCGAGGTCCTCGTCGCTGAGATAGGGCAGCACGCCGATCTGCGCGTCGGTGTCCACGAGCAGCTCGAGCAGCACCGCGTGTGCCTGCTGTACGGCGGCGCCCAGCTCTTCGTCGGACGCGGTGCTCTGCTGCGTCCAGATGTACTTCGCGAGGCCCTCGAGGTCCTCGGGCGCCTCTACGCGCGCGCTCGGGCAGCCGGTGACGACGACGAGCAGCGCGCCGAGAGCGGTCAGGCGCGGCACAGACGATTGCGAGCCCATGACATCCTCCACGATGGAGCAGCGACGTGCCGCTGCCCGCGGGCAGGGTGACAGACCGCGCGCGAGATCAAAACGGATTCCCGACGCGAATGTAGACGCGCGGATCGTAGCGCTCGAGGGGGCTGAGCCCGACGTCGAAGCGCACCGAGAAGTTCTTGTTCCAGAGCAGGCGCAGCCCGCCGCCGCCGCCCGCCACGACGGCGAACGGCTCACCGCGCCAGTCCATGACGTCGTAGCCGAGCCAGGCGGCGTCGAGGAAGCCGGCCACGCCGAGCTTCAGGTGCTGGGCGAGCGCGGTGAATTCGAGCAGCGAGAGGCGCAGCTCGGTCTGGCTGATCACCTTCACCTTGCCGAGGTAGCGGTGCTCGCGGATGCCGCGGCCGATGTCGGAGCCGCCAAAGGCGATGAAGTCCGTGAGCCCGCCGACGCGCGCGAGATCTTCGGTGGGCGCGTGCCCGATCATGACGTCGACGATGGCGCGCTGGGCGAGCACCAGATCGGCGCCTTCGGTGAGCGACCCCCACACGAGCGGGACGTACACCGCGCCGCTCACGTTGCTGCCGGCCCAGCTCCAGTGCGAGCCGAGCCACGGCGACGCGCCGCGCAGCGAAGCCTCGAGGAAGTAGCCGCGGTTTGGCTGGGTCTCCTCGTCGCGGTCGTCGAGCGCGACGCCGAGCTGCAACGCGCTCGAGAAGCCCTCTTCGCCCGCCGGCCAATGCTTGGCCCACGCCGAATGTGGATAGGGCCCGGGCGCGAACAGCTCGCCGCCGCTGAGCCCTTCGGCGCGTAGCTCGCCGGGGATGTAGAGGTTGCCGCGCCAGCCGGCCCAGAGCTCGAAGCGATGTGGCTTGCCGGAGACCGCGTAGCGGACGAGGGCCTCGGCGTAGGGGCGGAGGAAGCGCATCTGATGGTGCTTGCCGACGAGGTACGCGCGCTCGGCGGTCAGCGGCTGCGCTCCCGCTCGCTCGGCAGCGTCGACGGCGTCCGCCGGATCGCAGCTGACGGCGTTGCCATAGCCGCAGAAGTTCTGGGTGACGGTGGACTCGTAGCCAACCTGCGCGAGCACGCGCAGCGGCGCGCCAAAGAGCTGCAGCGCCTCGAGGCGGACGCGGTGGCGCTGGATGAGCCTCGTCGTCACGAAGACGTTGAGCGTGAGGGCGGCCTTGTAGGGCAGCACGCCGCCCTGGTGCAGGTAGAGGGTCCCGACGCCGCCGGTGCCGAAGCCCTCGTCAGAGCCGAAGGTGAGCGTCGGCACCGCCGCCGGCTCGAGGGTCCACTCCTCGCCGGAGCCCACCTCGTCGAGCGCGCCGTCCGCGCCGTCGGCGCCGCTGGCCGCGGAGGGCGCAGCGCCGAGGAGCAGGACGCTGACGAGGAGAGACGCGCTGCAGCACACGGCCGCTTCATCGCGTGCTCCGCCACATCCCGCAAGGCGCGCGGCTGTCCGGACCGAATCGGGCGCCGCTTCGCGCGGCTACGGACAGAAAGCGAGCTCAACGCTTTCGCGTGCCGAACACGACGCGGCCGAGATCCCGTTGCTCGAGGAACGCCGCCGCGCGCTCTTCGAGATCGCCTTGCAGCACCAGCGCGCCTCCCTCTACCGTGGCGCCGCAGCCGAGGGCTCGCTTCATGTCCTTGGCGAGCGCGCGCAGCCCATCGTCGTCGAGCGCCAGGCCATCGACGACGGTGACGGTCTTTCCCGCGCGCCCCGAGCGCTCGCGGCGGACCACCAGCTTGCGCGCGGCGGCCCTCGGCGCGGAGGCGCCCTCGTCGGGCGCTCCGTCGTTGGGCGGCGCGCCTTCGGGCAGCGCGCCCTTCAGCGCGGCCAGCTTCGCGAACGGGCTGCCGAGCGAGCCCTCCGGCGCGCTCTGCGAACGGTCCAGTCTCTTCTTCGTCGCCACGCGCGCTCCTGACTCTCTCTTGTCTGCAGTGGGCCGCAAGCCGCGCCGGGGCGAATTGCCCTGCACGGAGGGGACGGCACGCCTTTCGCTCAAGTCCGCCGGGAAGGAGGCTCGCATGATCTCATTTCGTGCAATGACATTGTCGCTCGCCATCGCGCTCGTCGCCGGCCCCGCGCTGGCCCAGCGAGCGCCGAAGGCGCCCGAGACGTCGCAGAAGGCCGCGCCGGCCGACGACGACACACAAGCCCTCATGGACGCGCAGCGCCGCGTGCTCGAGGCGCAGGAGAAGGCGCTCGAGGATCCCGCCATCAAGAAGGACCTCGAGAGCCTGCAGGCGCTCGTCGAGAAGAAGATGACGGCGGAGGACAAAACGGTGAAGTCCAAGATGGACCGCCTCGAGAAGATCCAGGGCGACCTACAGGCGATGCAGACGGAGGAGAGCCCGGACCCCGAGAAGGCGGCGCCGCTCATCGGCGAGGCGCAGAAGATCGCCATGGAGCTCTCGGAGGTGCAAGAGAAGGTGCTCGAGCAGCCCGATGTGAAAAAACGCCTCGAGGTGTTCGACAAGAAGCTGCGCGCGGAGATGAAGCAGATCGACCCCGAGGTGCCGGGCGCGCTGACCATGCTCGAGAAGGCATCCGGCGAGGCGGCGACCCCCTGATCGAACGGACGCCCGCGGCGGAGCTCGACAGGGTCGCGCGAGGAGGGTCGGGCGCTCTCCCCGCGTGGCCCTGCGAGCTCCGGCGCTGCGGCGGAGGTCCCGTAGCGCCGCGTGAGCGCGGTCTCTACACCTGCGATACCGTGGTAGACGGGACGTGATACGTCTGTGCGTGGAGGGCGCGATGACCGACAACAACGAGCACACCCCGGCCGGCGACGAGACCGCCGCTCAGCCCTGGACGCCGCCGAGCACGCTGACGCCGCCGTCGTCGCGCCCGAGCGGCCTGCCCGTCATGGCGCTGCTCGCCGCGCTCGGCGTGTCGTTGGCCGCCGGCCTCGCGCTGTGGGTCTCGAGCCAGCTCATCTACATCTACATCTTCTGCAACTTGCTCATCGGCGGCGCGGTCGGCTGGGCGCTGTCGCTCGCGCCGAAGCGCGCCGGCTTCACCAATGTGCCGGCCCTCATGGTGCCCGGTGTGCTGCTGTGCGCGCTGCCCTACGCGCTGACGCAGGTCGGCTTCGTGCTGCAGTGGCTGCCCGACTTCCAGGCGGAGGATCCCTCGTTCACCTTCGGCGCCTTGCTCGTGCTCCTGCTCGAGAACAACGCCGTGTTCGGCGTGCCCATCGGCCTCATTGGCAGCGTCGTCCTGTTCTTCGTCGAGACCGGCATCACGATCTACGCCGCGCACGGTCGCCTCCGGCAGGGCATCAACGAGGCGCGCATCGCGAGCGTGCCGCCTGACGTCGTCGACTTCGTCATCCATGGCTTCGCCCACGGCTGGGACACCGCGCGCGTGCGCTCGGAGCTGTCACAGCGAGGGTGGCCCGAGATCGACGATCAGGATCGCGCCATCGGCACCGGCTTCGACGTCATCGCCGCGCTGCAGGCAGGGCAGGCGAGCGCGTAGCGCCCACGAGGGTGCGCGGCTTCTCGTCGCTGAGCACGCGCTGCCAGGAGGCGGGCACGCGCAGCTTCACCGAGGTGGGGTTCACCGCCAACAGGCGCGGCTGCTCGCGCAACAGGCGCTTTCGCTGGACGAAGGAGGCGCCCATGGTTCCGATCAGCAGCACCGAGAGCGACGAGAACAGGAAGCCGCCGCCGCCGCCGGCCATGCTGAGCGCGAGCGCCGAGAGCTGGGCGAGGTAGACGCCGCGCACCACGCGCTCGAAGCGCCCGACCTTCGCGTACGCCG
>CAYLZW010000036.1:0-31635 GCA_964388085.1 uncultured Myxococcales bacterium | reverse complement strand
GCGGCTTGGCGCGATATTTGTGTTTATTGCGCTTCAGTCGCCACGAGGTCCCAATCCTCGTTGGCCGGCGCCTTCTCTGGCTCGGGATAAGCCTCTGCAGGCTGCTCTTTGGGAGCCTTCTCTTCGGGCGCTTTCTCCTCGGGGGCCTTGGCGTCGCTGCCGCCCATGGCGGCTTTGAGGTCGAGGAAGACCATGACGTCGACGCGGCCGACTCGCTGCTTCTTGTCCTTGAGCGGGTAGATGGCGCGCTCGAAGGCGGCCTCCGGGACGCCGATGGCGGTGAGCTTCGCCTCCACGAGCTTCACGCGATCTTTGGCGAGGTCCTTGGCTTTGCCGCGCCGGACCTCGCGGAGGGAGGCGTACCCGACGATGCGCACGCGCTTTACGTCGGCGGGGCGGGTGGCCACCACCTGCGCGAGCTCCTCGAGGGCGGCGGCGCCGTCTTTGGACGTCCTGGCGCGGCCGCGGCGGACGTCGATGCGGGCCTTTTGCCAGAGCTGCTCATCGAGGGCCTTGGCCACCGCCTGATCCTGGGCGCCGTCCGGGCAGCCGTCGCTGTCCTGGTCGCCGTCCATGTCCTCCTTCTCGTACGGGCAGGAGTCGAGGTGGTCGGCGATGAGGTCGCCGTCCGTGTCCTCTCCGGGGCAGCCGTCGGGGGGGACGCCCTTGTCGTCCGGGCAGGTGTCCTCGTAGTCGACGAAGAGGTCGAGGTCGCGATCGGGATCGGGGCAGCCGTCCTTGTCGGCGATGCCGTTCACCGTCTCCTTGGCCGTCGGGCAGAGGTCCACGGCGTCGTCGACGCCGTCCTCGTCCGTGTCGAGCTCCGCGCACAGCACCACGTCGACGACCCGGTCGCTGGCGCGCTCGACCTTGCCGCACCTCTTCGGCGGCGGCGGCGGCTTGACCTCCTTCTGACAGGCGGAGGCGCCAAGCAGCGAGAGCGAGAGCCAGAGCACGGGAGCCCGAACGCGCATCAGAAGCTCGGCACGAAGGGCAGAATGGAGCGCAGGTCCTCGTCCTGAAAGGTGAGGCCGGCGCCGAAGAAGTAGTCGAAGCCGTAGCCGTGCACCGCCGGTGTGGCCGCGTAGTTGAGCACGTCGTCGACGCCGGCCATCAGGTACAGGTGCGGGATGGGCTGCACCTTCAGCATCGTGCGCCAGCGTGGGAAGAAGAACAGCCCGGCGTAGCGCGGGTCGTCCATGTCCTCGTTCAGGATGTTGCGCGGCCCGCCGAAGTTGAACAGGTCGCTGCGGAGCTCGATGCGGTCCTCCCAGAACAAGAGGTTCGCGCCGAGGCCGCCCGAGGTCTCGATGAGGCCCGCGCGCAGCACGAGGAAGTTCCAGAACTTCTTCGCGAACATGGCGTTGATGCGGATGGAGTTGTCGTTTTCGCGGATGCTCGAGCGGCGCGTCACCGAGTCATCGTCACGATCGGTGACGAAGGTCTGGCTGAGGCGCTCGATACCGCCGCCGTCGTCGACGACGCCGATGAGGTAGTACTTGTCGGGCTTCGGCTGGATGCGCAGCTCGAAGGACACCTGCGCGCGGTCGCGGTTGACGTTGTACCAGGTGGCGAGATCGACGTGCGTCTCGATGGAGGTGAGGCCGGTGACGAAGTCGCTCGCGCCCTCGACGGCGTCCTCCACCTTGTCCGCGATGCGCTCGTCGGTGAGCAGGCGGCCCACCGTGCCCTCGCCGCGCTCGATGCGGCCGGTGACCTCGGCGAGCGAGGTGAGCGAGCGGTTCAGCTCGCTGAGCGTGTGCTTGATCTCCTTCACGCTCGTGTTGATGTCGTCCTCGTTCGCGCCCACGACGTCCTTGAGGGCCGCGGTGATGTCGGCGAGGTCGTTGGTGATGCGCCTCACCTGCACGACGGTCTCGCGCAGCTCGCCGCCCTCGATGACGCCGCCGTCCGAGACGCTGCCCTCGCCGGTGAGCTCCGCGAGATCGCCCGAGATGCGCTCCATGTTCGCGAGCAGGCCGGTCACGGCCTTGTCGTTCGCGCGCATCATGCCGTCGACCTGACGCACGGCGCGCTCGATGGTGAGGGCGACCTTGGTCACCTCGTCCATCACCATCTTGTAGACCTCGTCGAGCGGCGGCGTCTCGCCGTCACCGGCGATGAAGCGGTTCAGCTCGCTGGTGATGCCGTGCACGTCGTGGACGATGCCGCCGAGATCGCGATCGATGGTGTCGATGATGTTGCCGACCGTCGCCACCATGGCCTCGGCCTGCTGCGTGAGCGCGTCGAGCTGCGTCACCGAGCGCACGTTTGTGATGCGCCCGCCGGGGGGGATGAGCTCGTCGTCGGTGCCGGGCTCGAGGAACAGCGCCTTGGCGCCGAGCAGGCCGAGGGACTCCTTCTTGATCCAGGTGTCGGCGGGCAGCGCGATGTCGCGGATGATGCGCATGTCGACGTGGGCGACGCGGATGCGCCGCTCGGGCTCCCACGCGGGCGGAGGCGCGGGCTTGCCGCTGAACAGGCCGTCCCGCACCTCGTGTTCGGGCAGCTCGTCGTCGGGTGGCAGCGGGCCTGGGTCCTCTTTGCCCTCCTGGATGAGGCGCGCGCGGCGCCGCTCCCACCACTCGTTCAGGCGCTCGCGATACTCGGCCTCGTACTTCGCGCGGTCTCTGCCGTAGAGCTCCTTCATCGTGGTGTCCGTCAGGCGGATGTCGACGATCTCCCCCACCTGCAGGCCGGCGATGGTGATGAGGCTCTTGGCGTTGATGCCGGACGCGTCCTCGAGCAGCGCGTAGTAGGGCACCGAGTTGCTGGCATCGAGGGTCGACTTGCGCGACGCGACGAAGAAGGCCACGGCCACCGCGACGCCGGCGATGACGACGAGACCTGCGCGAAAGGCGTGCTTCGGATCGATCATGGAGCGGCCTGTATCCTGTCTACCACGCCGTTCAGGCGTTCTTCTCCGTCCACGTGGCGAAGAACTGCCGCACGAAGGGGTGCTCGGAGGCCAGCATGTCTCTCTGTAACCCGCGCGCGACGATCTCGCCCTGGAACACGAACAGGATCTGGTCGGCGATGTTGAAGGCGCTCGCGATGTCGTGGCTGATGACGATGCTGGTGACGCCGAGCTTGTCCTTGGCCTGCAAGATCATCTCGTCCACCTGGTCGGTGGTGATGGGATCGAGGCCGGTGGTGGGCTCGTCGTAGAGCACGATGCTCGGGTCGAGGGCCACCGCGCGCGCGAGCCCGACGCGCTTTCGTTGGCCGCCCGAGATCTCGGACGGGAAGCGTGGCCCGACGTCGTCCGGGTCGAGGCTGAACAGCTGCATGAGCTCACGCGCGCGCGCCTCCAGCTCGGCCTTCTTGAGCTTCGTGTGCTCGCGCAGCGGGAAGGCCACGTTGTCGAAGTTGGTCATGGAGTCGAACAGCGCCGCCTGCTGAAAGACCATGCCGAACTTCGCGCGCACGCGCTTGAGCTCGAGCGCGGACAGGCCGGTGATGTCGTCGCCGTCGACGAGCACCTTGCCGCTGTCGGGCCGCAGCAGGCCGATGAGGTGCTTCATGAGCACGCTCTTGCCCATGCCCGAGCCGCCGAGGATCACGCAGATGGAGCCCTTCGGCACGTCGAAGGACAGGCCCTTCAGCACCTCGCGCTCCCCGAAGCTCTTGCGCAACTCCTCGACGCGGATGGCGAGCTGCCGCTGTCCGGTCACGGCGGTGACGCCGGGCTCGGTCGCTTCGGAGGAGGCGCTCCGGGAGTGCTGCATGCCGAGGTGCTCCGTCATTGCGGCATGGCGCTGAAGTCGAGGTAGCCCCAGAGGATGGGGTGCAAGAGCTCGGTCAGCAGGTAGGTGCCGACGAGGACGCTGACGCTCGAGAGCACCACGGCGGCGGTGGCCGCCTCGCCGACGCCGCGCGCGCCGCCCGAGGTGTGAAAGCCCTTGAAGCAGCTGATGACGGCGATCTGTACGCCGAAGAAGAAGCTCTTGATGTAGCCCTCGTAGAAGTCCGGTGGGTCGAGCGCGAGCCAGGTCTCGTGCAGGAACACCCCCGGATCGATGCCCTCGCGCAGCACCGCCATCAGGTAGCTGCCGACGAAGCCGCAGCCGGTGAACAGCGACGTCAGGAGCGGCACCATGATGGCCGCCGCCAAGACGCGCGGCACGACGAGGTACTGAATCGGCTCCACCGCCATGGTCGAGAGCGCGTCGATCTGCTCGGTCACGCGCATGGTGCCGAGCTCGGTGGCCATGCCCGAGCCCGAGCGTCCGGCGACCATGAGGCCCGTCAGCACCGGGCCGAGCTCACGCGCGAGCGAGAGCAGCGTCGCGGGGCCGACCAGCGCCTCGGCGCCGAAGCGACGAAAGCCCGTCAACGTCTGCAGGCCGAACACGAGCCCGGTGAACAGGCCTGTCAGCACGACGATGAAGAGCGAGCCGAAGCCGACGTCGCGCATGTGGCGCAAGAGCTCCGCCCAGCGGAACGGGCGGCGGAAGAACCAGAACGCGATCTGTCCGCAGAAGTAGGCGAGCTCGCCGAGCTGGTGCACGAAGCGCAGCACGGGCTCGCCGACGGCCTCGACCGGGCGGCGCAGCGCGCGCGCCCACGACGACGAGCGCGAGAGCTGTGCCGGTGACGACGGCTCGTCCGCCTTGGCCGGCGGCGGGGAGGGCGGAGGCGCGGGGCTCGTCACAGACGCGAGCCTGGCCAGTGACCCTTCCGAACGTCAAGGGCTGCTACGCTCAGGCGCCTGATCGCTCGGATCGCCCCCGTGGCATACGTCCCGTCAGAGGAGCCAGGTTGCCCGTCTCTCATGTAGCGCGAGGAGCGGGGCCGAAGGTCATCGGCATCGACCTCGGCACCTCGAACACGTGCGTCGCCTGGGCCGACGGACGCATCCCCCGCATGGTCCCGCTCGAGGGCGGGCACACGCTGTTGCCGAGCGTGGTCGGCTTCGTGAAAGAGCGCTGCGTCGTCGGACAGCCGGCCAAGGAGCAGCTGCTCATCAACCCGGCGGACACGGTCTACGGCAGCAAGCGCCTCGTCGGGCGCGCCTTCCGCTCGCCGCAGGTCCAGGCCATGCGCCGGCACTTCGCCTACAGCATCGTCGAGGGCAGCGACGGGCTCGCCGCCGTCTCCGTCGGCGGCAAGGTGCGCTCGCTGACCGAGATCTCGAGCCTCATCCTGACGCAGGTGCGCCACTGGGCGACGCAGCAGCTCGGGGCGCCGCCCGAGGGCGCCATCATCAGCGTGCCCGCGTACTACCCGGAGGCGCAGCGGCAGGCGGTGCGGAACGCCGCGCGCGCCGCCGGCCTCGACGTCTGGCGCCTCGTCAACGAGCCGACCGCGGCCTCGCTCGCCTACGGCCTCGGCCGCAACATGGACCAGCGCGTGCTCGTCTACGACCTCGGCGGCGGCACCTTCGACGTCAGCGTGCTCGAGATCGAGGGCGGCACCTTTCACGTGCTCGGCACCGGCGGCGACGGCTTCCTCGGCGGCGTCGACTTCGACATCCGCCTCACCGAGTACCTGCTCGAGCGCTTCGAGAAGGAGGAGGGCATCCGCTTGCGCGACGATCCCGTCGTCGTGCAGCGCGTGCTGAACGCGGCCGAGATCGCCAAGTGCGATCTCTCGCTGCTGCAGCACGCCGAGGTGCGCCTGCCCTTCGTCGCCACCCGGCGCGGGCAGCCCGTCGACATGGTCATGCACGTCGGCCGGCAGACGCTGAACCAGCTCACCGAGGACCTCGTCGCGCGCACGCTCGAGTACGTCGACGACGTGCTCGCGCAGGCCAAGATGGCCGCCCAGGACGTCGACGAGGTGCTGCTCGTGGGCGGACAGACGCGCATGCCGCTCCTGCAAGCGAAGCTCGAGAAGCACTTCGGCAAGCCGCCGCGCAAGGGCCTGCACCCCGACGAGGTGGTGGCGCAGGGAGCGTCCTTGCTCGGGCGCTCGCTCGGCAACCGGCATGGGCTGCGGCTGCTCGACGTCCTGAGCGTGCCCATCGGCGTCGGCCGCGCCGCCAGCGTGGGCAAGAAGGCCAGCTTCGACGTCGTGGTGCCGAAGAACGTCGTGCTGCCGCACGTCGAGGAGATCGTGGTGCGCACCGAGCGCGACGACCAGACGGCCATCACCGTCGAGCTCTTTCAGGGGGACGGGCCCGGCCTCGACGAGGTCGAGTACCTCGGCTCGGTCAGCTACGACGGGCTGCCGCGGGCGCCGCGCGGCGCACAGGCGCTGCACCTGTCGCTGAACCTCGACGTGGAGGGCCTGCTCAGCGTCGAGGGGCACGCCGGCAACGCCGCCAAGGCCGCGCCGCTCAAGCTCGACAAGCGCGCGCCGAGCTGGTTTGGGGAGGTGGCACCGGCGCGAGCGCCGGCGTCGTCGGACGCGCTCGGCGCAGGCTCGTTCGAAGCGCCAAGGCAGCTCGGGCTCTTGTCGCGCTGGTGGAAGCGTTAGGGCTCGTCCCAAGGCATAAGCCCTGGCCTGCCCTTCCCTGTGCCCTGTGTTGGGTGCCTGTGTTGGGGTGCCCTGTGTGGCTGCCCGGTGTGAGCAGGACCTACATGCTGCCCAGCATCTGCGAGGCCGTGCTCACGACGAGCTGCAGCGCGACGGCGAAGGTGCCGAGCGCGGCGCCGATGACGGCCCACTCCCGCGATCCGAGCCCGAGGGGGCGGCGCTCGCGCTTCACCCGATCCATGACGACGTCCGCCAGGTCCGCTGGGGTCGGGGTGCGCCGCAGGTCGGCGAGGCGCGGCTCGAGGGAGGTGGGATCGTTCATGCGCATGGGCTCCGTACCGATACGGCTGGCTTTCGGATCTCGTCACATTCTAGCGAGGCCGCGGGGCATGGGCACCGGCATGTGGCGTAGCATGGGGGCGTGAGCGAGCTCGCGCTGCCCTCGATCCCATACGGCCTGGCCATGGACGGTACGGCCGATGACGTCGTGGACAGCGTCGTGGCGCGGGACGCGCGGCTGGTCGAGGCGGCGCTTCAGGATCCCGACGCCTACCGGCACCTCGTCACGCTCTACCAGGGCCGCGTGTACGCGACGGCGTTGCGGCTGCTCGGCAGCGCCGCGGACGCGCACGACGTCAGCCAGGAGGCGTTTCTGCGCGCCTACAAGGCGCTGTCGCGCTTTCAGACAGGCCGCCGCTTCGCGCCGTGGATCTGCACCATCACGGCGAACGCCGCGCGCGATCTGTTGCGCGATCCGGTGCGGCGCTTCTTGCGCTACGGCCTCTTGCAGGGGGAAACGACGTCGGGCGATCGCCCCGCGTACGGGTTGCTCGAGGACCAGGAGCAGAGCGCCGCGCTCGCTCGTCACCTGCTGAAGCTCAAGCCCAAGCTGCGCGAGGCGGTGGTGTTGCGCTACGTGAGCGAGCTGTCCGTCGAGGAGGTCGCGAGCGCGCTCGGCATCGGCGAGTCGGCCGCGAAGATGCGCATCAAGCGCGCGCTCGAGCAGCTCGAGCGGCTGGCCGCGCTCGATCGCTGAGCGCTGTGGGGAGCGCTGTGGGGAGCGCCGTGCTCGCGAGCGGGCGGAGGCAGGGGGCTTGTGTCCCGTTGGGACACGCCTAGCCGCGGGGGCGGCCGGGACGGGCCATCGTGCGCCGGTTCTCGGCCGCGGCCTTCGCTTGCGCCTTGGCGCGCTGCTGCTTCGAGCGGTCGTTCTTCGCCGACGCCGCGCGCGCCGTGTTGCGCTTCGGCGCGCTGCCGTTCGAGCCGCCGATGGACGCGTTCGAGCCGGGCGTGATGTTGAGCGCGAAGGGCGACTGCCAGATCATGCGAAACTGCGGCGGGTGCGTGCCGCTCGTCGGCAGGAAGATGAGCTGCCCTTTGTGCTCGGCGAGCAGGCCCTCGTCGAGCACGGCGAGCACCGCGCCCTCGCTGCCGAGGCTGTCGTCGGGCCGGACGAGATAGTCACCGGCGGGGCAGGTCTCGCTCCACGCCTCGCTGAGGTGCACCCGCGCGAAGGGCTCCCCGTCGGGGCTCGCTTCGACGCCGAGGACGTCGAAGCCGTGGACGCGCATGGGCTTCGGCGTCTGCCAGGCGGGATCGCTGTGGACGACGTCGAGCAACACCTCGGAGCGGGAGACGTCTTCGAGGCGGGCCTCGCGCGAGGCCCGTCGCTCCTCGACGTCGAGCGCGGCGCCGAACAGCGCGGGGCACTCGTTGCCGCCGCGTGTGTCCGCGTGCGACGGAGCGCGATCTTCGTCCGGGACGGGGGCGCCATCGCCGAGCTGAGCCGGCAACGCGAAGGTGAGGGCGGTGACGACGGGGAGCAGCATGGTGATCCTGCAGCCCGCGCTAGCCGAAGAGGGCGGGACGGATGACGGCGGCGTAGAGCAGCACCCAAGGGCAGACGAAGAACACGGCGTCGACGCGGTCGAGCATGCCACCGTGACCGGGGATGGTGTTGCCGGAGTCCTTCACGCCGTAGGTGCGCTTCAAGAGGCTCTCCGCGAGGTCGCCGACGGGCGCGAGGAACGCCGCCGGGATGCCGATGAACAGGAGGTCCGTGGCGTCAAAGGAGCTGAACGCCTGGGGGAACACGTAACGGAATAGGAACAGCATGGCCACGCCGCCAAGGGCGCCGCCGGCGAACCCCTCCCAGGTCTTCTTGGGGCTGACCTTCTCGTAGAGCTTGTGCTTCCCGAAGGCGCGGCCCGCGAAGTACGCGAAGGTGTCGTTCGACCAGGTCGGGATGAGCGCGATGTAGAGCCAGGTAGGTTGGGCCCATACATAGGCGTGGTCGTCGCCGAACAGCCGCAAGCGATAGATGCCGATGATGGCGAGCGAGATGTAGACGAGCCCGAACGCGAGGGTCGCCATGCGCGGCCACACGGTGTGCATATCGCCCGTGCGCAGGGTGTACAGCGTCGCCACGAGGATCGCGCCCGCGTGCACCCACAGGAACACGGCGGCGCCGTCCGCGAGCATGCCGAGGGCGGTGACGGCGGTGGCCACCACGACGAAGAAGAAGCGCGCGGGCGCGTCATCGCGCGTGACGATGCCGGCGTACTCGTAATGACAGAGGCTCGAAGCTACGACGAGGAAGCCATAGAAGTACCAGCCGCCGAGGTGCGCGAGGACGAGCACCACCGGCAGCAGCACAAGGGCGCTCAGGACGCGCAAAACGAGGTTCATCGACGTGCTCGTCGCCGGTTTTGCATGGGCACCTAAGCGAGTCGAGCCCGATCTTCGGCGCCCTTCGACACTTGCGCACCCGTGAGACCAAAGCGCCGCTGGCGCTTTCGGTACGCGAGCAGCGCCTCGTCGAAGGATGCGCGCGTGAAGGCGGGCCAGGAGACGTCGGTGAAGTACAGCTCGGCGTAGGCGAGCTGCCAGAGCAGGAAGTTCGAGATGCGCTGCTCGCCGCTCGTGCGGATGAGCAGGTCCGGATCCGGCAGATCGTGGGTGAACAGGCGCTGCTCGAGCTGCGCCGCGCCGATCTCGTCGGGGTCGAGCTCGCCCCGGTCCACCGCCACCGCGAGCGAGCGGACCGCGCGCAGGATCTCGTCGCGCGAGCCGTAGGACAGCGCCAGGGTCAGCCGCATGCCCGAGAGCCCGCGCGTGGCGCCCATGACGTCGTCGAGCAGCACGCGCACCGGCAGCGGCAGCTTCTGCGTCTCGCCGATGGTGCGCAGCTCGATGTCGTTGTCGAGCAGGGTCTGCTTCTCTTCGCTCAGGTACTCGCGCAGCAGGTCCATGAGGCCGCTGACCTCGTCCCCCGGGCGCGCCCAGTTCTCGGTCGAGAACGCGTACAGCGTCAGGTAGCGGACGCCGAGCTCGCGCGCGTAGGTCGTGATCTCGCGCACCGAGCGCGCCCCCGCGCGGTGCCCCTCGAGGCGCTTTTGGCCGCGCTCCTCGGCGAAGCGGCCGTTGCCGTCCATGATGATGGCCACGTGCCGCGGCAGCTCGGCGGCGTCGGGGCTCGGATCGTTCGGCACGGGCTCTTGCATATCAGCGCTCAGGGACGGAGTCGTCGACGTGGAGGTCGAGCTCGTCATCGTCGTCGTCGCTGTGGGCGCGCCGCTGGTTCAGCTCCTCGCGCAGGTCCTCGACGTCGAGCGTCATGGTGGCCTCGGGATCGTGACGCTCTTCGCCGAGCGGCCGCACGCGCGCCCCCACCACCTGGATGTCCTGCAGCGCGGGCATGACGATGTCGGGCGCCGTCACCGAGAGGCCGACGCCGGTGCCGCGCTGCCGGTTGATCGGGCGCTGCGGCTCTGGACGCCGCGGCGGCGCACGACGGGGCGCGGCGGCCGGAGCGCGCTCTGGCGCCGCGCGGTGCGCGTTCGTGCGGTCGTCGTCGTCGTCGTCGTCATCGTCGTCGTCGTCGTCGTCGTGCGCGTGCGCGTGCGCGTCCGCTTCGTCACGCTCCTCGGCCAGGCGCGAGAGCGCGCTCTTCGGCGGCGGCGCCACGGCCTGCTCGTCGACGTTGAGCGTCTCGGCCAGCGTGTCGAGCGCCGTCTGCTCCGCGCACAAGGCGCCGCCCACCTCCGTGACCACGCGGCAGTAGCCGGCGCTGACGTCGAGCACGGTCTCGAGCACGATGTCGGGCTCTTTGTTGATGGCCGCCACCAGGGAGGGACGCTCGCGGTTGAGCGCGATGAGGCGGCTCTCGGGGAGCTGCACGCGCAGCTTGCGGCGGGCGCGCAGCCGGTTCATGCCCTGCTCGATGATGGCGAAGACGGCGCGCTCGCTCAGCTTGGGCGCCTGGCCGAGCACCTTGCGCACCACCTCGAGGGCCAGCGAGCGGATGTCGTCGGCGGCCTCTCCGTAGCGCTCCGCGCGACGACGAAACGCGATGAGCGCCTCCGCGGCGGCCTCCGCGAAGGCCTCGGCGGCGCCCTCGGACTGGGCCTCTTCGCGCAGCTGCGCGGCCTGGCGCTTGCCCTCGGCGAGCAGGCGCTCGCGCTCCTCTTCGGCCCGCTTGCGGATCTCCCCGGCGCGCACCTGCGCCCGGTAGACCTCCTTCTCGATGACCTGGCGCTTGTGCGGCGGCGGCGAGCCGAGCCTCGCCGCCGGGCGCCGCGGGGGCGCCGCGCTTCCACCGCCGGCCTTGATGACGCGCGCCATACGCTCCTACGCCTACCTTACGCCCCGAGCACGCGGGCGATCTCTTCGAGCTGGGTCTCGAGCTGCGCGTCGATGACGCCCGACTCGGTCTGGATGAGCACGCCGCCCGGCTTCACGTTGCGGTCCTCGCGCACGTCGACGTCGCGGGCGCGACCGAGGGCGTCGATGAGGCGCTGCTTGTGCTTGCGCAGCGTGTCGGCGTCCATGGGGTTCACGCGCAAGAACACATCCCGCGCGTCGCGCGAGGACACGAGCGCCGTGCACACCACGTTGACGATGGCGTCCTCGCGCGCGCCGAGCTCGGCCTCGAGCAGCTCGCTGGCGATGCGCAAGGAGGCGCGCACCACCTCGCCCTCGACCTCCTTCAGCATGCGCTGCTCCATGGCGGCGATCTGCTCGCGCAGATGCTCGGCCTCGGAGAAGCCCTCTTGCTGGCCGGCGGCCGCCGACGCGCGGCACATCTCGCTGACCGCGCTGCGGGCCTCTTCGAGCAGCTTCGCCTCGAAGCGCTCGGCCTCGGCCAGCGTGGCGTCGACGCGCGCCTGCATCTCGGGCTCCATGTCGGGGGCCGCGTCGTCCTCTTCCGGGCCGCTGCCCTTGATCACGTTGGCCATGCGCTCGCCGCCGTCGTCGTTCCGAGCACGCTAAAGACCCTGCAGGGTGAGGTCCGAAGACGCCCAGGCGAGCAGCGCGAGCAGCACCACGACGAGGATCGCGAGGGCCGCCTGCTTCCGTCTCTGCTCCGTGACGGCGACGCCGTCCTCGAGGGAGCGGCCGCCGGCCATCGTGTTGAGGCTCGCCGTGGCAACGTTGAGGATCTCCTGCCGCGCGCGCTGTGCGACCTCATCGCCGGGCAGCGCTTCCAGCACCCTACGATAGCGCACGCCGAGCGCCGGCATGGCGCCGACCGCCTGCGCCCGCTGGATGAGCGCCTTGTGGGCGTCGAAGTCCGCCCAGCGCCCGGCGAGCGCGCGCAGGTCCTCGAGGAGCGGCGCCGACGCCTCGTCCTCGGCCGGCAACGCGAGCGCCTCTTCGAGCAGCGGATCGATCCTGGTGCCGCTCGCCCTCGGCGGCGCGCCCGCCTCGGTGCGAAGCGTCAGCCAGGCCACGGCCTTGCATGCCGAGCACACGACGCCCGCGCGGGCGCCCGCCTCGTCGACGACGGCGCGCTCGGCCTCCGCGAGCGCTCGGCAGGACGGGCAGTGGATGATCACCCGTCGCCCTCGCGCGCGAAGTCCTCTCGCTTCGCCGGCTCGATGCGGTCGCGCTGAAACTCGAAGAAGTGCGGCGGCGTCGCGCTGTCACCGATCTCGTTGAAGCGCACGAGCCCCGTGACGCCGGGGAAGTCCTTGGCGCCCGCGAGGCGCTCGCGCATCTCGGCGCGCGTCTTCGGCGCCGGTCCGCCGTTGCCCTCGAGGATGGCGCCGATGAGGTGCCCGGTGTCGAAGGCGTAGGCCTCCATGAGCCCGGGCTCGGAGCGGTGCACGCCGGCGAAGGCCTTCACGAACTGCTGCACCTTCTCGCTCTGATCGTTCGGATCGAAGCCGTCCACGACGACGGTGCCGTCGATCTGGCGCGACAGGCGCTCGGCCAGCTCGTCGTTGTTCCACATATTGCCGCCGAGCAGCTGGATGGGACGCACGCGCCGCACCTTGGTCGTCTTCTCGTAGGCGGCCATGGCGAAGCGGTCCGTGGTGAGCAGCATGTCCTCGGCGGCGAGCGCGGGCACGATGTAGCTGACCGTGCGGTAGTCGTCGGGGATGAAGAGCGCGTCGAAGTCGATGAGCGGCGTGACGACGTCACGGCAGCGCTCGAGCGCCTTCTTCTTGCGGTAGGGGTCTTGGACCTGGTTCGCCTCCGCGCGGCACTGCGCGTACTCGCCGCGCGCCTCGAGGTGCAGCCGGCCCACCAGGCTCTTGGCCTCGACGGTGAACGTGGTCTGATCGTGCCCGTAGGACTCGATGGCGGTGATCTCGCCCTGGCGCTTCTCGACCTCGTCCCAGAAGGCGTTCATGAGCTCGAGGCCGTAGCTGTGCCGCGGGTAGAGCACGGCGAAGCGGCGGTGACCCATGGTGTCCATGGCCAGCGAGACGAGCGCCTCCGCCTGCTTCTGCGCCGTGAACGACATGCGGAAGACCCAGGGGCCGAGCTGCGGCAGCCCCTCGCGCCGCGACAGCGACACCGTCGGCACGCCGTACTCCTCGGCCTTGAGGGCTACGGGCAGCGAGGTGTCGAGCAGGATGTCGCCGATGACGGCGATGGCGTGGTGCTCCTCGACGAGCTCCTGCATGAGCTGCTGCGCGCGCAGCACGTCGTTCTTGGAGTCGCGCACGACGAGGCGGATCTTGCCGGCCTTCGAGCCGCTCGGCGCGAGGAACACGCTGAGGTCCTTGTCGATGGACTTCTCCGCGGCGGGCGGGCGGTAGCTCGGGTCGCTCGGATCGACGACGACGTCCTCGGCCGGCGCCTCTTGCTCGACCTTGCTGAAGTAGTCCGCGCGCGTCACGGGCAGGCCGAGGCCGAGCTTCACCGCGGTCAAGACGCGCTGCCCATAGACCGCGTAGGGACCCGACAACGGCACCACGACGCCGATCGTGCGGGGCTCGACCTCCACGCGGGCGGCCAGCTGGTCGACGAGGGCGCGCGCGTCCTTGGCGAAGCGGCCGCGCGGGTAGCGCTGCAGATAGGCGGAGGCGGCCTCGGAGGCGGACACGTAGTCGCGCAGGTGCAGGTGCACGCGCGCGAGCTTCATGGTGAGCACCTCGTCGAGCGGGGTGCCGGGCTTCGCCTCGGTCTCCTTCAAGCGGCGCACATCGCGAAAGGACACGCGCGAGTCCACGAGCGCTACCAGGCGCTCCTCGAGCTCCTGCTTCTCGCCGGGCGCCTCGGTGAGGTCCATGGCCCGGCTCAGGTACCGCGCGGCCTCGCCGCCCTGGCCTTGCTGATGCAACTGCTCCGCGAGCTGCAGCGCCGCCTCGCGCTTCTCCCCGGGGGTCGGCATCTTGTCGACGAGGTTTCGCAGCGTCGGCGCGGCGGCCGCGCTGTCCCCCTGGGCGAGCTGCGCGAGCGCGAGCAGGTAGCGCGCCTGGTCGGCGGCGGGGGAGGTCGGATCCTCGAGCAGCAGGGACTCGAGCAGGCGCTGCGCCTTCTGCGGCTGCTTCTCGTCGAGGTGGATCTGCGCCAGCGCGACCGTGGCGAGATCGGCCGAGGAGGCGTCGGCCAGCTCCTTGCGGATGCCCTCGAGCTCCGCCCTCGCGGCGGTGAGGTTGCCCTCCTCGCGGAGCGCGAGCGCGTCCTGATAGCGCTCCTTCGCGAGCGCCTCGACCGGCACCTCACGGCCGTCGATGACGACGACGCGATCGCTCTTCGCCTGGCGAGAGGTGGTCGTGCACGCGAGCGCGCACGCGAGGAGCAGCGGGGCAGCGAACATCACGCGCGACATCTTCGACGACGACCTCTCTTGCAGCGACTTCCTTGCCGTGCGCCACGTCATACAACAAACTCCCGCGCGTTGCCTCGTGCCAACGCCTCGTGCGAACGCTCCAGGCGGAAAGGACCTTCCCGATGCGGTCCCCTCTCGACGCCGTCGCCTTCCGCGCCGTGCCGAAGACCGGCGTCATCTTCGTCACCAGCGAGGCCGAGCGCGCGGGCTACACCCCGGGCGACGACTCCTGGGTGAACCTCGGCCAGGGGCAACCCGAGACCGGCCCCCTGGCCGGCGGTCCGCCGCGGCTCTCGTCGCTCGAGATCCCCGGTGACGCCTACGACTACGCGCCCGTGGCCGGCCTGTACGAGCTGCGCGCGGCCGTCGCCGAGTCGTACAACCGCCGCTTCCGGCGCGGCATGAAGAGCCAGTACACGGCCGAGAACGTCGCCATCTGCGGCGGTGGACGCCTGGCCCTCGCGCGCGCGGCCGTCGCCCTCGGCGAGGTGAACCTCGGCCACTTCCTGCCCGACTACACGGCCTACGAAGAGCTGCTCGGCGTCTTCCGGCTCTTCAACCCCATCCCAATCCTGCTGCACGGCGACGAGGAATATCGCTTCAGCGTCGAGCAGCTGCGCGCCGAAGTGCTCGGCCGCGGCCTGTCCGCGCTCCTCTTGTCGAACCCGTGTAACCCGACTGGCAAGACGCTGGCCGGCTCCGAGCTCGCCGCCTGGGTCGCCACCGCGCGCTCGCTCGACTGCGCGCTGCTCATCGACGAGTTCTACAGCCACTACATCTGGAAGAAGCCCGACGGGCGCACCGTGCCCATCGTGTCCGCCGCCGAGTTCGTCGACGACGTCGACAAGGACCCCGTCATCCTGTTCGACGGGCTGACGAAGAATTGGCGCTACCCCGGCCTGCGCGTGTCGTGGACGGTGGGCCCGCGCGCGGTCATCGAGGCGGTGGCCTCGGCCGGCTCCTTCCTCGACGGCGGCGGCTCCCGCCCGGCGCAGCAGGCCGCGGTGAAGCTATTGAGCGACGACGTCATCGACGCCGAGACGAACGCCATTCGGCAGGCTTTCTTGCCGAAGCGCAACCTGCTCGTCGAGCGCCTGCGCGCGCTCGGCGTGCGCGTCGACGTCGTCCCCGACGGCGGCTTCTATGTCTGGGGCTCGGTCGAGGCGCTGCCCGAGTCGCTCTCGGACGGCATGCACTTCTTCCGCCAGGCGCTCGAGCGCAAAGTGGTGACGGTCCCCGGCGAGTTCTTCGACATCAACCCCGGCAAGCGCCGGCAGGCACGCGCGTCGCGCTTCTCGAGCTACCTGCGCTTCTCTTACGGTCCGTCGCTGGCCCAGGTGCAGACGGCGTGCGACCGCTTCGAGGAGATGATCCGCGAGGCGCGCGGATGAGCAGGAGGTCTGCGGCGCTTAGCGTCGTCGTCGTGCTCAGCCTCGCGCTCGCAGCGTCCGCGTGCGCGCGCTCCCATGAACGGAAGGCCGCGCCCACGGTCCGCGCCGGCGCCGACCACGGCGTCGCGCCAGCGGCCGTGAGCCCTGACCCGAGCGACGACGACGACGACAGCGAGGCCGTGCAGGCAGCGGTCGACCCGCTGGCGGGCATCACCGGCGACGCCAGCGTCGGCTTCCCCGGCGACGACCGCCTGCTCGCCGAGGCGCTGGCCGCCGACCTCGAGGTGCCCGCCTTCGACGTCGCCTGCGTGCGAGCGGAAGATGCGTTGCGTGCTCCAGCGACGGTGGACGCTCGCTTCCAGAACTTCGCTGAGGAGCAGCACGTCGCCCTCGGCCGCGTGCGCTTCGTGCGCCTCGAGCAGGATCCGCGCATTCACACAGGCCGCGCCGAGCCGCGCCTGTGCCGCCCCGTCCGCGAGGACGCCGAGCTGTATGCGCCGCTGTTC
Source organism: uncultured Myxococcales bacterium (assembly GCA_964388085.1). Taxonomy (GTDB): domain Bacteria; phylum Myxococcota; class UBA727; order UBA727; family CAYLZW01; genus CAYLZW01. Next base: position 15,253 of record CAYLZW010000036.1, on the reverse strand, counting down.
CGCGTGCGAGAGCCCGCGTCGACCTGGCTCGTGGAGCGCGAGCAGAAGGACGTGGGCGCCGCGGTGCGCGTGCTCGTCGAGCGCGCGGCCAAGCAGGGCGCGAAGGCCGCCGGTCCGCCGCGCGCGGTGGTGGTGCGTGGCGAGATCGTGGCCGTTGCGTTGCCGATCGTCAGCGGCTGATCCGAAGGCTTCGCAACATCGGCACGGATCCGTTGTCGATCCCAGCGGCGCCCGTTCGTCGTATCCGCAGAACCCCAACTTCTGCGGAGGCTCCCCATGCGCAAGCTCATCGTGTCCGAGTTCATCACCCTCGACGGCGTCATCCAGGCGCCTGGCGGCCAGGACGAGGACCGTGACGGCGGCTTCGAGCACGGCGGCTGGACGCGGCCCTACTGGCACAACGACATCGGCGCGAGCTTCATGGCCATCATGAAGGACACCGACGCCTTCCTGCTCGGCCGGCGCACCTACGTCACGCACGCGGAGGCGTTCGAGCCGCTCGAGCCGGGTGACCTCTTCGGCGACGTGATGAACGCGCCCGCCAAGTACGTCGTCTCCCAGACGCTCGAGACGCCCATCTGGCGCAACACGACGATCATCCGCGATGACGTCGTCGAGGCGGTGCGTGCGCTGAAGGCGGGGCCGGGCAAGAACATCCTCACCGACGGCAGCAGCCAGCTCGTGCACACGCTGTTCGAGCACGACCTCGTCGACGAGCTGCACCTGCTGCTCTACCCGCTCACGGTGGGCGGCGGGAAGCGACTGTTCCCGGACAAGAAGCACGCGCGCTTCGAGCTGCGAGGGTCCACGAGCTACCCGACCGGCGTCGTCGCCCTCGACTACGTCCGCGCGGGCTAACAGCCCTCGAAGCAACGAAACGGGAGGGTTCCAAGCGGAACCCTCCGGTCTGCCGCCGATCGCGTAACTGTCTGAAATTGCGTGATGGCGTTCGTGGTACGCCCCGTGAAATCCCTGCCCGCGCTACAAACGCACCCGGGAGGGGAGCATGACCCGCATCGGCAACGAGACGAAGACCGCCAAGTCCCAGAGCACGGCGTCGAACGAGGGCACCACGAAGGCGAAAGAGGCCGAGCAGGCGCCGACGCTCGATGAGCTCGACGCGGGCATGAGCCTCGCGCGCGACTACGCGAACCCGGAGCTGCCGGACGTAGGGCCCCAGAGCGGCATGAGCCGAGCGACCGACGACGTCGGCACGAGCACGTCCTTGGGCCTGACGCCCCTCGAAGAGACCCCGCTCGCGCGCGATCTCGCCGGCATCGAACAGCAGTGCGCGCTCGAGGTGCAGGGCCACGCGTATGAGCTGCAGTCGCTCGGCAACGCGACGACCGGCGCGGACGGCCAGTGCCTGGAGCGCGCCGCGGACACGCTGCTGTCGTCGTCGGTGGCCGCGGGCGAGGCGCCGGCTGGCTCCGCGCTGCCGCTGCTCGAGCAGGGCATCGCCGACGCGGGCGAGCACGTGAAGCAGGTGGCGGACGACAAGGTACGCGCGGAGGGCGAGGGCTTCCTCTCGGCGGCGTGGTCCGGCGTCAAGAGCGCGGCCGCGGACGTCATGGACCTGATGCCGAAGGCGCGCCCCGTGCCGGAGCCCGGACAGAGCCATGAGTGGGGTATCCAGGGTGGCGTCGGCGTCGGCCTCGCGGGGGGCGAGAGCAAGGACGTGCTCAGCATCGCTCGGGAGCGCAACAGCGACGGCAGCGGCGGCGGCTATGTGGTCGCGCGGGAGGTCACGCTCACGGGCTCCCTCGGCGCCAAGGGGAAGCTAGGGGCCAAGGCGGAGGTGCCGGGCAAGGAGGCCGCGCTCGGCGTGGAGACGGAGGCCGCCCGGAAGGTGGGAGGCTCCATCCGCCTCGAGTTCAAGAGCGACACCCTCGATGGAGCGCACGATCGCTTGAACGACCTCATCACCGACAAGGTGGTCTCAGCCGCGGTCGGCGGTCTGTCGGCGTTCGTCCCCGCTGCGTCGGTGCTCGCGCCGGTCGTCGCGGAGGGGGCGATGAGCGACATGGGCGAGGCGAGCGCGGTCACGCTCACCGGCAGCAGCGCCGCCGAGCTGGCCGCTTCCTTCGGCGGGCTGAAGGCACAGCTGAGCGCCAGCGACAGCCTCTCGATGCGGCTCGAGCTCGATCACGGCGAGCCGACGAAGGGAGAGAGGACGGTGACGACGGCGTTGGAGGCGTCCGCGTCCGCCTCCCTGCCGGGAGATCTCGGAGCGAAGCTCGGCCTGTCGATGGACCTGAAGCCGGGCTCCGTCTCGGCGTCGCTGGCGCGCAAAACGCGCTTCGACGTGAAGGACGGCGAAGCTCAGGTCACGGGTGAGGCGCTCGTCGGCACCGTCGACGTGAACGTCGCCGGCCGCACGTTGAAGGCGGAGATTCAGCTGCCGCCCGGCAAGGACGCCGACGCCGTCTCGGCGCTGCTCGAGCAGGGACACTCCCAGGCCGCGTTCGAGCGGCTCCTCGAATCCAAGGGCACGGTGGTGCTCGAGGGCGGCCAGCGCTTCGAGACCGGCCTCGGCGGTTCGCTCAGCGCCGGAGCGTCGCTCAGCGTACGCGGCCATCACGCGCTGCAGTCGGTGAGCGCGCGCGAGCAGGCCCAAGGTGACGTCGCTGACATTCTCACCGCCGCGCTCGGCAGGCACGTCCTCGGGAGGGGACAGGAGGACCTGAACAAGCAGATGAGCGCCCACCATCGGGTGCGCTGACGATGACGTAAGGGGTTTGTGCTTTCATGCGGTCATCGACATGTCTTCTGACGTGATAGGGACGGCGCATGGCCCGCCTCGCCTTCTTCGGTACCCCTGACTTCGCGCTGCCGTCGCTGCGCGCCCTCCTGCAGGCGAAGGAGCGCGGCCATGAGGTCGTGCTCGTCGTCTGTCAGCCGGACAAGCCCAAGGGCCGCGGCAAGGCCATGCAGGCGCCGCCGGTCAAGGAGCTGGCGCTCGAGCACGGCATCCCGGTCGCGCAGCCGACGACGCTCAAGAAGGGCACGCCCGACGGCGACGCCTTCCGGGAGCACTTCTCGTCGTTGAACGTCGATCTCGCGGTGGTGGCGGCGTACGGGCGCATCCTGCCGAAGGGGCTGCTGGCGACGCCGGCGCGCGGCTTCGTGAACGTGCACGGCTCCCTGCTGCCGCGCTGGCGCGGCGCGGCCCCCGTACAGCGCGCCATCGAGGCCGGCGACGAGGAGACCGGCGCCTGCCTCATGGACATGATCTACGAGCTCGACGCGGGTGACGTGTACGTGTGCAAGAGCGTGCGCATCGACGACGACGATGACGGCGGCACGCTGTCGAACAAGGTCGCCCAGCTCGGGCATGAGCTGCTCAGCGAGCACCTCGAGGCGCTGCTGGCGGGCACGCTGCCGAAGACGCCGCAGCCGGACGAGGGCGTCACCTACGCGCACATGCTGAAGAAGGAAGAGGGCGTGATCCGCTGGGACCGTCCGGCCCGTGACCTCGTCAACCACGCGCGCGCCATGCATCCGTGGCCCGGCTCTTACACGACGCTCGAGGGCGAGACGCTGAAGCTCTTCCTGCCGCGGCTCTCGTCATCGTCGTGGGATCCGAGCGCTGTGCCCGGGACGGTTCTCGGCAGCGATGAGGAGCTCACGATCGCGGCTCGCGACGGAGCTGTTCAATTTCGGGAAGCGCAGCTGCCGGGGAAGAAGCGCATGAAGGTCTCTGACCTCGTCCGTGGCCGCCCCATCGCGACGGGTACGAAGCTCGGCTGAGCGGGCCGACGCGAATCGCGGTCAAAAACTGGAGAGCGGATCCAGCGGCCTCCATAGTGGGCGCACGTCGTCAGCGGGAGCCTGACGTCGCCACGAGGAGGCATGAGCATGGTGGCATCCGTCGCTGCGAAAAAGGGACAGAAGGCAGAGAAGGCGTCCCTGGCGCGCAAGACGTCGTCGGGTGGCGAGGTGTCGCCGCTCGATGTCAGCAAGCCCTACGAGCCGGTCGCCCCCCCGCGAGTCGTCGACGAGAAGCCGGAAGCGGCCGGCAAGCTCGTGCCCATGCCGAACCAGCTCTACCAGGGCGACTCCATCGAGACGCTCAGCAAATGGCAGGACGACTACTTCCACTCGTGCATCACCGATCCGCCCTACAACATCGCGCGCGATCGCAAGGGGCTGTCCTGGGCCTTCTCGAGTCACGTCACCATCGACAGCGAGTGGGACCGCTTCACGACGAGCGAGTACGAGGAGTGGACGGCCGCCTGGCTGAAGGAGGTGTGCCGGGTCACGAAGGAGAACGGCAACATCTTCATCTTCGGCAGCTACCACAATATCTATCAAATCGGCGCCATCGCCGCGCGTATGGACCTGCGCATCGTCAACAGCATCATCTGGGCGAAGCCGAACGCGCAGCCGAACATCACCTGCCGCATGTTCACCGAGTCGACGGAGCAGGTGCTGTGGCTGTGCAACAACACGCAGAAGAAGGCCAAGAACTGGACCTTCCATTACAAGCACATGAAGGAGCTGAACGGCGGCAAGCAGATGCGAAACTTCTGGGAGATCCCGCTGACGCCGCCGCGCGAACGGACGCACGGGAAGCATCCGTCCCAGAAGCCGCTGCGCCTCATGGAGCGCCTCGTGCTCGCGGGCACGAACGAGGGGGACCGCGTGCTCGACTGCTTCGCGGGCTCGGGCTCGACGCTGCTCGCGTGTGATCGCCTCGAGCGCAAATGGGTGGGCATCGAGCGCGATGGCGAATATTGCGAGATCGCGCACCGCCGCCTCGACGAGGAGCGTAAGCAGCGCCGCCTGCTGCCGACCGCTCCGCGCTGAACCGATCCGCTCGCCCACGTCGTCAGCGCTGCCTCAGGTGAGGCTCCCTGACGAGCGCGCGCCGGCGAGGTACCTGCGTCGTCCTCTCGCTTTGCCGGCGCCGGCCCGCGCCCGCGGCGACAGAGGCGCTGGCATAGTGATCGCACCTCTTGTTCATCCACCTCGATGACTGGAGGACACCGTGTCTGCCCCCACACCCGCGTCGCGCCTCGGCGACGTCGAACGAGCGCCGCGCGGGTACGCGCCCGACGACGACATCTCCGTGAGCATCTTCGATCTCGAGCCGGGCACCTGCCCGCAGTGCTTCGGGCCCATCGAGCCCGAGCGGCTCCCCGGCGCCGCGCTCTGCCTCGACTGCGTCGTCGAGCGTTGAGGCACGGCGCGCTCGGGCCAAGCGGCGCTCAGGCCTCGCGGGCCTCGTACGCGAGCGGGCTCTGCCCGTAGCGCGCCTCGATCTTGCCGCGCCGGGAGAGGTCGACCACCTCGTCGAGCACCTGATCCCTGAGCCTCAGGATCTGCTCCGGCAGGATGGGCTCTCGGCCGCGAATGCGCGCCAGGTACTCGTGCAAGAGGCGTCCGTGCGCGCGCGGGAAGCGCTGCGAGAGCTGCCGCACGAACACCGGGTCTTCGTTCGAGACCGCGCGCGAGAGCCGGTACAGGCCCGCCTTCTGAAACAGCTCGTCGGTGTTGTGGAAGTTGCCGAGCACCTTGCCGAGGAAGGCCTGCGCGGCCTTCAGCTCCATGGCGTCCTCTGACGAGACGCGCTTGACGGCGGCGATGAGCTCCTCGGCGTTCTCGGGCGGCAGCTTGCCGAGCAGCTCGGCGAGCGCGCGCTTGCCCACGGCGACGAAGGCGGCGGCCAGCTCGTCGGCGCCGAGCTTGCGGATGAGCGCCACCAGCTCGCGCGCCGTGAGCAGGATCACGTCGGAGAAGCGCAGGGTCTCGAGCTCGTGCTCGACGGGCATGGAGGCGAATTTCGCGTCGAAGCGCGCGCGCACCAGCTTGACCACCTCGAGCGGGACGTCCTTCAGCTCGGCGCGCGTGGGCATGGCGTTGCGCACGGGCTCGGGCAGGCGCGCGACGATCTGGCGCGCCACCGACGACGGCATGTGCATGAGCACGATGGCGACCGTGCGCGGCGACTCGCCGCGGAAGCCGGCGATGAGCCAGGAGGGCTCCACGCCCTCGAGGCCCTTCGAGGTGCGAAAGCTCATCATCTGCCGGAGCTGGCGCACCATCAGCGGCACGCGCTTCTCCTTCGGGATCTCCTCGAGCTTCTGCGCCTTGTCGCGCAGCGCCTCGGCCTCGCCGTCGGGCAACAGCGCCATGAGCTCCACGCTCGACGAGCCGCCGAAGCTCAGCATGGTGAGCAGCAGGGTCTGCTGACGACGGGTCAGCGGGTGGAGCAGCCGCGCGAGGGACGCCACGTGTAGTACCTACCTTGCTATCCCTCTCGGCGCGCCTTGCGCAGCGCTTGCGACTCCGCCTCGGCCTTCGCGAGCTTCGACTTGAGCGAGATCGAGCGCGCGATGCCGACGATGCCGAGCACGAGGCCGAGCACCGCCAGGAGGCCGAAGCCGCCGATGACGAGCTTGGCCCTGAGGCCGGCCTTCTTGTCGACGACGCGGATGGAGAGCACCTCTTCGCCTGCCATGGGCGCCAGCGCGGCGCTGCCCGAGTCCATGCCGAGGAGCACCGGCGCGCGGTTCTCCTTCATCAGCACCTGCACGTTCTGCGGCTTCAGGCCCTCGACGCCGTTGGCCACCAGCTTCTGGATGCGCTCCTCGTCGACGGGCTTCTTGCCGCCGTCCTCGGGGTTGTAGACGATGGCGACCGAGGCGGTGGGCGGCGGCGGCGGCGTGTCGACGTCGCGGATGACGTCCTTCTCGGGCACCACGACGGAGACGTTGGCGCTCTGGATGCCGGGCAGCGACTTCAGCATGGTCTCGATCTCGCCCTGCATCGCCATCAGGAACTTGGCCTTCTCCTCGGTCTGCGTCGGGATGAGGCCGCTCGAGCCCGCGGGGTAGACCTCCTTGAGGCCGGTGCTGCGCGCCTTCGGCAGCTTGTTGGCCACGAGGATGCGCAGCGCGTCCTTGCTGCGGCTGCCCGGCACCTGCACCGCCCAGGTGACCACGCGGCCCTCCTCGAGCAGCTTCGAGCCGCTGATCCCCTGGCTGTCGAGCACGACGATGACCTCGTTGGCCTCGAGCTCGCTGAGCCCGTGCACGATGCTGTGCGGGCCGTCGCAGCCGACGAGGAACAGCAGGCTACAGGCGAGGGCGCCGCGCAAGAGGACGCGGTGGACGAGGTTCTTTGGGGTCGGGCAGGCGAGTCGCAAAGCCGAGGCCTCCAGTGGTGGCCCGGCGGCGACGGGACGCGTCCTGCCGAGCGCGGGCAGTCTCTTCCGAAGCGCGCGCCTTTGTCGAGCCGCGCCTCTGCAGCGCCGGTTCCCCCTGTCTCGCTGTGTAGCCCAGCTCACGATCGTCCCGGTGTCGGTTGGCTCTGGAATCTCACGGTCGGTACACTGATTTGTGATCGCAGAGATCGGACGGCGCGCCGGCGCGTGCTCGTCCTGGGAGGCCAGAGATGCGCTCGTGCTCCACCAATGCGGCCGCTGCCAAGGACCGCTGCGTCTTCACGTCCGTGCTCCTGTTAGGAGCGCTCTTCGCGCTGAACGCGTCACCGGTCGCTCGCGTTCCGCTCATCTCGGCGCTGGTCCTCATCGGCGTGCCGGTGATGACCTTCCTCGTCGCGGCGCCGAGCCGCATCGGCCTCGGCCGAGAGCTGACGCTGCTCTGGCGCGGCATCGAGGCGAGCCTGCTGTCGGCGCTGCTGTACGCCACGGGGCGTCGCAAGGACGCGCTGCGCGCACGCGATCGCCAACGGGCACGTGTGGAGAGCGCCTACATGGCGGTCGAGGATCGCCTGGGCGAGCTCGTGCGCATGGATCCGCTGCGCCTGCACCACGCCCGCCGGCTCGGCTTCCTCGGCGCCGTGCTGACGGTGGTCGCGGGCATGGGCCTGCCGCTGCTCGAGCCGCAGATCTTCACCTTCGGCACCTGGCCGGAGGCCCCCTTCGTGATCCTCACGGACCTCGTGGTCTTCGCCGTCGTCGGCCGCCTCGTCGGCGAGCGCATCGTGGTGCGCCTGCTCGAGGCCACCGAGGCCTTGCGCGGTGACGACGCCTGGTCGAGCCGCGTGCGCGTGGTGCCGATCTCGACGCTGCTCGGCGCCGCCCTCGGCATGGTCGGCTCGTTCATCGTCGTCAGCGCCGGCGCCGCCGCCTGCGCGGTCGAGACCTCCTGGATGGGACCGACGAGCCTCGTCGAGTCGGCCTTCTGGTTCATCCGCACGACGGCGTTCGACGCGCTGCCGCTCGGCGTCGGCATCGGCGCCATCCTCGGCGCCGGCATGGGACTCGCCCAGCCTCCCAAGGGCCTGTTCCCCGCCCGCGCCGACGAGCCAACCGACGACGAGCTCGCCTGAGCGAGATCGGCGCCGGCTGTGCTCGCGCGCTCGAGAGGGGCTGCTCCTGCCGGGGCGGCCCCTTCTCTTTGGGGAGACGCCCTAGCAGGCTGCTGAAAAACGCCACAAGGGCGTTTTCAGCAGCCTGACGAGCGCCTCGCCTTCGCATCGATGGATCGACTCATGAGCGTTTCTCGACGAGAGTTGCCGGATTCGCGGGTTCGTAGCAGCGCTCGTATCATGGGGCTTCGCACCGCGCAGCGAGCGAGGCAGCGTTTTTCAGCAGCCTGCTAGCGCCGAGCCGCGCGGGCCTTGCCGCCGCTGACGACGGTGACCCGCGTCTTGCCGCCCGCGGGCTCGCCCACGAGGACGACGCCGGGCAGCGCGGGCAGCGGGACGACGTGGCTGAAGGCGCTGACGCGCCACTCGGCGACGGGCTCCTTCAGGAAGCCGGTGTCGCTGCCGGGGTGCAGCGCCGCGCGGCCGGGGCGGCCGAGGTCCAGCAGGTCTTCGCGGCCGTCCCCGTCGAAGTCGACGCTGACGACGGGCATCGCGCCCGCCATGCGTCCGCCGCGGACGTCGAGCTGCGCCGTGAGCTCGAGGACGCGAGCGCTGCCTCGTCCGGACGGCTCGTGCAGGCGGACCTTCAGCGGCACCTCGCCGGTGAACAGCGCCGCGCCGAGGGCGACCAGGCTGGTGTCGACCTCCCCGACGACGATGGCCTCTCCGCGCGGGCGCGTGACGAGGCCAAGCGGCGCCGAGAGGCCGTCGCGCTGCCAGAGCAGGCGAGGGCTGCCCTTGTCGAGGAGGGCCTTACCGGCGAGCACGCGCACGGAGGAGCGCTCGGGGACGGCCCCTTCGGTGAGCGAGACGACCACGTCGTCGCGCGCGTCGCCGTCGACGTCACCGGTCAAGACGCGCACGTCCACGTCGTCGCTGCCGGAGAGGCGGCTCGTCAGCTCGCGCACGACGGCGCCCTTGGCGGAGAGCTTGCCGTCGGCAGCGCGCAGGAACACGCCGGCGCGGCCCTCGTGCACGACGACGAGATCGATCTTGCCGTCGCCGTTTACGTCGGCGTCGTTCAGGTGCGGCGCGTACAGCGACAAGGCCAGCGCGTACGGCCGGCTCGCGCGCAGGCCGCGCTGGACCTGCCCCGAGTACGCGCGCGCGCGATGCTGAAAGGGCAAGGTGACGACGCTGCCGTCGGCCGCGAGCACGCGCAGGCCGCCGTGGACGGCGATCCGCAGCTCAGCTGTGGACTCGGCCACATCGCCGCACAGGGGGGCGACATAGAGCGCCGTCGGGTCGGGCACGGCGAGCAGGACGGCGCCTTCGAGCAGGCGTGTGCCGTCGCTGCCCACGACGCCGCGTGCGTCGCTGAACACGAGGCCGCGGCCGGCGCAGGCGTCCACCGCGACGGCGCCCTCGGGCACGCGCACGACGCGGCCCTCGTCGGCGCCGCGCTCGCCGAGGCGCACCATCTGCCGCTCGCCTCCGCGTCCGCTGCGGGAGAGCCACACCCCCGCGCTCTCGTCGCTGCCGGCGAGGTAGAGCGCGTCGCGTACGTCCCCGGAGACCTCGAACGATGGCGGCGGCGCCAGCGCGAACAGCAGCGTGAGCCCGAGGACGTGCGGCATGCGGCGTCTGCTACCAGATGGCGCGGCGCCGGACATCCTCCCGCCGGCTCGAGGAGGCGCCGGCGGCTTCGCTGCCGTTCACGCGTCTACACCGCCGGTGGGGGCTTGAGGGCGCCGCCCATGCCGAAGCGTTGCGCGAGCACCAGGTAGAGCAGCCCGGCGAAGAAGAACCCGCTGAACCACGCGTACGGGTAGATGGCGTTGAAGAAGCCGGGCTCGTCGGCGCCGCCGATGACCCTCGCGCTCATCAGAAAGCCGGGCACGTTCGGCAAGATGCCGGCGACGAGCGCGATCATCGCCGCAGGGTTCCAGCGCGGATAACGCCCGCCCACGCGGTAGAGGTCGGGGACGTCGAGCTCTCGCTTTCGCAGCAGCCAGTAGTCGGCGATCATGACGCCGGCGATGGGACCGAGCAGCGCCGAGTAGCCGATCAACCAGTTGAAGATGTACGCGTCCGCGCTCGCCAGGAGCTTCCACGGCATGATGGCGAGGCCGAGCAGGCCGGTGATGAGGCCGCCGGTCTTGAACGAGATCTTGCGCGGCGCCAGGTTGGCGAAGTCGTTGGCCGGGCTCACGACGTTGGCCGCGATGTTCACCGAGATGGTGGCGACGGCGATGCCGAAGAGCGCGAGCACGGCGACGAGCAGGCGGACGGCCGAGGAGGCGATCAGCGGCTCGCTCAGGCCGGGCGGCGGCGTGGACGAGGTGAGCTGCGCGAGGATGAACACCGGGTCCCAGAGCTTGCCGATGTCGACGCCGGTGAGGATCGCGTGCGACGCGCTGGTGACGACGACGCCCATGGCCGAGAACAGGATCATCGTGGTCGGCAGGCCGAGCGTCTGGCCGAGCATCTGCTCCTTCTGGCTGCGCCCGAAGCGGGTGAAGTCGGGGATGTTCAACGACAGCGTCGCCCAGAAGCCGATCATGCCGGTGAGCGAGGGGATGAACACGACCCAGAACTCGCCGAAGCTCTCGAACTTCGACGGCTGGTCGAGCATGGGGCCGAGGCCGCCCGCGCGCCACACGACCCACACCATCAGCGCCGCGGCCATGACGAGGACGAGCGGCGCCGCCCAGTTCTCGAACACGCGCACGGCGTTCATGCCGCGGTAGATGATGAAGATGTTGAGCGCCCAGAACACGAGGAAGGTGAGCGCGCTCGAGAGCGAGAGGCCGAGCAGCGTGGCCTCGCCCCCGAGGGTGGCGAAGCCCGGCCAGAGCGCGACGATGAAGGTCTTCACCGCCTCGCCGCCGATGAAGGTCTGGATGCCGAACCAGCCGCAAGCGACCAGCGCGCGCAGGACCGCGGGCACGTTGGCGCCGGCGGTGCCGAACGAAGAGCGCGCGAGCACGGGGAAGGGGATGCCGTACTTGGCGCCCGGGTGCGCGTTCAACAGGATGGGCACGAGCACGATGATGTTGCCGAGCCCGATCGTGAACAGCGCCTGACCCCAGCTCATGCCGACGGCGACGAGGCCGCCCGCCATCATGTAAGTCGGGATGCAGTGCGCCATGGAGATCCACAGCGCGGCGAAGTTGTACGTCGTCCAATTGCGGCGCGCCTTCGGCACCGGGGCGAGGTCTGCGTTGAACAGCGGGCTCTGGCCGATGTCGTCCGGCAGCTCGGCCAAGGCTTCCTGGAGCAGGGCGGGGTCATGCATGGGGGTGGGATACCGCATGCCGGCTCGCGGTAGAATCCGCTCCGTGGCCGCCGGCCGGAGGCGGGGCCGCGCTTGCAATCGCAGCGACGGGAGGCGATGACGGACGGACCTGAGGAGCGCCCGTGCTGCCCGAAGTCTTCGGCATCAACGTCTACGCCACCGCCACCGTGCTCGGCTATGTGCTCGGCGTCGGCATCGGCCTGTGGCTCGGCCTCCGGGACGGGCGCGCGGTGCGTGACCTGCTCGAGATGGGCATCGTCGTCGTGCTGAGCGCGGTGCTCGGCGCCAAGGTCTTTCACACGCTGTTCGAGAGCGCCGGGCATCACCTGCCGGACGGGCGCATCGCCGAGGGCTTTTGGGACCTCATCCAGGTGGACCCCTGGCACTGGGCGCGCTTGTTCGAGTCGGGCTACGTGTTCTACGGCGGCGTCGTCGGCGCCCTCGGCATGGGCTACCTGTTCACGCTGCGGGCCGGCTTTCGAGACAAGGGCGCCTTCGGGGACTACGCCGCTCCCGGCCTCGCGCTCGGCATCGGCATCGGGCGGCTCGGCTGCTTCATGGCGGGCTGCTGTTACGGCGCCGACGCCGACGTGGCGTGGGCGGTGGTCTTTCCGGCCGGGCACCCGACCGGCGGCGCGCACGTCCATCCCGTGCAGCTCTACGACGCTGCCTTCGGCTTCGCGGCGTTCGCGTGCTGCCTCTGGTACTACCCGCGCCGCCGCTTCGCGGGCGAGCTGTTCGGCTTGCTCATCGCGAGCTACTCGGTGTGGCGCTTCGTCACCGAGATGTTCCGCGCCGACGGCGACCGCGGCGTCTGGCTCGGCGGCACGCTGTCGACGTCACAGCTCGTCTCGCTCGCGGTGTTGCCGGTGACGGCGTTCTTCTGGCTACGCGAGCTGAAGCGCAGCCAGGCGCGAGGCGCAGCGGCGACGACGTCGCCCGACACGGGAGCCGCGATATGACCCTGCTCTTGCTCACCTTGCTCGCGCTGCCGCTCCCCTCCGCGGACCCGTGCGCGGACGTGTTCGATCGCACCGAGCGCTGCGCCGCCGTCGACGCGGAGGCGCTGCCGACCCCGGTGGATCCGGTCGCGCCCCTGGCCGCGCCGGAGGGTCCTGATCTCGGCATGGAGCTCAGCACGCGCCTATTGGCGGGATCGCTGACGGCGGCGCTCCTGGCCGGCACCGCGGGCGTCGGCGCGCTCGTGTACCAGGCCCACATCGGCGACCTGGAGGCTCGCGCCGCGCCCGCCCTCGAGGTCGAAGAGGCGCGCTTGCAGCAGAGCATCGTCGCCATCGGCGCCGGCACCTTCCTCGGCGTGGCCGGCCTGCTCGCGGGGACGTCGGTCGCGTTCTTCGTGTTCGATCCGAGTGAAGGCCGCGCGCGCGAAGCGTTCCGTATCGAAGAGTAGGGGACGCGCTCGATGCTCTGCACCGTCGTCGCGCTCGCCTTGCTCACCGCCGCGCCCGGCGCCGCCGAGGGCGCGCCCGCCGTCACCGTGCTGCCCCTCTCGGCGGCGAAGGGCGTCCCTGCGAAGCAGGCTCGCGGTGTCGACGCGCTCTTGCGCGAGCGGCTCGTCGCCAGCGACTTCCTGAAGCTGCTCCCGCGCCAGCGGTCCGACGCGCGCGAGGGCTTCCGCTGTGGGGTCGATCCCGGCTGCCTCACGAGGCTCGCCTACGCGCGCGGCGCCGACCTGCTCGCCACCGGCGTCGTGTCGGAGACGGAGGAGGGCTTCGAGGTCCGCCTGGTGGTCGTCGAGCCGAGCTCGAAGGCTGCGCTGCGTGACGTCACCGAGCGCGTCATCGGCACGCGCGAGGACATGGGCTACTGGCTCGATCGCCTCGTGCGCCGAGCGTTCAAGCCGGAGGCGCTCGCGGGCGGCCTGTACGTCGTCGGCGAGCCTGCCGGCGCCAACGTGCTCGTCGACGGAGCGCTGGCGGGGACGCTGCCTTTCGCGGAGGCGCTCGAGGGCGTCGTCGAGGGAGAGCACGAGATCACGGTCGAGCAGCCGGGCTATGTGAGCGTCACCCGGCGCGCCGACGTGCGCTTTCGGGAGGTGACGCGCGTCGAGGTGGTGCTGCGCGCCGAGCGGCCCACGGCAGCGCTGCCCGTGGCGAGCGACGACGGCGAGGTGCGCGCGGGTGTGCTCGGGGGGCCTTGGATCCCGGCGTCCGTCGCGGGCGCCGCCGCCGTGGGGCTCGCGGGTGGGGCGCTGTTCGGTACGCTCGCGCTGCTCGATCAGCTCGAGGCGGAGCGGCGGGCGGAGGCGCAGCTGCTCATCCTGCCGCGCGACGCGGACCTGCTGACGCGCGGCGAGACCTTCGCGTTCACCGCCAACCTGCTCTACGTGCTGTCCGCCGTCGGCCTCGTAAGCGCGGGCGGACTGTTCGTCGCCGACCTCGTCACCACGCCTGCGCCCGAAGAGCTCGAGAGCTTCCATGCACCTGCCGCCGGCGCGCCCGAGAGCGACGAGATGCGGCCGAGGTTGCTCGATTGATGGCGCGCCTCCTCCTCCTCCTGCTCGCCGGCGCCTGCTCGAGCGCCTGCCTGTTCTCGCCCGCGCTCGACGAGCAGGGCTATCTGCGCTGCGGCACCGTGGACGAGTGCGCAGCGGGGCGAGGCTGCGTGTCGGGCCTCTGTACGCCGCCGCCCTGGAACGACGTTCGCTTCGGCAGCCGCCAGCTCGTCGTCGTGGAGAACACGTCGTCCGACCAGCCGCTGGCCGCGGGCGCCGCGCTGCCGCTGCGCATCGGCGCCGGCGGGATCCTCGACACGGCCGCGCTCGGCGTCGACGGCAGGATGACGTTCTACTCGTTCGCCGCCGGCGCTTGGAGCGCCGTGCCGCTGTGGCGCGACGTCTACGACGACCACCTGCTCCTGTACGCGCCCGTGCAGGAGGAGGTCGCGCTCGGGCAACGAGCGCAGCTCGGCTGGATCGAGACGCAGACCGGCGAGCGCGAGCCCGGCTTCCAGGACGACGCTGCCGGCGTGTTCCCGCTCTTGTTCGAGGACTTCCTCGGCGACGCGCTCGATGACTCCCGCTGGGAGTCTTTCGGCACCGGCGGCGCGCCCGACGTGCAGGGCGGGCGCGTGAACGTCGCCGACAACCAGCAGCTCGTCTCGACCCTGGGGCTGACACCGCCCTTCTCGCTGACGTTCAAGGGGCGCATCAACGGCGTCAACTGCGACCCGCTCTACCTCGGCTTCACGTCGGACGTGAACAGCGGCCTCGATCCGCCGTCGCTCGGCTTCTTCGTGCAGCAGGGTCTCGTCGCGCAGCTCGAGGTCGGGCCGAACGCCAACAGCGTGCCGCAGCAGCCGCCCGAGCTCGACGAGGTGACGCTCGACACCGCCTCGCACCGCTATCGGCTCGACGTCGGCTCCGAGAAGGTGCGCTTCGTGCTCGACGGCGAGGTCGTCGGGGAGCCGGCCGCCATCCGCTTCCTCGGCGAGGAGCTCTTCTTCACCGTCGACGTCGACGGTGACTGCTCGTTCGACCTCGAGCTCGTGCACGCGGCGGCGCTGCCCATCGCGCGCCCCGCGCTGCAGGTGGAGGACGTGGTCCAGTACCAGATCTTCGAGTAGACGAGAGCGAGGCCGAGGAGAGCCGTGAGAGCCGCCGCATGACGAAGCTGCGCATCCTGATCATCGAGGACGACGCCTCCATCGCGGCGGGCC
>CAYLZW010000035.1:0-32567 GCA_964388085.1 uncultured Myxococcales bacterium | reverse complement strand
GGCCCTGGTACACGAGGCTCGAGAGCCGATAGCGATCGCAGATGACGTGCACGCCCTCGTCGAGCTTCGGCTGGATCTCGTGCGCGACGTGGTCGAGCCGATCGGCCGCGAACAAGAGCGCGAGCGTGCGCCAGGCGGCGATGTCCATGGGCCGGTCGCGCAGCCACTCGCGGGTGAGCTTGCCGATGGTGTTGCTCGACGGCTCGGCCGTGACGTGCGTCTTGTGGCCGGCGGCCTCGAGCACCTTCGCCAGCGAACGGGCCTGCGTCGTGGTGCCCGTCCCGTCGGGGCCCTCGATGACGATGAACGTGCCGCGCGCCGTGTCCGCCATAGTGTCCCTCAGACCTTCCTCTAGGGCGTGTCCCCGAAGGGGACAACGGCCTCCCGACCCCGTGTGCCGTGTGCCCTTGCCCCCCGTCCGGGTTCCCTTGCAGACCGGGTCGCTCGCCGAGCTCGATCTCGCCATCCTCTACGACACGCGCGGCCGACGACGTCGCTCGCGCACCACGAGGCCGCTCTTGGCGTCGCCGCTCGGTCGCTCCACGCGGCTCAGGATCTGACGCACCTTGCGGCTCGCCCCGTGGCGCTCGATGGCGTCCACCTGCTCGAGGCTGACGCGCACGCTCTCCTCGAGATCGTGATCCGCCAGGTAGCGGCCGAGCTGCGCGCCGATGAGCCGGCCGACCTCGCCGCCGGACGCGCCCGGCTCCGCGACGAAGTGGACGCGAAGCTCGTTCTGGCGCTCGTGCACGAGCTGGTACTGGAGCAGCCCCGGGACGGCGAGGAAGACGAGCTCCAGCGGGATCGGCGGGTGCGCTTGGAAGGCCCCGGCGCGATCGTGCAGAAAGAACGTGTCGTCGCTGCGGCCGTGCACGCGCACGCGCCCGAAGGGGGAGCCGCAGCCGCACGGCTCGGCGTCGAGCTGGAGCTGATCGCTGACCTCGTAGCGCAGGAGCGGCTGCGCCGTGTTCAAAAGGTTCGTCACCAGCACGCGCTCGGCGCGCTCGCCCGCCGCCAGGGGCCGGTCGTCATCGCCGACGGCCTCGAGGATGCACGCGTCCTCGTTCACGTGCAGCGAGCCGTACGGGCACGAGGTCGCCATGGGGACGCACTCGGTGGCGGCGTAGGTCTCGACCAGGCGCGCGCCGGGGAACGCCTCCTCGAGCGCCTGACGACACGTCGGCGTGAGCGGCTCCGATCCGGCGGTGATGATCTCGGGCGCGATGTGCAGCGCGCCTCGTCGCTGCTCGTGGGCGAGCAGCTCGAGCAGCGTCGGGTAGCTGTGCAGCAGATGGGGCTCTTGATCGTTGAGCTGCCGCACCATGGCCGGGACCGGCATCTCGATCGAAAGCACCTCCGCGGAGATGACGAGGGAGCCGATGCGCGGCACACGACCGGCGAGCAGCGAGGTCATGTAGTGCCCGCCCGAGGCCACGACGAAGGACATGCGGTAGCGCTCGCCCTTCAGCATCCAGGAGAGGTCTCTGGCGCCGAAGCGCCCGCGGAAGATGCGCGCGAAGGTGATGGCCCGCGTGTGCGCCCAGCTCTCGAGGTCGTTCAGGAAGATGCCCACCTGTCCCGTGGTCCCCGACGTCATGGCCACGAGGTAGCGACCGTTCAGGAGCTGCCCGGCCTTCGCTGGATCGCGGATCCAACGCTCGAGCTGCGCGCGCTCGACGTCGCCCGCGGAGATGGTGTCCTCCACGCGCGTGAGGAAGGCCTGCTTGCTGAGCGGCGCCACCCGCTCGAGGCGGCCGGCGCGCGCGTCGTCGGGTGAGAGCGCTCCCGCGTAGAGCCTCGTCTGCCGCGCGGCGTCGAGCACACGGCGTAGGCGCGCGCGCCGGAGCGCCAGCACCGCGTCCCGGCCCTGGCTTTCGAGGCGGACCGCGGTGGCCAGCGCGCGCAGGAACAGCGGCACCTCCCGGGCCTGTGCCAGCCGCGACAGGGCACTCGATACTTTTGGGACTGTGTGAGCGAACACCACCTTGCGCTCGCCCTACTTCGCGTCGCCGACGCGATAGCGCACGAGGGTGTACTCCACGTTTTTCCGCGCCGGCGCGTCGTCACCGACGTGTACGCGCTGGATGAAGTGGATGGGGCCGACGCCGGGCGCATACGACCACACGCCGACGAGGCGGCCCTTCACGCCCTCGCGGCTCATCACCTCCTGCTCGATCTGGACCTGCACGCAACCTCGGAACATGCCCGCCGGCACCTTCACGTCCGCGTCGGTGGCGACGATGCGATAGCGCTCGACGGCGGACGGCGCCGGCACCGCCACCCACTCATGCCCGACCTCGAGCGGCTCCTCGATGAGGTTGCGCGTTCCGTCGGTGACGCTGGTCGCGCGCGTGGCGAGCTTCCCGCCGACGTTGAGCGCGAAGAAGCCGTCCTGCTCGGACACGATGGCGATCTCGCCCTCGGGGGTGTCCGGCGGCGACGGCGTGATGCGGTAGGTCCAGGAGTTCCCGACGGCGAGCGGGTAGTAATCGCGCGCGCGTTCGGAGGCGCCCGCTCCTCCCCGCGTGGTCGCGCAAGCGGCCGCGACGACGACGATGAGGGCACAGGCGGCGGCGAGCGGCGTGGACTTCGGAAGGTCGCGCATGACCCCGACTCGATAGCACGCTCAGCCGTCGTAGCGCCCGTGCGAGAGCTCCGAGAGTTCCCCGGCGTCGAGCCAGAGCCCGCCGCAGCCCTGACAGAGATCGGCCATGACGCCCTTCAGCCGCACCGGCGACGTGCGCGAACGGCACGACGGGCAGTGGCGACGCTCGCCCGCGAAGTAGCCGGCGAGCGCGCGCAACACGTCGCGCGTGATGCCGAGCTCTCCCTCGACGAGGCGCTCCGTGCCGTGCGCCGACAGGAAGCGTCCCCCGCAGGCAGGGCAGCGTTCCTCGTCGAGCTCGCCGCCGACGCGCTCGAGCCCGTGCCGCGCGCAGGCCGGGCAGGTCCCCGCCGGCGGGGCGAGCGGGTCCGCCGCGCCGGCAGCGCTCGGCGGCGGCGTGCCGGTCAGCGCCTGGACGACGACGCCGCGAAGCCACTGCCCCTCGGCGGGATCGAGGCCGCGCGCGATCACCTTGTGGAAGCCGTCGCCCGCCGCCACCAACGTGGCGCGCAGCGGTGTCTCGACGTACAGGCTCTCGATCTCCGACGAGCGCAGCGTCCGGGTGCGCAGCGTGATGCCGCCGACCATGCGGTAGCGCAGCTCGATGCCCGACGTCGTCACGAGGAGCTCGGGCGTCGTCAGCGGCAGCATCATCACGCCCACCACGGCGAGCGCGCACAGGCCGACGATCAACGGCGGGTCCGCGCTCATGCCGAAGCCGACGACGACGGCGGCGCCCGTCAAAAATACCGACAGCCAGTGTCGGGGCGTCGACGGCAGCAGCAGCGACGTGCAGCGCAGGCGCACGCCGGCCTCGCCGACGCGCTCGTCGACGTAGACCGGGTCTACGGGCGCGGCGCGCGCCAGCGGGATCGAGGGCTCGCGCGCCTCGCGCACGGCGAGCGGCACATCGAGCTCGTCCGGCGCGCGGCGCTCTTCCCGATCTCCGTGCGGGCGCCACAGCAGGGGCCAGCCGCCGGCGAAGGCCAACGCCTCGGCACAGGCACGCGCCACGCGCGGATCCGTGCACTGGCGCTCGAAGACGCCGGCGTGCGAGTGCGACAGCTGCCAGCGGTAGTGCACGTTGCCCTTCGCGTCCCGGTACTCGACCGAGTCGGCGATCAAGGCGCCCTCGCCCTTCGGGAGCGCGCTGCCGTCCGGCAGCGTGACGAAGCGATCGTCGACGCGGACCGTCAGCGTTCGGGAGCGCCCCCAGACGAGCAGGACGGCGGGTACGGCGACCACCGCCGCCGCGAACAGGCCGAAGATGCCGAAGGCGACCGCGCCCGTGAGCGTCGCGCCGGTGGCGATGGCGGCCGACAGGCTCAAGAAGCGCCGGGCGCCGTCCGCTCGCCGGACGTCGTGGGACGCCCCACGAGGGTGCGGCACGCGCACCTGCCTCGTGAGCGCCTTCTCGTCAGGGGGTGGCGGCCTCGGGCTCATCGCCGTCATCGTGCTCCGCGAGGCGGGTGACCTCGAGATCCACCGGCCGCTGCTCCAGCTCGGCGAGCGCGCGCTCGGCCGCGACCCGCACGTCGGTGTCCGGGTGCCCCGTCGAGAGCGTGAACAGCCACGCCTTGCCGAGCGGTGAGCCCATGACGCGCAGCGCCTCGATGACCTGCTTGCGCACGAGGCTCGACTTGCCCTCGGAGTACTCGATGACGGCCGGCGCCGCGCGCGCGTCGCCGATGAGCGTGAGCGCGCCGAGGGCGGCCTGCGCGATCTCCCGGTCGTCGCCGGCGAGCGCGCGCATCAGCGAGGGGACCGCGCTCTGCTCCTTGCGCGCCCCGAGGATGCGGATGGCTTGTCGTCGTTGCTCCGCCGCGGCCGACTCGTCGTCGAGCCAGGCGAGCAGCGCGGCACTCTCGGCGCTCTGTGCGCCGCGCGCCGCGAGCACCTGCGACACCGCGTCCCGAAACGCGCTCTCGAGCAAGGTGCCGAAGTCGAGGCCGCCGCTGCTCTCCGCGCCCTCCGTCGACGAGAGGCTCGCCATGGAGTGACCGCGGTACTCGTAGCGCTTCAGCGGCTCGCCCGGCACGCCGCCGCTCACCTCGACGCTCATGCTCAAGGTGCCGCCGGCGCTCGTGCCCTCGTGCGGCGGCAGGAGCGCGGTGGACTCGAGGCGCACCCGCAGCACGGCCGCGTCCCGATCGTCGCTGCGCTGGAAGCGTCGATCCTCGTCGATGACGGCCTCGATGAGCGCGCGCACGCGCTCGCGATCGAGCACGCCGCCGGGCCCGTCCGCGCCGGGCGCCACGTCGATGAGCACCTTGCGCAGGGCGAGCGGCTCCGGCTCGCGCTTGCACGAGGACGAGCCGGCCGCCAGGGAGGCGAGCAACGCCGCCGCGATCAGCAGGACCGTGCGGGGCGACGGCGGAAGGACAGGATCGCTCACAGCGCGCACGCTTCCCTCTGGCTGCGCGCCGCGGCGAGCACCTTCGAGGGCAGCTGGCGGCCGAGCAGTCGCTCCATCTGCAGCGACGCGTCGCACAGCTTGTCGAGGTCGACGCCGGTCTCGATGCCCATGCCGTGCAGCATGTAGACGAGATCCTCGGTCGCGAGGTTGCCCGACGCGCCGGGCGCGTAGGGGCAGCCGCCGAGCCCGCCGGCGGAGCTGTCGAACGAGCGCACGCCGCTCAGCAGCCCGGCGACGACGTTCGCGAGCGCGGTGCCGCGCGTGTCGTGCAGGTGAAGGGCCACCTTCTCGAGCGGGATCTCGTCGCCGAGCGCGCGCATGAGCTCGGCGCACTGCTTGGGATTCCCGACGCCAATGGTGTCGCCGATGCTCAGCTCGTAGGCGCCGAGCTCGAGGAGCGCCTTGGCCACCTTCACCACCTTGGCGTAGGGGACGTCGCCCTCGTAGGGGCAGCCGTACGCGCACGACACGTAACCGCGGAAGGGGATGCCGTCTTCCCGCGCGCGATCGGCGACCTCGACGTAGCGCGCGAGGGCCTCGTCCGTGGTGGCGTTGATGTTCTTCTTGTTGTGTCCGTCGGTGGCGGCGAGCACAAAGGAGACCTCGTCGACGCCGGCGGCGCGCGCGCCTTCGTATCCCTTCATGTTCGGGACCAGCGCGGCGAACACCACGCCCGGGTGCTTTTGCACCCCGCGCGCGACCTCCGCGTGGTCGGCCAGCGGCGGGATCCAACGCGGGTTCACGAAGGCCGTCACCTCGACGCGGCTGTGCCCCGCCCGGACGAGATCCTCGATGAAGGCGATCTTCGCGGCGGTCTCCACGACGGTCTTCTCGTTCTGGAGGCCGTCTCTCGGACCGACCTCCATGAGCCGTACGCGATCGGGCAGGTTCGAGAACAGGTCGGCCAGCTGTGCACCCTCCTCGTGCTCCCCCGCGACTGTAGCGCGGAAAACCGCGCCGTCTGCGCCATTGCGCAGCAGCCTAGCGTTCGCGCACCAGCGGCGCCTCCAGGCGAAGCCGGACCGGGCCCGCGAGCTGCACGAAGGGATGGGGGGCCGCGGCGAGCCCTAGCGCGTCCAAGCTGGCGCTGTGCTCGATCCGCAGCGTCCCGCGCGCTGCGTCGCCTTCCCATTGGTAGCGCAGCTCCACCTGCTTCCTGCCGCGCCGCTCGTCGAGCACGCCGAGCGCGGCAGGCAGGGCCGGCGCGCTGGCGTCCGCCCCCTCGGCGGCGGCCCCTCGCGACGGCGAGAGGCGCGTATAGGCGGCCAGCACGAGAGGGCCCCGGGCCGCTTGCAGCACCCGGTCCCGGATGACGCGATCGCGCAGCGGGTCGCCCGTGCTCACGCTGCCGGGATCGAGCCGGAGCACGAGCTCGAAGCGGCCCCAGCCCTCGAGGCCGCGCCCGATCACGTCCCGCACCGCGATCGTGCCCTCGATCGGGCCGACGTTGGTGTCGACGGAGAAGTGCAGCAACACCGGCTGCTCGAGCCGGAAGGCGCGGCCGGCCGGCTGCGGCGCCGGAGCCGGCGCAGCGGGAGGGATCGGCTGCGCGCCCACTTGCAGCGGAGCGAGGCCCACGGAGAGGAACAGCAGAGCGAGGACGTTCGGCACGCTACGTCTTTGCGGCTGCGGGGCGTGCGCGCAAGCGGTTCGCGGCGGCGTCCTCGCGATCGAGGAGGTTCATCAGCGCCAGGACCTCGCTGCGCGCGGCCTCGAGCGCGCCGCGGTTCGAGGGGATGAAGCCGAAGCCGAGTTGCTCTTTGCGTGCCCGCTCCCGCAGCGCGGACGACGCCGCGGCGCTCGAGGGCAGCGGCGACGAGGGCAGCGGCGACGAGGGCAGCGGCGACGAGGGCAGTGGCGACGAGGGCACAGGGAGCGCGACGGCCGTCGTCGTCACTCTCGCGGCGGGCGTCGTCGCGGCGCTCTTCGGCAACGTCGACCGTTCCGGCATAGCGGCCGACGACGCCGGCGACGACGAGGACGACATCGACGCGAGCGCGGGCGCCGTCTCGAGGCTTCTGGACGACATCAGGACTTGCTCGGCATCTCCGGCGGCGGCGGCGTTTGGCCGGGCGGCGAGCAGCGGGCCGCCCTGCCCGATGGCGTCGTCGTCGAGAGCGATGGCGTCCACGGCCGTGATCGCGTCACCGGCGCTCGCCTCGAGGAGCTGGCGGGAGAGCGCGTCGTCGAGCTCGTCGTGCTCGAGGCCAAAGGCCTCCACGCGCATGACCTCGGTGGCGGCCGCGCGCGGCGGCGCCGCGAGGGGACGCGCGCGGGCGACGGGCACCTCGTCGTCCACGGCCGCGGGGAGACCGGTGCCGGGACGCTCGCTCTTCACGAGCCCCCGCAGCGCCTGCCGCGCGCCCGCGATGGTGAAGCGCTGCACGTGCAAGAGCTCCCGCACGAGGAGCAGCGTCTCGACGTCCTTGCGCCGGTAGAGGCGATGCCCGCTGCGGGACTTCTGCGGCCGCACCTGGGGGAACTGCGTCTGCCAGTAACGCAAGACGTGCGGCTCGACGCCGACGAGCGCGGCGACCTCACCGATCTTGAAGTACTTCTTGTCGGGTAGCCCGACGCGCTCGACGGCGAGCCAGATCGACGAGGAAGCGTCTTTGGAGCCCTGCCCGGTCATCGCTCCCCCAGAGAGCCGCGGCGCGGAGACACGTTCACCGTCGCGAGGAGACCCGCGACACGATCCGTCCTCACGTCCAGCATCAGTCGAACTCGCTCTCGTCGTCCTCGTTGGTCGACGTGGGCAGCGCGGCGGCGTCACCGGCCAGCGCGTTCTTCAGGACCTGGCTCGGCTTGAACGAGAGCACGTTGCGCTCCTCGATCACGATCTCGTCGTTGGTCTGCGGGTTGCGTCCCCGACGGGGGCGCTTGTAGCGCACCTCGAACTTGCCGAAGCCGGAGATCTTCACCTTCTCGCCGCGCTCGAGGGTGCTCTTCATCGTCTCGAAGACGACCTCGACGAGCTCGGAGGACTCCTTCTTCGAGAAGCCGACCTTCTCGTAGACGCTCTCGATGATGTCCGCCTTGGTCATCGTCTTGGCGCCGCCATCCCCCAAGCCGTCAGCGCTGCCTCTTCCGCCTCGATCGATCATGAACAGCCTCGCGCGATCGCCGGTGAAATCGTCCGCTGACGCTACAACACCGTCGACGAGTCCGGGAGCATAACCGCGAACCGCGTCCGTCGTGCAATCAACTCCGCGCCAGGGGCTCCGGCACCCGGTGCTCCGGCACCCGGTGCTCCGTAGACCGGTGCTCCGTAGACCGGTGCTCCCGAGCCACGCGCCCGGTGGCCCGCCGCCCGTGTCTCATCGCCGGCGAGAGGTGCGGGTGCGCCGACGGCGCTCATGTAGGGGCGCCTGCCCGGGGCGAGAGCATCGATCGTCTACGCCCTGATCGCGGCGCCGTAGCGCGCCTTCGCCGCGCCGACGAGCGCGTCCGCCATGCCCGCCACCTCGTCGTCGGTCAGCGTGCGATCGGGCGCCCGCAGCGTGAGCGAGAGCGCCACGGACTTCTTGCCGTCGGGGACGTGCTCGCCGCGGTAGATGTCGAAGATCTCCACGTCCTCGACGAGGCCGCGCACCGACTCGTGCTGCGCGAGCATCCGGCACAGCTCCCCCGCGGCCACCTGCTCATCGAGGACGAGCGCGAAGTCGCGGCGCACGGCGGGAAAGCGCGGCGGCGGCTCACTGACCGCGCGCGGCGGCGCGACCTGGGCGAGCCGGTCGGTGCAGAGCTCGAACGCCATCACGGGGCCCTTCATGTCGAAGTGCACGAGGACATCGGGGTGGATCTCACCGATGACGCCCACGACCTCGTCGGAGACCTTCACCTCGGCGCGCGCGCGCGGGTGCAGGTACGCGGCGCCCTTGTCCGCGGGCGTGAAGCTGACCTGACCGGAGACCAGATCGACGTCGACGCCGACGCGCTCGAGGATGCTCTCGCACACGCCCTTCATGTCGTAGAAGTCGACCTCGGTGGGGCGGCGGTCGAAGGCCCGCGCGCCGATCTCGCCGAGCGCCACGGCCGCCAGCATGGGTCGCTCGCAGGCCCAGGCGTCACCGCCGCGCGGTCCTGCGCCATCGAGGCTCGGACGCTCGCCGGCGAGGTTTCTGCCGTCGAAGATCGTCGCCGCCTCGTACAGGCGCACGCTGCTGTGGCCCCGACGGGCGTTGAGCGCCGCGTTCGAGAGCAGGCCCGGCAGGAGCGAGCGGCGCAAGAGGCTCATGTCCTCGCCGAGCGGGTTCTTGATGGTGATGCGGCGCTCGGGCGCGTCCCCGTCAAAGGGCGCCTGCAGCGCGGGGGAAGCAAACGCGAGGTTGATGGCCTCGGTGAAGCCGGCCGCCTCGAGCGCCGCGCGCGCCTTCGCCTCGACGCTGACGCGGCGCTCGTCGTACAGCCCGCGCGACTCCCCGGTGCGCGCCGGGAGCGTCGCCGGCACCTGGTCGTAGCCGAGCAGCCGCGCGATCTCCTCGATGAGATCGACCTCTCGCGTCAGATCCGGGCGGAAGGTCGGCACGCGGAAGCGCACCGCCTCTCCCTCGCGGCCGGCGACCTCGAGGCCGATGGAGAGCAGGATCTTCGAGCACGCGGTCTCGCTGACGATCTTGGGGCTGAGGCCGAGGAAGTCGGCCGTGCGCTTCGGGCGCAGCGGCACCACCGCCTCCTCGATCTTGCGCGGGTACACGTCGACGACGCCGCGGCACACGACGCCGCCGGCGAGCTCGGCGAGCAGGGACGCGGCGCGGTCGAGCGAGAGGCGCACGCCGTTCGGGTCCGTGCCGCGCTCGAAGCGGTGGCTCGCCTCCGAGTGGATGCCGAGACGACGAGCGGTGCGGCGCACGCGCACGGGGGCGAAGCACGCGGCCTCGAGCAACACGCGGGTGGAGCTCTCGCGCACCTCGCTGTCGGCGCCCCCCATGACGCCGGCGACGGCGATGGGGCCGTTCGGATCGGCGATGACGAGGTCGCCCTCCTCGAGATCACGCACCTTGTCGTCGAGCGTCCGGATCTTCTCGCCGGCCTCCGCGCGGCGCACGATGACGGACGCGCGCTCCCGCGCCTTGGCGAGGCGATCGAGATCGAAGGCGTGCAGCGGGATGCCGCGCTCCATCATCACGAGGTTGGTGACGTCGACGACGTTGTTGATCGAGCGCACGCCGCAGGCGGCCAGGCGCTGCACGAGCCAGTCGGGGCTCGGGCCGACCTTGACGTCCTCGACCACGCGGCAGGCGTAGCGCGGGCAACCCTCGAGGTCCTTGATCTCCACCTGCACGACGTCGTCGACCGGGCCGGCGCGCTCGGCGCAAGCGGGCCGCTGCACCTTCGAGCGCGCGCCGAGCAGCGCCGTCACCTCGCGCGCGACGCCGACGTGGCTGAGCGCGTCCGGGCGGTTCGGCGTGACGGCGATCTCGAGGATGACGTCGTCACGGCCGAGCGCCGAGGCCGCCTTCGCGCCGGGCGCCACGTCGCCGTACAGCGTCGGGTCGAGGATGATGATGCCGGAGCTGTCCCCTTCGAGGCCGAGCTCCTGGAACGAGCACAGCATGCCCTCACTGGTGGCGCCGCGGATCTTCGTCGCCTTGATCTCCACGCCGTTCGGCAGCTTCGCGCCGACCTTCGCGAGCACCGCCAGATCGCCCGCGTTGTGGTTCTGCGCCCCGCACACCACCGGCACGAGCTCACCGCCGGCGTCGACGACACAGACGGAGAGCTTGTCCGCGTCCGGGTGCTTCTCCTTGCTCGTGATGCGCGCGACGACGACGCCCGCGAGCTCGGCCGCCTGATCGTGCACGGCCTCCACCTCGAGGCCCGCGAACGTGAGCTTCGTGGCGACGTCCTTCGGGGTCACCTCGGGCGGGAGATCGACGAGCTCACGAAGCCACTTGAAGCTGACACGCATGTCGAACCCTCGATGACGCTCAATCCTGGCGACGTGCGAGCGGAGGGGAGCAAAGGCGGCAGGCGCCCGACGTCAGCCTTGTGCGGCATGGGTAAGGGGCGCTGCCCTCGGAAGTCAGAAGAATTGCCCCAAGAAGCGCTGATCGTTCTCGAAGAAGAGCCGGATGTCGTCGATCCCGTAGCGCAGCATGGCGACGCGCTCGACGCCGATGCCGAAGGCGAAGCCGGTGATCTCCTCGGGATCGAAGCCCGAGGCGCGCATGACCTCGGGATCGACCATGCCGGCGCCCATGATCTCGATCCAGCCGCTGCCCCGGCACACGCGGCAGCCCACGTCGTCCGCGACGCCCTCGCCCTTGCAAGCGAAGCAGGACATGTCGACCTCGGCCGACGGCTCGGTGAAGGGGAAGAAGCTCGGACGCAGCCGCACCTTCAAACCGGGCTCGAAGATCTTTTCGCAGAACACCTGCAGCGTGCCCTTGAGGTCGCCGAAGGTGACGTTCTTGTCGACGTACAGGCCCTCGATCTGGTGGAACATCGGCGAGTGCGTGTTGTCGTGATCGCTGCGGTACACGCGGCCGTAGCAGGCGAGGCGCACAGGCGGCGCGCCGAGGCTCAGCATGGCGCGCACCTGCACGGGGCTCGTGTGCGTGCGCAGCACGACGTCCTCGTCGATGTAGAACGTGTCCTGCATGTCGCGCGCGGGGTGGTTCTTCGGGAAGTTCAGCGCCTCGAAGTTGTAGAAGTCGTGCTCGACCTCCGGGCCCTCGGCGCGCTCGAAGCCGAGCGTTCGCAGCACCGCGAGGATGTCTTCGCTCGTGCGCGTGAGCGGATGACGACGACCGCGCAGGTAGCGCCGCCCGGGCACCGTGAGGTCGATGCGCGCGGCCATCTCCTGCTCACGCTCGTGCGCGTCGAGCTCAGCGAGCGTCGCGTCGAGCAGCGCGCTGATGCGATCACGCACGTCGTTGGCGAGCTTGCCGACCCGCGGGCGCTCGTCGGGCGAGAGCCCGCCCATGCCGCGCAGCACGCCGGTCAGCTTGCCCTTCTTGCCGAGATATTCGACGCGCAGCTGCTCGAGGGCGTCCTTCGACGACGCCGCCGGGAGCGCCTGCTCCGCCTCCGCCTTGAGGGCACCGAGCTCCTTCTCGATCTGGCTGAGCTCCACCGCTGCTCCTCCGCCGCGACGACGCACGCTGCCAGAGGCACGTCGCTGCGACAACCCTACGGCCCGCTCCACGCACGAAGCGCGGATGGATCACGACGACGCGGGCCCAAGCGAGCCCGCTCGTCCGACGAAAGCTGTCACACAAGAGCGCCGCCCGCGGCCCGCGCCGCGGACGAGGTCTCAGGCGCGCACGGCCATCTTGGCCACGGCCTCGAACCCCTTCGGGTCGTTGGCCGCGAGATCCGCCAGCACGCGACGGTCGAGCTCGACGCCGGCCTTCTTCAGCCCGCCGATGAGGGCGCTGTAGCTGAGGCCGTTCATGCGAGCGGCGGCGTTGATGCGAGCGATCCACAGCTTGCGGAACGCGCGCTTCTTCACCTTGCGATCGCGGTACGCGTACGTGAGCGCCTTCTGAACGCTGACGACGGCGATGCGATAGAGGCGGTTGCGCGTGCCGTAGTGGCCGGAGGCCATCTTCAGGATGCGCTTACGACGACGACGAGCCTTGTATCCACGAGTCACACGAGCCATGACGAACCTCCGAGCCCTACTCCCGTAGGGGCTACATCAAGTAGGGGATCTGACGCGCCACGAGGCCGGCGTCGCCCTTCACCATGTAGTTGGCTCTGCGCTGCTGACGCTTCTTCTTGCGGGTCTTGTTGGAGAGGCCGTGACGGTGTCCCTTGGAGGGAAACTTCACGAGCCCGGTACCCGTCACCGAGAAGCGCTTCGCAGCAGCTCGGTTCGTCTTCATCTTGGGCTTGTCGCCCCGCTTCTTGTTGCATCCCGCCATGGCGGTTTCTCCCTCGTGAGCCCGTCCGGCGGTGCGGAGATTGCCTCTGCACGCTTGCCCTTGCCGACGAGCAACGCGAGCGGCTGGTTTAGCGTATGGAGACGAGGAAGCAAGGGCTCGTTGCGGCGGGCGCCGCGAGCTGCCTCCCAAAGCAAAGGGCGCCCGAAGGCGCCCCGCTGCTCGTCACGACCCGGAGGCTTCACCGGGTTGCTGTGGCGTGCCCACCCTCGTGATCTCCGGACCGCTTCGCCTCGCTCCGCCGGGACCACCCGACCCCTCCGCACGCGCGGCGCTCGCGGGGGCGGCCGGCGCCTGTCGCTTGCCCTTGCCTGGCGCGACCACCATGAACATCTGGCGGCCTTCCATGCGCGCGTGCGACTCGACGATGGCGATGTCCGAGACAGCCTCGGCGACGCGCCGCAAGATGTCCTGCCCGATCTCCGGGTGAACGATCTCGCGTCCGCGGAACATGATGGTGACCTTGCTCTTGTCGCCGTCCTCGAGGAAGCGGCGCAGGCGATTCACCTTCACGTCGAAGTCGTGTTTGTCCGTCTTCGGGCGGAACTTGACCTCTTTGACCTCGAACTGCTTCTGGTTCTTCTTGGCCTCGTTGGCCTTGCGCTTCTGCTGATACTTGAACTTGCCGTAGTCCATGATCTTGCAGACGGGCGGGCGCGCAGTGGGCTGTACCTCGACGAGGTCGAGCTCACTGGTCTCGGCGAGGCGCAGCGCCTCTTCCGTCGGCAGGATCCCGAGCTGACTACCGTCCGCGCCGATGACACGAACTTCACGCACGCGAATGCGCCGGTTGACGCGAGGCTCGTTCGTACGATCCGGCATCCCGCCGCGACCGCGTCCACCTCCGCCGGGTCCTCCTCCTGGGAATGCGATGACAAAGCTCCTTCTCAGTGCTCCCTGTGAACCAAAATGGGCGGGAGCGAGTGTGTGTGTGTGCCATCGAGAGGTCTCGATGAGCCCGTTCGTGATGCCCCGAAACAACACCGGTCGCAACGGGGAAGCGGCTCCCCCCGGGGCAGCCGTCTCCTAGTCTACTGGTTTGGCACCGGGATGGCTGCTTCTGCCAGCAACCAGTCCGAGAGCTGGGACAGCTGCATGAGGCCCCGGTCGCTGCCGTCGCGCAGGCGCACGGAGGCCCCGCCCTGCTCGGCCTCCTTGTCGCCCACGACCAGCATCACCGGCACCTTCTCCATCTGCGCCTGACGGATCTTGGCGCCGAGCTTCTCGCTCGAGGTCGGCACCTCCACGCGCAAACCCTTCGCGCGCAAGGCCGCGCCGACCTTCTGCGCGTGCTCGAGGTGCCGGTCGGCGATGGTCAGGACGCGCACCTGCTCCGGCGCGAGCCACATGGGGAAGGCGCCCGCGTACTGCTCGACGAGGATGCCGATGAAGCGCTCGATGGAGCCGAGCAGCGCCCGGTGCAGCATGACCGGCTGCTCGGGCTTCCCCTCGCTGCTCGTGTAGCTCATGCCGAAGCGCGCGGGGTTGTTGAAGTCGTACTGCAGCGTCGAGCACTGCCACATGCGCCCGAGGCAGTCCTTCAGCTTGATGTCGATCTTCGGGCCGTAGAAGGCGCCGCCACCCTCGTCGACGACGTAGGGCAGCCCGTGCCGCTGCACGGCCTCCTCGAGGCTCTTCTCCGCGCGCTCCCAATCGGCGGGCGCGCCGACGTACTTGTCCGGCCTCGTCGAGAGGTTCACCTCGAACTCGCTGAAGCCGAAGGTCTTCAGCATGGCCAGGATGAAGTCGAGCACGCGGTCGATCTCGGACTCCACCTGGTCCCAGCGGCAGAAGATGTGCGCGTCGTCCTGGGTGAAGCCGCGCACGCGCATGAGCCCGTGCATGACGCCGGCGAGCTCGTAGCGGTAGACGGTGCCGAGCTCGGCGAGGCGCATCGGAAAGTCGCGGTACGAGCGCGCGCGGCTCTTCACCATCTGGATGTGGAACGGGCAGTTCATGGGCTTGGCGACGTACTCCTGCCCGTCGATGTCCATGGGGCTGAACATGGACTCCCGGTAGAAGTCCCAGTGGCCCGACACCTTCCACAGGTCGGTCTTCGCCAGGTGCGGCGAGAACACGATGTCGTAGCCGCCCTCGAAGTGCATCTTGCGCCACTGGTCCTCGACGAGGGAGCGCAGCCGGCCACCCTTCGGCAGCCAGAGCACGAGCCCGGGCCCGACCTCCTCGTGGATCTGGCGCTCGAGCTGTAGCCTGAGCTCGA
The DNA here is from genome assembly GCA_964388085.1 of uncultured Myxococcales bacterium. Lineage (GTDB taxonomy): Bacteria > Myxococcota > UBA727 > UBA727 > CAYLZW01 > CAYLZW01. Next base: position 17,436 of record CAYLZW010000035.1, on the reverse strand, counting down.
CGTCGACGTCCGCGCCGGCGGCCTGCTTCGCGGCAGCGACGGCGACCTCTTTGAGGGCGGCGCCCTGAGCACCGAGCGCGTCCGCCTTCACGAAGCTGCTCGCGGCCGACAGCTTCACGAACACGCTGGCTTCGCTCTCCCCGAGGTCGTCGTTCACATCGAAGCGCTCGGGCCTGACGCGCAGCTCGGCCGGCCGGCTGACGGCCGCCCGCACCTTCTCGACGACGGCGTGGGCGATGGCCTGGTCGACGTTCTTGGTGGCGAGCGCGCGCGGAACGTCGACGCCGACGTAGAGCTCGGCCTGGTGATCCTCGGTGTACTCGCGGTTCTCGTTGCGCTCGCTGACGAGGAAGAGGTCGAGCTCCTTGCCGAGCCTCCGGTGATCGCGGCGCTTCGCCTCCTCGATCATGTGCAGGTAGTCGTCGAGGTCCTGCTTCTTCGGGAACGCGATGCCGGCGATGCGCTGCAGCGCCTCCCGCGTCGCGTCCGCCCGCCAGTAGGCGGCCGACGACGACAGCAGCTTGAAGGCCTTGATGAAGCCGGTGTGCGGCAGGTGCGGCCCGCGGCAGAGGTCCACGAACTCTGCGTTCTGGTAGAGGGTGACGTCCTCACCCTCGGGGATCCACTCGAGGATCTCGGGCTTGAAGCGCTGGTGCAGCTCGTCGAAGATCTTCCGCGCCTCGGGCTTCGAGGTCACCCTGCGGCTGAAGGGTTGCTTCTCGGCGATGATCTTCTTCATCTCGGCCTCGATCTTCTCGAGGTCCTCGGGCGTGAACGGCCGCCCGATGTCGAAGTCGTAGTAGAACTCGGCGTCGTGGGACCTCGGCCCCATGGTCACCTGCGCGCCCTTGAACAGGCGCACCACCGCCGTGGCGAGCACGTGCTCGGTCGAGTGGCGCAGCGTGTCGAGGCCCTCGGGCGAGTCTGCTTTCAGGAGCTGGACCTTCTGCCCGTCCTTCAGCGGGACCCGCACGTCCTGGGTGTCACCGTCGACCTTCGCCACGACGACGTCGCGCGCGAGGCCCTCGGAGATGCTCTTGGCGAGGTCGAGGGCGTTCGCGCCCTCGGGCACCTCGCGCTTCGATCCATCGGGGAGCTCGACGTGGATGGCGGCCATCTCTCTTCTCCTTCACCGCGCCGATACGAGGGGCGGCGGTCACAGTTGCAAGCACGGTCTAACGAACAGGGTCGTTCAGCAACGGCTCCACGGGAGCCAGAAAAACGAAGGCCCCGCGTCTCCGCGGGGCCTCGTGGTAGGCGCGACTGGGATTGAACCAGCGACCCCCACCGTGTCAAGGTGATGCTCTACCACTGAGCTACGCGCCTTCAGGGGCAGGCAGACGTACCGATCTTCTCGCCTCATTGTCAACGGCTTACGTGCTCAATTCGGGGTGTCGCGCGCGCGTGGCGAGCCTTCCACGGCGACTTGTTGCGCCGCTCGGAGGGGTGGTAGCAAGCGTCGCGAACCCACCGGAGACCGCATCCCCATGAAAAAGAATCTGTGCTCGTTGAACCGCACCGTGTCGTTGGTCGTGGCGGGCGTCGCCTCCACGTTCCTGACGGTGCCCGCGCTCGCTCAGACGCCTTGCTCCACCGAGCTGTACTTCTCGGAGTACCTCGAAGGCTCGGGCAACAACAAAGCGCTCGAGATCTTCAACGGCACCGGCGCCGCCGTGGACCTCAGCGACTATCGCGTGGAGGTCTACAACAACGGAGACGAATTCGCGGTCTTCCCCGACGGCGGTGGAGCTGGCCTCGACGGCGGCGTCGAGCCCCTCGAGGGCACGGGGCCGTCGAACGTGCTCGCGTTGACCGGCACGCTCGCGGACGGTGACGTCTTCGTCATCGTCAACGACCAGGCGATGGGCATCACGGACGTGGCCGATCACGCGGAGTTCATCGAGGGCGCGAACGTCACGTTCTTCAACGGCAATGACGCCGTGGTGCTCTTCCATGGCGACACCATCGTCGACGTCTTCGGCCAGGTCGGCGACAACCCGGGCGAGTCAGGCTGGGGCACGACCGTGTCGGCGCGCGAGCAGACGCTCGTCCGCAAGCCGGGCATCAACGCCGGTGACACGAACCCCCATGACGAGTTCGATCCCGCCACCGAGTGGGACGGTTTCGCCGCGGACACCGTCGAGTTCCTCGGCAGCCACGGCACCGACTGCACCGGCTTCCCCGACGGCGGCGTGGTCCCGAACCCCGACGCTGGCGGTGAAGGCGAAGGCGAAGGCGAAGGCGAAGGTGAAGGTGAAGGTGAAGGTGAAGGTGAAGGTGAAGGCGAAGGTGAAGGCGAAGGTGAAGGTGAGGGCGAAGGCGAAGGCGAGGGTGAGGGCGAAGGCGAAGCGGACGCCGGCAGCGTCGACGGCGGCACCGAGCCCCCGGCCGGCGGCTGCACCTGCTCGAGCAGCGGTGACGACGTCACCCCGCTGTTCGGCGCGCTCGCGCTCGGCGTCCTCGTGCTCTTGCGCCGTCGTCGCCGCTAAAGCGGCCCTCGACGGTTTCGGAGCGAGAGGGGCCCCCCATGGGGCCCTTCTCTTTGGGCCGTCAATTCTCGGCAGCGACGTCAGCGGCCGGTGAATTTCGGGGCGCGCTTATCGACGAACGCGCGTACGCCTTCCTGTAGATCCTCGGAGGCGAGCGCCTGCTCGCGCCACGCCTCGACGGCGACGAGATCGTCGGCGTCCGGGCCGCCGGGGCGCGCGAGGCGGCGGATGGCGTCGAGCGTCCCGACGACGGAGATGGGCGCGTTCTCCGCCATCATGCCCGCCAGCGTCCGCGCGCGCGCGTACGCCCCCTCCGGCCCCACCTGCTCATCGACGAGCCCGATGCGGGCGGCTTCGGCCGCCGAGACGATCTCGCCGGTCAGGAACAGGCGCGTGAGCTGGCTCGGGCTCACCGCGCGCAGAAAGCGCAGGAGCCCCGACGACGAGTACACGACGCCGAGCTTCGCGGGCGGCATGCTGAGCTTGATGCCGTCGGCCGCGACGCGCACATGACACGCGAGCGCGATCTCGAGGCCACCGCCGAAGGCGTGCCCGTCGAGGGCGGCGATCACCGGCACCGGACAGGCAGAGATGGCGTCCGCCGCCGCGCCGATGGGGTCGAGGCCCTTCTCGCGCTCCTCGCGGTCGATGGCGCCGATGTCGAAGCCCGACGAGAACGCGCGCCCGGCCGGATCCCCCCGCAGGATGACCGCGCGGATGGGCTGCCCGGCGCCGGGTGACGACGACGGGAGCGCGGCCGCAAGATCGTCCAGCAGGGGCCGCGTGAGCGCGTTTCGCTTCGCGACGTTCGAGATCGACAGCGTGCGAATGGCGCCATCGTCATCGAGCAAGACGCGCGGGCCGCGCTCGTTCTCGCTCGTCAAGGCGTCACTCGACGACCAGGAGGACGTCGCCTTCGTTGACCGCCTGGCCCTCCTTGGCCTTGATCTCGATGACCTTGCCGTCGTCGTCGGCCTCGATGGGCATCTCCATCTTCATGGACTCGATGATGACGAGCGTGTCGCCCTCCTCGATCTCCTGGCCTTCGCTGACCGGGATCTTCCAGATCGTGCCCGTGATGTGCGCCTTGATGTCCGTCGCCATGTGCCACGTCTCCGCTGAGGTCTCGTTCGGCTGGGCCTCGCTGGAGAGGCAAACCGCTGAAGGGGGTTTACCTCCCTGGCGCGACCAGGGGGAGCAAGGATGGGGGGAAGCGATTCTGGGCGCGGCCCCCTGACAGCGCATCACGCGACGCCGAGCACGAGCCCGCAGTCGGCGCAGGCGCCCTCGTCGTCGAGCGGGGCGATGTGCCCACACGCGGGGCAGGTGACCTCGGCCGCCTCGAGGTCGACCACCTGCACAGACAGCGCCGCGAGCCCCTCCTGCTCGAGCAGCCCGCGCACGCGCCCCTCGAGGAGCTCCTTCACGATCGGGATGTCCTCCTGCGCGAAGGCCACCGCGTACTGGATGCTGCCGGCGCTCATGAGCGCGCCCTCGGACTGCGCAGCGTGCACGTAGCAGAGGATGCCGGCCTCGAGCAGATCGCGCTCGAGCTCCCGCGCGCTGTCGAGCGTGCGCGCGGGCAAGAACGCCTTCTCCGTCTCCTTCAGCGCCTCACGCGGGTTGTCGTCGACGGCGTTCTCGGACGCTGCCGCCGGGTCCACGAGGTCCACCTGACACGCGCCGCAGCGCGTGATGCCGCTCACGTATTCGGACTGGCAACGAGGACAGACGAGCATGGCCACCTCCGCGAAGGACGGCCGCTTGTCGCACGATGCCGCCACCCTGACGAGGGGCAGGAGGCTCGAGGTGTGCGCTCACGGGCTCAGGAGCTCAGGGGCTCTCGAGCGGGTCGAGCGCGACGGTGATGCTCTGGGCCGTCAGGCACACGTTCCGGCAGCACAGGCCGCCGCCGCCAGGCTCCCCCTGGCGCACGAGCGCCTCGCGCGTCTCATAGCCGGGCGCGGCGACGACGAGGTGGTACAGCCCGGTGTCGTCGCCGAAGCTGCAGAACTCGTTGCCGGCGCGCTGCTCCTCGCTGCAGGCGGGCGGCTCGCCGAGGGGCACGTCGTTCACCGCGACGTCGACGAGGAACGTGGTGATGGGTGCTCCCGTGCTGCCGTCCGTGACGGTGAGCGTCACCGCGGCTCCGGGCTCGCAGAGGAGGCACGGGCAGTCGCCGCCGGTGGAGCAGGCGGACAGCGCCAGCCCGACGAGCAGGACGAGGAGGGACCCGAAACGCATCGCGACAGGCTGCCACTGAACCACAGCCGGCGCCAGTGCGCCGCGCTCGTTCGCGTCCGCTCGGTCGAGGCTCAGGTGCGCGGGATGGCGCCGTGCACGGGCGCTTCGCCGTCGTCGACCCGCACGTCCGCGAGGCGAACCGCGACGACGACGAGATCGTCCGCGTGCCCGACGTGGCTCTCGAGCAGCGTCAGCACCGCGGCGCGCTCCCGCTCGCTCAAGAGCGCCAGCTCGTCGGCGCGCGCGCGGCCGCGCAGCTTCACCTCGGCGTCACCGCAGACCACCGGCGTGTCGCCATCGTGGTGCACGACGAAGCGCGGCTTCGTGCCCATGCGCACGCGCTCGGCGAAGAGGCTGTGATCGCGCACGACGCCGAGCCAGTCCTCTCCTTCCCCGCGCGTGAGGCGCACCGAGCAACACAGGCCCGCGTCCCCCGCGTCCGCCTGAAAGGTGAACGTGGGCAGCGGTCCGAGCAGGGCCTCCGCGCGGCGCGTCGTCAACGCGCGACGGTCATCGAGGGAAACCACATTCGCCACGGCACTCTCCGTGCGCCTCGCGGGCGCCGAAATAAAAGACAAGTCAGGTTTGGGACAGCGACGTGTCCACCCGGTTTACGGGCGGGCTCGCTTCAGGAGCGGGGGTCGCGCGGATCTCGGCGGCGAAGGCGCTGTGGCCGGCCGCCTGGAAGGCGCGCACGATGGGCTCGGGATCGTCGTCGACCAGCGCGATCATGGCGCCACCGCCACCGGCGCCGGTCAGCTTGGCGCCGAGCGCGCCGCGATCGCGGGCGATGGCGCACAAGGCCTCGATGACCGGCGTCGAGACGCCGAGCGCGTTCAGGTAGCCCTGGTTCAGGTCCATGAGCTCTCCGAGCGCGCCCAGGTGTCCTTCTTCGACCGCCCTGCGCGCCTCGAGCACGAGCTCGCCGATCGACGCCCAGAGCCGTTCGTAGGCGCGCGGGTGACGCTTCGCGCGCTCGCGCAGAGCGCCCACGGCGTGCGCCGTCCCCGCGTGCGCGCCCGCGAGCCCGACGGCGAAGCGCAGGCGGCGTGGCAGGGTGACCTCCTCGAGGTGCAGCGCGCTCGTGCCCACGTCCTTGCGGAAGTGCTGCAGCCCGCCGCGCGCGATCACCGAGTGATCGACGCCCGAGGGCGTCCCGTGGAACACGCTCTCGAGCGCGAACGCGTCGTCGATGACGTCGTCATCCGAGATGGTCTCGCCGCAGAAGCGGTGTACGCCGCGGATCATCGCCACGGAGAGCGCCGCCGAGGAGCCGAGGCCGCAGCCGGCCGGGATGGCGCCGTCGACGACGAACGAGAGCCCGCGCACGCGCTCGCCGTACAGCTCGATGAGCTTCGCGAGCGCGCGCCGGAGCGCCTCGGGCCCGGCGCCGTCGGGATCGGGCCGCGCGCCGGCGACGTCGATGCCGAAGCCGGCGCCGCGCAAGAGGGGGCCGCGCGCGTCGTCGCCCATGCGCGAGACCGCCACGCGCACGCCGCGATCGAGCGTCGCCGCCAGCGCCGGCTGGCCGTACACGACCGCGTGCTCGCCGAGCAGGATGATCTTTCCGGGTGCGTACCCGAACGCGGCGTCGGCGCTCACGAGGCCACCTCCGTCGTCGCCCGCAGCGCCCGCAGCACCTCTTCGGCGCGCGCGGGCTTGACGCAGCCCTCGCACACGAGGCGCGCGGCGACGGCGTCCACCTCGTCGTCGCTGGCGCCGGCCGCGAGCGCGATCTGACGCGCGTGCAGCTCCATGTGGCCGCGCTGGATGCCCTCGGTGGCGAGCGCCCGCAGCGCGCCGAGGTTCTGCGCCAGGCCGACCGCCGCGAGCAGGCCGGACAGCTTGGCCGCGCTCTCGCCGAACGCCCCGAGCAGCTTCTTGCAGGCCGCCACCGTCGGGTGCACGCGCGTGGAGCCACCCACGACACCGACCGCCACCGGCAGCTCGATGGAGCCGCGCAGACAGCGCTCGTCGTCGTCGAGCCAGAAGCGCGTCAGGCTCGTGTAGCGCCCGGAGCGCGCGGCGTACGCGTGCGCGCCGGCCTCGAGCGCTCGCCAGTCGTTCCCGGTCGCGATGGCGACGGCGTCGACGCCGTTCAGGATGCCTTTGTTGTGCGTCGCCGCGCGATAGGGATCGCGCGCGGCCAGGCGATAGGCGTCGACGACGCCGCTGGCCACGGACCGGCCCGACACCCGTTCGCCCTGGCTGCGTTCGCCGGCCTCGAGCGCGCGGTAGGGGATGCGCAGCGACGCGCGCGCGCAGCGACGGTCCGAGAGGTTCGAGAGGATGCGCAGGCAAGCGCGCCCGCCGGTCAGCTCGCACAGGCGCGGCGCGACCGCCTCGGCCACGGTGTTCACGGCGTTCGCGCCCATGGCATCGCGGCAGTCGATCAGCAGGTGCACGACGAGCATGTCCTGGTCGTCGTCGAGGTCTGCGTGTGGCCCTGTGCTCAGCGGCGGCAGCACGCGCGCCTCGAGGCCGACGCAGCCCCCGCCGCGCGAGCGCAGGCCCTCGGCGTGCTGGTCGGCGAGCGCCATGAGCTCGGCGCGCTTCTCCTCGACGAGGCGGGCGCCGAGCGCGGCGTCCTCGACGTCGAGCAGCTGCACCTGCGCGATCATCACCGGCGCGTCCGTGTCGGTGTGAAAGCCGCCTCCCTCGCTCGCGAGCCGGGCGATGTAGCTGCAGGCGGCCACGACGCTCGGCTCCTCGATCGCCATGGGCACCACGACGGGCTCGTCATCGACGACGAAATTGAGCGCGAGCCCGAGCGGCAGGCCCAGCACGCCCACCGCGTTCTCGACCATCTTGTCCGCGACCTCGAGGGCGAGGCCGCCCGACAGCTCGAGGGCGTGCAGCTCTTCCGCGGAGAGGCCGAAGCGGTCCACAAGCACGGCGCGACGCTCCCGCAAGGGGCGCCGATAGAAGCCGGGCAGGCGAGACGTGTGCTCCATCTGCACTCTTGGAGGCATTAGCCTTTTCAAAAGAAACTGAAAACAGTGAAGCATCCGGACCGGGCGCGGTCCAGCGCTCTGTTCAGTATCGATCGAAGGGGTTGATTTTGCAGCGAGATCAGCCGGGAGGGTCAATCCCACTCGCCGAGCTCGGCCTTCACATCGACCCGGCCGTCCCCCAAGAGCAGCTCTAGCAGCTTGTTGGAGATGCGCACCACGGTCTCGAGATGCTGGATGCGCTCCATGGCGAAGGTCTCGTGCTCGGTCAGCTTTCGCTTCTTGCCGCGCGCCCTCTTGAGCAGCTCGTTCGCGTCGCGGAAACGCGTGACGGCGTCCTCGAGCTCGCGCTGCTCCCGCGCCCCGAGCACGTTCCGGATGATCTTCCGGATCTCGGGCTCGGCGATGTAGTGAAGCTTGCGCGCGCCCTTCTCGTAGTGCTTGTGCACGGCCCCCCAACGGATGAGGCCGTTCAAGCTCATGGACACGTTGGCCGCGCTGACGCCGAGGCGCTCGGTGATGTCCTGCTGCGTCATGGGCGCGGCGCCGAGGAAGAGCGCGCCGTAGACCCGGCCCATGGTCCTCGTGAAACCCCAGAATTCGGCCAGGCGCCCCATGGCCTCGATGCTCATGTCCTGCGCCTCTTCGAGCGCGCTGGAGGTGACCTCGTCGTCGGTGGGGTGCGCTGTCATGGGGAAGCCGACGCTCGAACAAACGCCGCTGTGCGTCAACCTGTTGGCACGAGAGGCCCCGGCGGCTAGTGCTCCGGCATGCCGGCGGCTCGCGCTCGCGCGCACACGAACATCGCGCTCGTGAAGTACTGGGGGAAGCGGGACGCCCGCCTGAACCTGCCGGCCACCGGCTCGCTCAGCCTCACCCTCGACCGCTTCTACACGACGACCACGCTCACGCCGCACGACGAGGCGCGCGACACGCTGGTGCTCGATGGCGAGCCGGCCAGCGAGAAGGAGCGCGCGCGCGTGCAGGGCTTCTTGGACCTGCTGCGCTCGCTCGCGGGCGAAGGCCGCTCCCCCTCGACGCACTTCGCGGTCGCGTCCGAGAACACGGTGCCCACCGCGGCCGGGCTGGCGTCGTCGGCGTCGGCCTTCGCCGCGTTGGCGCTCGCCGGCGCCCGAGCGCTAAAGCTCACCCTCGACGAGCGGGAGCTGTCGGTGCTCGCTCGGCGAGGCTCCGGCTCGGCCGCGCGCTCGCTGTTCGGCGGCTTCACCCTGCTGCGCCGAGGCGCGCTCGACGACGGCAGCGACAGCTTCGCCGAGCCGCTGCCCTGCCCGCCCTCGCTCGACGTGCGGCTCGTCGTCGTGCGCTGCGGCCTCGGCCGGAAGAAGCTCGGCTCCACCGAGGCCATGGAGCGCACGGCGCGGACCTCCCCGTTCTACGACGCCTGGGTGAGCACGCACGCGGCGGATCTCGACGAGGGCGCGCGCGCGGTGCGCGAAGGGGACCTGCCCCTCCTCGGCGAGGTCATGGAGCGCTCGACGCTGAAGATGCACGCCACCGGGCTCGGCGCCCGGCCGCCCTTCTGGTACCTCGCGCCGGCGACGCTGGCGGCCATGGACGAGGTCGTCCGCCTCCGCCACGAGGGCGCCCGCTGCTGGTTCACCATGGACGCCGGCCCGCATGTGAAGGTGCTCGTCCCGGCCGGCGAAGCAGCCGAGATCGCGCGCGCGCTCGAGGACGTCCCCGGTGTCGTCGGCGTCGACGTCGCCGCCGCGGGCCCGGGCGCCCGGGTGCTCGATGCCTGAGACCCACGCCCGCGTCAGCGATCGCGTCACGTCCGCGCCCGGCAAGCTGATCATCGCCGGCGAGTACGCGGTGCTCGAGGGTCACCCCGCGCTGGTGGCCGCGGTCGATCGCCGCGCCTACTGCATGCTCTCGCCCGCGGACGAGCTGAGCGTCAGCGCCTTCGGCAAGGGGCCGCTGCCCGTCGTCGTCGATGCGCAGCGACGCGTGGTCGTGCAGGGCGCGGACGCGAGCTTCGGCCTGCTCGCGGCCACCCTACAGGAGGCGCTCGATCGCGGCCTCGGCCTGCCGCGCGGCCACCTCAGCGTCGACACGTCCGCGTTCTATGCGGGCAACGACAAGCTCGGCCTCGGCTCGTCCGCCGCGGCCGCGGTGGCGCTCTCCGCGCAGCTGCAGTCCACGCTGTTCTCTCGCATCGAGGAGCTCTCGGCAGCGCGCGTGTGTGGCCTGGCCAAGGCCGCGCACGAACGCTTCTCCGCGCCGGCGCGCGGCTCCGGCGTCGACGTCGCCGCGGCGAGCTACGGCGGCGTGCACCGCTTCGTGCGCTCCGCCGACGGGAGCCTCGAGGCCGAGCGCTGGCGGCTGTGCCCGGACGGCGTACGCATGCTGGTGCCCTTCGCCGGTGTCGCCGCGAGCACGCGCACGTTCTTGAGCGGGCTGCGCCACTTTCGAGCCGAGGACGCGAGCGCCTACAAGGCGGCCCTCAACGACATCCGCTACGCGACGCTCGAGCTGCTCGGCGCGGTGGCCCCGCACGAGGACCCGCGCGTGTTCTGCGCCGCGGTCGACCGCTGCCGCCGCTCGCTGCAGCGCCTCGGCGACAAGGCCGCGCTCGACATCGTCAGCGCCCCGCACCTCGAGATCGCGCGCATCGCCCGCAGGTACGGCGGCGCCGCGAAGCCGAGCGGCGCGGGCGGCGGCGACGTGGCCGTGTGTTTCGTGTCGAGCGACGACGCGCCCGCGTGTCGCAGCAAGCTCGAGGAGGCCGGCTTCCCCGTCATCGACGTGGCGATCAGTGAAGCCGGCGTGCGGCGCGAGGGCGTCGCCGCCTGAGCGGGAGGCTCCTCGGCGGGAGGGTCAGACGGGCAGCACGCCGTGCTTCTTCGGGAAGCGGACGTCGACCTTCGTCGTCATGTACGAGAGCCGGCGCACGAGCTCGGCGCGCAGGTTGTCTCCCGGCACGATGCCGTCCACGACCAGCTCGGAGGCGAGCTTCTTGATGTCGATGTCCTGCCGGTACTCGTCGCGCAGCTTCTCGACATAGGCGGCGCGCTCGGCCTCGGGCAGCTCCTGGATCTTGTTGAAGAACACCGCGTTCACGGCCGCCTGCGGTCCCATCACGGCGATGGACGCCTGCGGCAACACGAGCGTCACGTCGGGCTCGAAGCCGGGCCCGCTCATGGCGTAGAGGCCGGCGCCGTAGGCCTTGCGCACGACGACGCACAGGCGCGGCACCGTCGACTCCGCCATGGCCGAGAGCATCTTGGCGCCGTGCCGGATGATGCCCTGCTTTTCGACCTTCGAGCCGATCATGAAGCCGGGCACGTCGCAGAGGAACAAGAGCGGGATCTCGAACGCGTCGCACAGGTACATGAAGCGCGCGGCCTTGTCGGCGCTGTCGACGAAGAGCACGCCGCCCTTCTGCTTCGACTGGTTCGCGACGATGCCGACCACGCGGCCGTCGATGCGCGCGAGGCCGGTGATGACCTCCTTGGCGAAGCGCTTCTTGACCTCGAGGAAGCTGCCCTCATCGATGATCGCGTCGATGAGCTCCTGCATGTCGAAGATCTTGTTCTCCTCGAACGGCACGATCTCGTCGACGGGGCGGCTCGGCTTCGGCGGCTTTGCGGCGCGCACGTCGGGCTTGTCGCCGGCGCGCTGCGGGAAGTAGCCGATGTAGCGGCGCGCCTCGGCGATGGCCTCCTCCTCGGTCTTCATGAGGAAGTCGCCGCAGCCGGACTCGGAGGTGTGCATCTGCGCGCCGCCCATCTCCTCGAGCGTCACCTTCTCGCCGATGACCATCTCGGCCATGCGCGGGCTGCCGAGGTACATGCTGGCGTTGCCCTTCACCATGAACACGACGTCACAGAAGGCGGGGATGTACGCGCCGCCCGCGGCCGACGGTCCGAACAGCAAGCACACCTGCGGCACGAAGCCCGACAGCTTCACCTCGTTGTGGAAGATGCGGCCGGCGTGACGACGTCCGGGGAACATCTCCACCTGATCGGTGATGCGCGCTCCGGCGGAGTCCACGAGGTAGAACAGCGGGATGCGGTAGCGGCCGGCGACCTCCTGGATGCGCACGATCTTCTCGACCGTGCGCGCGCCCCAGCTGCCGGCCTTGATGGTCGAGTCGTTCGCCATGATGGCGACGTCGCGGCCAGACACCTTGCCGATGCCCGTGATGACGCCGTCGGCCGGCAGATCGCCCGCCAGAGAGTTCGCGTAGACGCCGTCCTCGACGAAGGAGCCCTCGTCGCAGAGCAGCTCGATGCGGCGGCGCGCGAACAGCTTGCCCTGGGCGCTGTTCTTCTCGTGGTACTTGGGCGCGCCGCCCTTGTGGATGAGGGCGAGGTCGGCGCGGACCTGATCGGACGGGGACATGGGCTTCGACATGGGCGGCCTCCGAGCACGCCTTTAGCGCGTAAGAACGAACACTTCGACACCGCCGTGCACCAACCTCGAGGCGCGTCTTTTTTCGCGCCGGGATCCTTTCCGTTCGCCGCGGCAGCACGATACAGCGCACGTCCTCTTTCTCGGCCTCCGGGCCAATGGGGCACGTAACACCCATGACTCGCCGCCTCGCTCTCCTCTCCCTCCTCGTCCTCGTCGCGGCCTGCTTCGCCGGCTGCGGCCCCAAGATCTACGACGTCGCCCTGCCCGACATCGCCGCCTCCGACGACGCCGAGCTGCTCGCGCGCGGCGAGTACCTCTTCCACGGGCCGTCACACTGCTCGGCCTGCCACACGACCAAGGACGTCGGCATGGCCATCAGCGCCGGCGTGAAGCCGCTCCCGACGGGCGGCGGTGTCTGGCACATGGGGCCCATCGGCACCCTCTACTCGCCGAACCTGACGCCCGACGAGTCGACCGGCATCGGCCGCTACACCGACGCGCAGATCGCGCGCGCCATCCGCCACGGCGTGCTCCCCGACGGGAGGCTGTCGTTCCTCATGACCATCGGCGTCGGACGCATCGCTGACGACGACATCCGGGCGCTCATCACGTACATGCGCTCGCTCGAGCCGACGACGAACGAGGTGCCTCCCTCGGAGATGGGCTTGCTCGGCAACATGGTGTTCAGCGGCGTCCCGCCGAAGCAGGCCGGCCCCGAGCGCGCTCCTCCGCTCGCGGCCACCGTCGAGCGCGGCAAGTACCTCGCGGAGGGCGCCGCCGCCTGTATGGGCTGCCACTCGCCCATCGACCTCGGCACCGGCGTGCCGAAGCCGGGCACCGCGTTCACGGGCGGCGACGTCATGGCCAGCGAGCTCGACGACGATCCGAACGAGTACAAGCCGCGCAACATCACGCCCGACAAGGAGACCGGCATCGGCAGCTGGACCGAGGAGCAGTTCCTCGCGCGCTTCGCCGCCGGACGCCTGCACCGCGGCTCACCGATGCCCTGGGGCAACTACCAGAACATGCAGCCCGATGACGTGCGGGCGCTGTGGATGTTCCTGCAGACGGTGCCGGCGGTGAAGAACGACACGGGGCCGACCGTCATCCCGAAGTGACGGCCCTCTCGCGCGCGGCCGAACGGGGGTCCCCCTTGACCCCTCCGTTTGACTCTGGGAGGAATCTTGGACGGTCGTCCAACGATCGCGCCAGCCGAGATTGCGCCAGTCACCTCTGCCGAGGAGCTCCGTGGCCCGCCCCGCCGTGAAGGATGAGCGCCGTGAGCAGATCCTCGAGGGTCTGTTCGAGGCCATGGCGCGCGAGGGCTCGGCCGGCGCCTCCATCACGGACATCGCGAAGGCGGCCGGCATCGCGCGCGGCGCCCTGCACTACTACTTCTCGTCGAAGGACGAGATCCGCCGCTCGCTCATGGTGCACCTCGGCCACGACTACACGTCGTCGCTCGAGCGCTCGCTCGACAAGGCCGAGGCGCGGGCGGCGTCGGCTGCCGGCGACGACGACGCTGGGGCCCTGCTGCGCGCGCTCGTGCGCTGGCACTTCAGCGGCGATGAGGAGCGCTCCACGCGCCTGCTCGCGGTCTGGATCGACTTCTGGGGGCAGGCCGCCACCGACGACGGCCTGAACGGCGTCGTCCTCGACGTGCAGGAGCGCGCCCGAGCGCTGTGCGCGCGCGCGCTGCTGTTCGCGCGTCCCGAGCTCTGTGCGCTGTCCGATGACACGCGACGTCACTGCGCCGCGGCGCTGCTCGCCCTCGTGGAGGGCGGCCTCCTGCAGTGGCGCGTGGCGGCGGGCTCTCAGGCCGCGCTCGATCGCCAGGCGCTGACCGCGCGCATCAGCGACGCCGCGCTCGCCTACGTACGCTCCATCCCGCTGCCGGCTCTCGTGGAGGCACGATGACGGACCTGCTCGAGAAAGCTCCCCCTGACACCCTGCGTCCGAAAGAGGCCGCCTACGACGCGCTCGCCTCCGTCATCGACGACGAGCCCGAGCCGCTCGTGCAGGAGCTCGCGCGCTACGCCGATGACGCCGACCCCGACGACGTGGACGAGAGCGTCTCCGAAGAGCTGCGGCACAAGAAGCTGTACGACGTGCAGCACTGGCGCAGCTACACGAGCCGTTATCTCGACGACACCACCTACGGCTATGACCCCGCGCTGCCGCCGCTCAGCCAGGAGCAATTCCGCGAGCTGCCCTCCGCGGCGTACCACGCCGTCGTCGGCGCCGTGGCGGGCGGCCTCGCCGGCGAGCGCATCGCGTTCGAGTGCTCGGCCGCGCTCTGCGCCTACGCGCCCGACGAGTCCGCGCGCATGTTCCTGGCCACGCAGGTCATCGACGAGGCCCGGCACGTGGAGGTGTTCACGCACCGCCTCAAGCTGCTCGGCAAGGACGACATCGACGCCACGCTGCGCCAGTACGTGAACCCGCGCATGTTCGCGTTTCACGACGCCATGCGCGAGCGCGTGCTCGAGGCGCGCGACTTCGTCGGCGGCGTCATCGGGCAGAACCTCGCGCTCGAGGGCCTCGCGCTCGGCTTCTTCGAGTTCAACGCCTCGCTGCTCGCGGACATCGATCCGGGCACGAGCCGCGTGCTCGAGACCGTCCTGCTCGACGAGCGCCGCCACGTCGGCTTCGGGCTCGTGCGCCTCCGCGAGCTCTGCGACGGCGACGCCGAGGGCCGCGCCTACGTGGAGGACACGGTCGGCGAGCTCTCGCACGAGATGATGGCCATCTTCGAGGAGAACGCCGACAACATGGCCCGCCTCGGCGTCGACCCGAGCGAGCCCATGCGCCGCGTGCGCCGCTACCACGCGATGCACCTGCGCCGGCTCGGCCTCGACTCCGCCGGCGTCTGACGACGACGAACGCTCAGCGCGGCACGGCGGCCACGAGGAGCCGCGGGCTCTTCTCGCTGAAGGGCGCGAAGTCGACGTCGCCGAACGCGCGCTCGACGTGGAAGCCGCACTGGTCGAGCGCGTGCAGCACCTCCTGCCACGTCCACATGCGCTGCTCGAGGGTGAGCTCGAGCCCCGCCCGCGCGCCCTCCTCGACGAAGCGAAAGGTGCTCTCGAGCACCTTCCGCCCCGGGTGGTAGCGGGTCTGATCGCAGGTGAGCACGCGCCGGCCGCTCTTCGGATCCGTGCGCTCGAGGGAGCGGCCCCAGCCGAGCCCGCCGACGCTCATGACGAGCCAGGACGGCCCCGTCATGTCGAGCGCGAAGCAGCCCTGCGGGTCGAGGAGCTCGCGGACGTGCGCGAAGGATCGCAGCAGCGCCTCGCGCGTCTCGAGGTGCAGCACGGCGTTGAAGGGCAGCGAGACGAGCGTCGGCCTCCCCGCCGCCGGCGCTCGAAAGCTCGCCGCGTCGCCGTCGTCGATGTGGACGCGGGCGGCCAGCGAGGGGCCTTCGCGGCGCAGCTTGGCCTGGAGCTGCCTGCGCATGCCCCGCGAGGGCTCCACCGCCAAGACGTGCGCGCCCTCGCGCGCGAAGGGGATGACGAGGCGTCCGGTGCCCGCGCCGAGCTCGACGTAGCAGCAGCCCTGCCGCACGTGCTCGCGGATGAGCATTCGATAGAAGGGCAGCTCCGCGGTGTAGCCGGCGTAGTCGAGGTCGTAGCTCTCGGGCGCGTCGTACAGCGCCCGCTTCTTGTACCGCACGCCTGCGAACGGCTCGAGCGGGTCCCTCTTTACGCGGGCTCCGGCGCCGGCCACGACGTCAGCCGATGACGCCGTTGTGCACGAGCTCCGAGAGGATGCGGAAGGTCTCGAAGCGCGACATGCCCGAGATCTCCGCGATGTCCTCGTAGCTGAGCTCGCCGTCCACCTGCGAGAGCACGAAGCCGGCGCGGTGGTGCATGTTCATCCAGATGACCTCGTCGGGCGACGTGAGCACACGCGGCCTCGCCCGCAGATCGCCGAGCTTGCTCTCGTACATCTTCTGCAGCGTGGCCTCGTTGCGCGTCAGGTAGGCGGCGGCCTCCGCGTTCTCCGGCTCCTGACGCAGCACCTTCTCGACGAGCTCGAGGGAGCCCGAGAAGTCGCCGAGCTCGAACAGATCGCGCGCCCCCTCGAGGAGCGTCTCGACCTCGCTCTGCGGCACCGGCTCGGCGGCGCTCGCGCGCTCCGCGGGCGCGCTGCCGTTCACCTGCGGTCCCCGCAGCCCCCCCTCCACGAGGGGGCGCCTCGCCGCCCCCGCCAGCAGCGTGTCCATGGCCGAGGTCTCGGGGGCCGTGACGTCGAGGTCGACGGCCTCGGTGATGCCCGAGTGACCGTCCCAGGGGCTCGCGGGCTCCTCCTCCGCCGGAGGCGCCGTCGTCGAGAGGTCGAGCGCGCTCTCTCCCTCGAAGGCGAGCGCGGGCGCCGGGCTCGGCGGGGCCGTCTCGGAGGGCGCCTCTCTCCCGCGCTCCACGTCGACGACGGGCTCAGCGACGACGGCAGGCTGCGCCGGCGGAGCGTCCGCGGCGTCGGCTCCGGCGGAGCGCTCCTCGAGCGCACGACGGCGAGAGCGCACGTCGTCGCTCTCCGCGGCGCGCTGCACGGCGGTGCCCGTCAACGGGTCGAGGTCGAGGTCCCCGAAGGCGAGATCGCCCCATCCGCCCGCGAGCGCCGGTGCGGCGGGGGCCGGAGCGGCCTCAGCGACGGCAGCAGCCTCGACGACAGGAGCGGCCTCGACGACAGGAGCGGCCTCGACGACAGGAGCGGCCGCGACGACAGCAGCGGCCTCGACGAGCGGGGGCAGCTCGATGACGGGAGGGAGATCGACGAGGGGCGCAGGCGCCCTGCGGTCGGCGGCCGCGGCGACCGGCGCCGGGGGCGGCATCAACGCGGGCTCCACCTCGGCGGACCAATCCGGCGCGGCCGGAGCCGCCGTGCTCAGCGCGGCCGGGACGCCAAACGCCGGCTCTCGCACATCGACGTGGAAGTTGTCCCGCACGTACTGCACGTACTCGAGGGCCTTCGGGTGACGGGGATCGAGGTCGAGGACGCGATACCAGAGCTCCAGCGCCCTGGCAGGCTGCCCCCCTGCGTACTGGCGCATCCCCTCGTCGAGGAGGGAGTCGATGTCCGCTTGTGCCACGTCTGCCATAGCCATGCCCCCGCGACCCTCCGTTCCCCCACTCGGCGACTCTACACGCCGAGCTTCGCGGCGAGCCCCTTGAACATCGTGTGCGTGCGCTCGAGCGGCTCCTTCACCGACTTGAGGGCCTCCGCATCTTGCATCTCGAGCGCGCGTTTGGCGCGTTCGAGCAGGCGGTCGGCCTTATTGAGCGCGTCGGCGCCGAAGTCCGAGGCCGCGATGAGATCGCGCACCTGCGGCATCAGCTTCTGGATCTCGCGCATGTCGCGCTCGATCTCCGTGC
>CAYLZW010000034.1:0-33007 GCA_964388085.1 uncultured Myxococcales bacterium | reverse complement strand
CCTCGTCGAGCAGCTCAGGAGAGGAGCTCATCGACCTTCTCCAATAGCTCGAGCGGGCTGAACGGCTTCATGAGGTAGGCGCTCACACCGACTTGCGCGCCCTGCTCTCGATCGCTCGCCTGCGCTCTGGCGGTCAGCATGATGACGGGGATGCCGCGCGTGAGCGGATCCTTCTGCAGCTCGGCGGCCACCTCGATGCCGGACAGGCCGGGCATCATCCAGTCGAGCACGACGACGTCCGGGTGCTCCGCGCGCGCGAGCTGCAACGCGGTGGTGCCATCAACCGCTTCGAGGATGCGCAGCTGCGGATCCGAGAGCGTGGTGCGCACGAGCAGTCGCAGGTTCGCTTCATCGTCGGCGAGCAGGATGGTCTTCATGTTCGAGCCCGAGCGCGACGCGACGTCGCCGTGTTGTCGCAAGCTACGCGAGCAAATCCTTGCCTCGCAAGCATTCCGTACGCTGTCTCAGTTCCATCGGGGCGCTGCATTTGCGCCGGTGCGCGTCACCCTTTGCGCCCCTGCTAAATGGCGGGGGCGCGAGGGGCGACGGTTCAGCCGAGCAGGGCGGGCTCGTCCTCCGCCCGCCGCTGCGGCTCTGGTTCCGCGCCCGGAGCGGAAGGCTCCTCCTCCGCGCGCAAGGGCGCGAGCCGCATGCGCACCGTCGTCCCTTGGCCGAGCGCGCTCTCGATCGTCGCGTCGCCGCCGTGATCGCGCGCGAACTTTCGCACCAGCGCGAGGCCGAGGCCCGATCCCTTCTCCTTCGTGGTGAAGAAGGGCGTGAAGGTGCGCTGCACGTGCTCCTCGGACATGCCGCTGCCCGTGTCGCTGACCTCGAGCACGAGCCAGCCGTCGTCGTCCTTGCGCGCGCGCAAGGTCACCGTGCCCTGCGCGGGCGTCGCCTGCAGCGCGTTGCCGACGAGGTTCAAGAGCGCCTCTTTGACGCGCCCGCGATCGAGCGGGAAGGGCGACTCGACGCTGCACTCGAGCGCGATGGCGGCGGCGGCCTCGTTCTCCTTCAGCGAGCGCACGTCCTCGAGCAGCGCCTTCACGGCGACGCGCTCGCGCGCGAGGGGCAGGTCGCGCGCGAAGGCGAGGAAGTCGTTCACGACGCCGGTCAGGTAGCGCAGCTCATGGCGCACGCGGCCGGCGTGCGAGGCGAGCTCGCGGCGCGCGTCCTCGGAGATGCCCGGCTGCGCTCCTACCGGCGTCGTGGGCAGCTCGGCGATGGCCTCCTCGAGCAGGCCGCTGAACAGCTCCATGCCGCCGAGCGGGTTTCGCACCTCGTGCGCGATGCCGGCGAGCATCATCTGCCGCTCCTGGTCGCGGTCGAGCAGCGCCCGGCGCATGGCCTCGAGGGTGCTGCCGAGCCGCGCCACCTCGTCGCTGCCGCGCTGCTCGCTGAGCGGCGCGTCGAGGCGGCCTTCGCCGAGGGCCTCCGCCTCTCGCGCGAGCGACAGGACCGGGGCCGTGATGGTCCGCGCCACGAGGGCCGCGAACAGAAACACCAGACAGACGGCGAAGAAGCTGACCGCGAGCAGATAGCTCGCCACCTCGTCGGTGAGGTCGAGCAGCGACGCCGGCGCCTCCATCACGAGCACCATGGGGACGGCGTTGTCGACGAGGTCTCCCTCGCGCTCGGGCACCTTCACGTAGGCGGTGAGGTAGCGGCGGCCGCGCTCGTCCTCGAAGGGCACGCTGACGGCGGCCTCTCGGCTCGCCAGCGCGCGCGTCATCTCGGCGCGATCGAGCGCCACGCGTGGGGCGTCGCCGAACAGCGGCAGGCTGGCGCCGGCGTCGGCGCGCACCTTCTCGTCGGCGCCGAGCAGCACGACGCGCGACGAGCCGGTCGCCTCCTTGATGGCGGCGAGCTTTTGGACGAGGCGCTTGTAGCTGCGCGTGCCTTCGTCCCCGGGCAACAAGAAGCGAGCGGTGACGGGGTTCACCGTCTGCGCCGCCATGACCGCGACGGCGCCGAGCTCGTGCTGGATGGACTGCATGACGGCGACGCGCGCGCCCTTCCAGGCGAGCAGGCCGAGCGCCATGACGAGGACGGCGACGGGGACGCCGACGGCGAGGAACAGCCGCGCGCGGATCGACATCGTCCGTTTTCGCTCTCGCAACGCCCCTCCGCGGCTCGGCCCGACCTTGTGCCGTTCCGCCGCCGAGGGCAAGCGATGGGAGCGCGCGTGCAGACGACAACGGAGCAGTCTGGAGGATGTGTCGACCACGCTGACGTCGTCCGCTAGTGTGGCTGGGGCAGGTGGATCGTCCCGGGAGCGCGCGCATGAGGTTCCGTATTTACGGCTCGCACACGTCGCTGCTGTCGGTGTCGCTGCCGTCGGTGTCGCTGCCGCTGGTGTCGCTGCTCGTCGCCGGCGCCGCGCACGCGCAGCTCACGCGCGGCGACATCTCCGCCTATCCGTCGAACCCTCCGCCGGAGACCTGGTTCGCGACCGAGGGCGACGCGGCGGGCGACGCTGACGACGGCGCTGACCTGACCGACATCCACGTCGACTACAAGACGGTGAACGGCGAAGAGTGGGCCGTCTTTCGCTTCCAGACCGACGCGCAGGAGGAAAACGTCACCAGTCGCACGGGCGTGGTGGGCTACCTCGACGTAGACGCCGCGACCGCGGGCTACGAAGCGCGCTTCTTCACGCTGCGCAGCGAGCACTTCGACGAATTTGGCTGCGGGATCTTTCCAGCCATCTTCGATCGGAACTGCGCCGGTGCCGACGTGGTGCTCGTCGTACAGACCTGGGACGGCGACGCCTGGCAAACCGAGGCCGAGTATGGCCGTGCCGCCAGCGGGGGACGCGCCGTGGGCGCACGGGGGCGCGACGACCAGGGCTGCGCGAGCGGTGCAGAAGCGGGCTGCGAGGGCTGGGTCTTCGACAACACGAACGATCTCACCGCCTCCCACGCGCCGTCCGCTCGCAGCGGCGCGGTGGTCGTCGCCTTCCCGCTCAGCGATGTCGCTCCAGCCGGCTCCCGCCCGACGCTGCTGGCCAGCACGTTCGATCAATGGGACGCGTACTTCCCGGCCGGCCCAGGGTTTTTCTGGTCGGGGCACGAGGACACGATCTTCGCGGACGGGAACCCCTGCCACGATCCGAACGACCCGTACTTCGATGAAGTCACGGGCGAGTGCACCGACGCCCCCGTGTTCGACTGGGCGGACCCCATCACCGGCCCGGCCATCGCGACCCCCGCCAGCGTCGACCTCATCGAGGCAGTGCCCGGCGGCCTCAAGGCCGCGGTCATCACGGTGCACGGTCCCACCATGCTGGAGCTCTGGTGGCGCGAGGCAGACGGACGCATGGTGTTTACCGGCCAGACCGTCGCCGCCACCGAGCCCGGCGTCTACCTGCTCGTCGAGGGGACGCCCCGCAGCGGCGGGCTCGGATACGCGCTCGTCGACCGCGGCATCGACGACGTCTTCGCGCTCTACGCCAGCGACGGCAGCCGGCTCAGGCCTTCGGCGAGCCAGGACCGCCTCATCCGGCGGGCGCGCGGCGTGCTCACGCGCCGCGACGCCGCGCGGGCCCCGGTGACGTCGGGCAGCCAGCGGGGCGCGCTGCCGGTGGTGACGCCAGCGGATGAGCCGCAAGACGACGTGCTTCGCCTCGTGGACGTCTCCGCCGCCGGGGGGGTCGTGTCCCTGCCAGCGCGCCACGACGGCGAGCGCGTCGCGGCGCTCTGGGTGGACGGGAAGCGCCACCGCGCCTTTGCCTGCGCGGACGACGTCGTGTGCACGTTCTTGCCGCCCGCGGACGCCGCCGCGCCCCTGCCGCTTCACCGCGCGGCGGTCGTCGAGGTGGGATCCGGAGCGGCGCCAGTCGGTCGAGCGCGGCCCGTCGCCTCCCGCGGCGTGCACGCGCTCGGTCGTGGCGCTGGGCCGAGCGTCGCCTCGCTACCCGTGCGCGGGCCCTCGGCGGCCTCGGCCGAGCCCGCGCTCCTGGTCGAGCGACGGCGTCTGCCGCACCCGGAGCTCACGCAGTGGTGGCCGGCGCCGCTCGAGGAGGGCCGCGGCATCGGCTGGATCTGGCGCTCGCAGATCCCCGAGCATCACCTCACGCTCGACGACACACAGGGCGAGATCATCGCCATCGAGCTGGAGGCGCTCGCCTGGGACATCGCCGACGCGGAGCACGCCTTCTCGGCCTCGCTCGACGGCGCGATGCTGGAGCAGGTGCGGTTCACGGGGCCCCGCGCGCAGGTGCGCTTCAGCATCGAGACCTCCTACGACGACACCACCCGCACCTTGACGTTCGCCACCGTCGACGGCGTCGGCGCCGCCGAGGAGTCGCTGTTCTTCCGCGGCGCCCTCGTCGAGCGCATCCGCTCTGCGTCCATAGGCGGCGGACCCTTTCACGTCCTGGTGAAGCGCTCAGGGGCGCTGCACTTCGCGGACGACGTGTTCGCCATCGTGCGCTCCGCCGCCGGGTCCGAGCGCGCCGTAGCGCTCCCGGCAGGCAGCCGCCTGTACGTCGACGAAGGGGACGAGCTCGCCGCCGTGGCCGAGGTAGCGCTCTCCTCGATCGCGACCATCGTCAGCGCCCCCTCGCCAGGCGGCGTGCTCGCTTCCGACACCGTCGTGCTCGTGGGCTCGTCGCTAGCGGGCTTTTCGGCCGCCAAGGACGCGCTCGCTCCCTGGCTGAGCTCCCTGGCCGCGACCGGCAGCGTGACGGTCGTGCCTGCCATGGGCTTTGCCGCGGCGCTCGGGGGCGGCGATGACGTCGTGCAGCGCACCGTCTCGTGGCTCGGCGGCGTCGCGAGCGGGCCCGACACGGTCGTCGTGGTCGGCTCCGCCACCGAGCGACCGGAGCGGGAGCTGCCGTCCGAGGGCGCCCTCTATCTCACCTCGCCGCGGCGCTACGCGGACGGCTTCAACTACGCGTCCGACGCCGCCCCTGCCCTCGAGTCGTACGCCAGCGGCGGGCGGCTCGTCGCCGTCACCCGCTTGCCCGTGCGCTCCAGGGACGAGGCGGCGGTGCTCGCGACGCGGCTGGCCCAACAGGCGGAGATCCCAGCGTCCGCCAGCGGCGTGGTCGTCGCTGGCTGGTCCGAAGACTTCTCCGCCAGCGCCGCCCATCTGCACATCGCGCTGCGCCCGTCGCAAGAGCTCGGCTTCATCGACGGCTACGCGCTCGGCCAGGCCGGCGCTATCGGCGCGCTGAACGCTGCCGTCCAGGACGGTGCCGGCTCGCTCTGGTTCGTCGGTCACGGGTCGTCGAAGTCGCTCGGTGGCAGCCTCGCGTCGCCCGCTCGCTTCAAGCTGCTCGCCACGGAGGGCGCCCGGCCGCTCACGCTGGTGGGCCTCTCCTGCCTCGCCGGCAACGTCGGCTCCGACTACAACGACCGTATGCCGGAGGCGCTGTTCCGCGGCGACAGCGTCGTGCAAGGGGCGCTGCTCGGCTCCGCTCAGCTCGCCATCCCGCTGCACGATCGGGTCGGCGCCGCGCTCGGCGCCGCGGTGGTCGGCGGCGACCGCGCGCTGGCCGAGGCTTGGCGACGCGCCATGGCGAGCCTGCTCGATGACGGGGTCTCGCCGTCGAGCTTGGCGGGTTATGCCCTCGTCGGGGACCCGCGCGCGCCGCTCGGCGGTCCGCCGGACTGAGCGGCGGCGCGCGGATATGACATGAGGACCCGAGCGAGCAACGCAGCCAGCGGGGATGGATCGGCGGCCAGAATGTGCAGGTTCTTTTGTTCCAACCTTCACGACGGGTGTGGTGACCGGCGATGACGCTGCGCAAGACGAGCGGCTCTCCGCGGCGCTCCCGAGAGGACCGTGCGCTCCCCTGCGCCCTCACCATCGCCGGCTCCGACTCGGGCGGCGGCGCCGGCATCCAAGCCGACCTCAAGACCTTCTCGGCCCTCGGCGTGTTCGGCACGAGCGCCATCACGGCGGTGACGGCGCAGAACACGCTCGGCGTGACGTCGTGGAGAGCGCTGCCCGCGCCCTTCGTCGCCGAGCAGATGCGCGCGGTCTTGAGCGATCTGCCCATCCGCGCGCTCAAGACGGGCATGCTCGGCACGGCGAACGTCATTCGGGCGGTGGCCAAGGAGCTCGAGCGCTCGCCGGAGCTGCCGCTCGTCGTTGATCCGGTCGTGGTCGCGACCAGCGGAGACCCTCTGCTCGCGAAGGACGCCGAGCGCGCGCTCGTGCAGCACCTCGTCACGCGCGCGACGCTGGTGACGCCGAACCTGCCGGAGGCCGCGCTGCTGCTCGGGCGGCCCGTACGCAACGTCGACGAGCAGCACGGCGCGGCGGCGGCCTTCGTGGACCTCGGCGCGCGGGCGGCGCTCGTGAAGGGCGGGCACGCCGAGGGCGATCCCACAGACGTCCTGTGCTTCGAGCGCGACGGGCAGCGAACGTTCCTCGAGCTGCGCGCCGCGCGCATCGACACGACGAGCACGCACGGCACGGGTTGCACGCTCTCGGCGGCCATCGCGTCCTTCCTCGCGCGCGGCTTCCGCGTCGACGAGGCCTGCCGGCGCGCGCACGCGTACGTGCACGAGGCCATCGCGCAGGCGCCCGGGCTCGGCGGCGGCCACGGCCCCGTGCATCACTTCCATCCGTTCTACGGACGCGCGGGCCTCGAATGAGCGCGCCCACCGACGAGGAGCTGATGGACGTGTGCCTGTTGGAGGCGCGCAAGGCCGAGGCGCAGGGCGACGTCCCCGTGGGCGCCGTCGTCGTGCACGAGGGGCGCATCATCGGGCGCGGCCACAACCGGCGCGAGCTCGATCGCGATCCGCTCGCGCACGCGGAGCTGCTCGCGCTCAAGGAAGCGGCGGCGACCCTCGGCCGCTGGCGGCTGTCGGGCACGACGCTGTACGTCACGCTCGAGCCTTGTCATATGTGCGCCGGCGCGCTCGTGAACGCGCGCGTCGATCGGCTGGTGTACGGGGCCACCGACGCGAAGGCGGGCGCCGTCCACTCGCTCTCCTCTCTCTGCAGCGACGAGCGTCTGAACCACCGGCTCGACGTCACCGCCGGCGTCCGCGGCGAGGCCGCAGCCGCGCAACTGAAGGCGTTCTTCCGTAGCTTGCGAGAAGCGCGCGCGGGACGAACACTCCCCGGATGATCCCCGCGATGATGCGCCTCTTCTCGCGCCTCGGCGGCATGTGGGTGCACCCCCGACATACGCTCCGCGCGCTCGCGGCCGGCAAGGGCGGCGATCCGTTCGAGGCGCTGACGCTCTACCTCGTCGTGCAGCTCTGCGTGTGCGGGCGGCTCCTGTACCGCAGCGCCATGCTCGCGAGCGAGGCCCCCGACGTCGCTCGTCGCCGCGCCTTCGAGGCCGTGTGGGCCCTCTCGCGCAACGATCTGTGGCTGTACTTCGTCGTCACCCTCGGGCTCTTGCTGCTCGGACAGCTCCTGCGCACGCTCGCTCGGCGTCGTTCCGCGCGGGGGCCGGGACAGCCGAGCGCGCTCAGCTCGCGCGGTCTCGCGGCGGCGGCCGCCTACCTGCTGCTGCCGCTGGTGCTCTTGAAGGCGATCGGCGCCGCGACGCTCTGGCTCGGCGTCGACGCGTGGTGGCTGCCGCATCATCCGGTCGACTCCTACGTCGTCATCGTCAAAAACCGCGTCGACTGGGGCCGCTTCTGGCTGAAGTGCGCCGTCGCCTACGGGCCCTCGGCGCTGCTGCTGGCCGACCTCGTCGTCTGGCTCGTGCTGCGTCGCGCGCGCGGCGCAGGCGTCGCCCGAGGCCATGATCCGGGCTTTCTCCCAAGGGCGCTCGGGCTGTCGTCGCTCTGCCTGCTCGGCGTCGTCGTGCTCGGCGCCGTCGCCGACGTCGCCGGCGAGCGCGCGACGCTGCGGCCGACCCTGCCGGGCGATCGCCTGCCGGCGGTGTCCTTGCCGTGGCTGAAGCCGCCCGAGGGTGCCAAGAAGCGCAGCTTCGACGTGCGCGACTACGAGGGGAAGGTGCTGGTGCTCGACTTCTGGGCGAGCTGGTGCGCCCCCTGCCGGCGCTCCATGCCCGAGCTCGACGCGCTCGGCCAGGAGCTCGCCGGCGAGGGCCTCGTCGTCATCGGCGTCAACCGCGAGCCCCGCGACCGCGCGGCGGCGCTCGAGGCCCTCCGCGAGCTCGGCGTCGCCTTCCCCTCGGCGGTGGACACGCGCGGCTTCGGCGAGAAGCTCGGCCTCACGAGCCTGCCGACGAGCTATGTCATCGATCGGAAAGGCGTTCTCCGGCACCTACACCTGGGCTATACGGACGTCGAGAAGATCCGCGTCGAGGTGACCGCCCTGCTGCGGTGACGTGCTGCCGCGGTGAACGGTTCGCGCCCGGCGCGGCACGAACGACAGAGGAGCCTTCGGCATGTGGACCCGGTACCTGGCCCAGAACCCGGACACCCCCGCCCGCACCATCGACGGGGAGGCCATCGTCATCACGCCGCACGACTCGACGCTGCACACGCTGAACACGACGGCCACCTTCATCTGGGACCGCGCCGACGGCAGCCGCACGCTCGAGGCCATCGCCCAGGAGATGCTCGAGGAGTTCGACGTGGAGGAGGATGTGCTACGCGCGGACGCGCTGGCCTTCGTGGAAGAGGCGGTGAGCAAGGGGCTCATGCAGGCGAGCGACGAGCCGTCGAGCGGGGCTTCGTGAGCTCTGGGCAGGGCTCGTCGGATAGGGCCCGTCCTGGGCGATATTGAGGCAGTCTTGGCGGAGATCCGGCACCACTCGGCAGCCCGCGCCCCCGGTGTTCCGGCATCACCGCAGCGACGTCAACCCGCTGCGTTCAGCGCGAGGCTACAAAGCCCCCCGACCTCGGGGGGCCTCGGGGCCTGGCCGTCGCGCTGCGGCTGCAAAACCACGCTGACCCGCTCCGCGAAAGCGTGTAGCCTCGGCGACCACAGGCGCGCTTCTCGTCGCGCTTGCCGAGCTTGCACGGTAGATTTCGGCACGGCGCCAACCGGCCGACATGGAGATGGAATGCGTAGTTCTTCTGCACGCGCGCATTGCACGCGAGGCGACTCGTCGACGAACGGTCTCGGTGCGGCAGGCTCCGCCTGGACGACGTGGGCGCTCGGTGGCCTGCTCGCGGCCTTCGCGCTCGGCGGCTGCACCTGTGGTCCGATCGAGACCACCGACGGCGGGCCGGCCACGGCGGGCGCCGAGCTGGCCTTCCTCTCCCCGCTGAACAACGCCGTGCTGACCGCCATCGACGACCTCGACGGCACGAGCGACGGCCTGCAGATCACCGTGCGGCTGCAGGTCGATCCGGCCGCCGCCGTGGACGTCACCCTGCTGGTCGACGACGTCGAGGTCGCCACCGTCAGCGCCGCCGACGAGCGCGCGCTGTTCAGCAACGTCACCTTGCTCGCGAACGCCGAAGGCATCGAGCACACGCTGCGCGCCGAGGCCGACGGCTACAAGGCCGACTCCGTCACGGTGACCGCGCGCGTCATCGAGGCGAACCCGAGCTGCGACTTCCTCACGCCGGCCGATGACAGCGTCGATCCGCCGTTCAGCGTCACGGTCGCCTGCCTCGGCGTCGGCGCCAACGAGCCGGCCACGCTGGTCATCCGCGACGACGCGGGCGCGCCGGTGGGGGCCGCCTACCGCGGGCAGCTCGACGGCAACCTGCGCTTCACCGCGAGCGCCATCGACCTCGAGGACGGTGACTACACGCTCGCCTTCTCGCTCGACAACTCCCCGGCCGCCAGCGTCGAGCGGGACATCACGGTCTCCGGCACCGTCGTGCTGCCGGATCCGGTCTGCACCATCACGGCGCCGCGCACCGACGCGCCGCCGACGACGTCACCGGGCTTCGACGTCACGGTGGAGTGCGCGGACGTCCCTGCCGGCGTCACCAGCGTCAGCGTCAGCCTCGACGGCCCCGGCACCGATCCGGTCAGCTTCCTCGGGACGCTCGCGCCGAGCGCCGGTGTCATGACCGCCGTCGTCCCCGTCCTGGCGGCCGAGGCCGGCGCCACCGAGATCAGCGCCGAGGTGGTGAACTTCCCGTCGTCGGTCGACACGCTCACCGTCGTCGTGCCCGCCTTCCCCGTCTGCGACGCCGAGATCCTGCAGCCGCAAGCCGGCGCGGGCGACCTGTTCGACGTCGACCTCGCCAACGGCGGCAACCAGATCGTCGTGCGCGTCGGCGCGCTCGGCAGCCCCGGGCACTGCTCGGGCGCGCTCGCCGTGGTCACCGTCGACGGAGAGACGTTCTCTGCCACGCTCGGCGGCGACAGCGCGCAGAGCGGCTCGGCGACCCTCGTCGTCACGGTGCCCGAGGGCGAGTCCACGCTGAGCGCGCAGCTCAGCAGCAACGACGTGGCCGGCGCGGCCGACAGCGTGACCATCACCTTCACGACGCCGCCGGTCGGCATCCGCGTCGTGGGCTTGCCGGTCTGCGGCGGCTTCGGCGACGGTTGCTTGAACCTCGCCGCTCCGAACCAGGGCAGCGGCACCGCCTACCAGCGCAACATCGCCGTCGTGGCACCCGCGCAGAACGGCGCCTGCCCGTTCACCGACCCGCTGCTCGACGTCGAGGGGCTCGATCAGGACATCCGCGCCGCCGGCGACACCGACGCCGCCGTGGGCGATGCGTGGTCGTTCAACAACGGCCTCTGCGAGGCGACCTTCACGAACGTCACGCTGCACCCCGACGAGAGCCCGGACGGCGTCCTGCGCGCGCTGCACCTCGAGGTCGCGCTCGACGGCGGCGCCAGCGAGAGCCGCGACTTCGCGCTCGGCCTCGACCGCGTGGCCCCGACGCTCAGCTGGACCACCCCCGACGGCGCGGTCTTCGGCGGCGCCGACGACCAGGACACGACCACCGCCATCCTCGACGTCGCGCTCGGCGCCACGGTCAGCGGCATGGACACCCGCAGCGTCGTGCTCGTTTTGAGCGAGGACCTGCTGACCCCGCTCGACACCTGCGTCGTCAGCGGCGCCAGCGACGCCGTCTGCGCCTTCGTCGCCACCCTCACCGACGGCGCGCACGCCTTCGACGTCGTCGGCGGAGACGCTGCCGGTAACCCGCTCGAGAACGCTGCCCTCAACGTCCGGGTCGACAGTAACGGCCCCTGCGTGGCGTCCATCGTCGTCGCCGCAGACGCCGACAGCGACGGGGACGTGACCGCCAGCGAAGGCGGCGCCGCCCCCATCAGCAGCGACGTCACGGTGACCTTCGAGAGCGCGGCCTGCGCCATCGAGGACGGCCGCACGGTCACCCTGCAGAGCAGCCTGGCGGCGGACCTCGGCACGGGCACCACGAGCGGCAACGCCGTCACCTTCACAGGCGTGTCACTCGCCGAGGGTACGCACACGCTGAGCGTGCAGGCGAGCGACGAAGCCGGTAACGCGGTCGCTGCCAGCGGCAACAGCGCCGACGTGATCGTCGACGTCACGGCTCCTACCTGCGCCATCTTCCTGCCGACCCAGACGTCGCTGCTCGCCAGTGACGACGAGGTCCCGGGGACCCCTGGCCTACAGGTCACTTTCGTCATCACGACGGACGGCGCCTCCGCCCGCCTGCTGGTGGGCGGCACCGAGGCCGGTAGCGGTCCGGCTCCGGGAGGCACGCTCACGCTCCTCGCGGTGACGCTCGCAAACGGCGCGCCCTCCATCACCGCCGAGTGCGTGGATGCGGCCGGCAACCTGGCGACCAGCGCTGCCTACGCCCCGGTCATCGACGGCGTGCTGCCGACCGTCGCCTTCAACAGTCCGCCGGCGACGCTCGGCAGCGCGGACGACGCGCAGCCGACCACGCAGATCGGCATCCAGACGTCCCTCAACGTCGACGTGTCGCTCACGGAGGCCGGCCGCCCGGTGGCCATCTACCTCGCCGACGCGCAGGGAGCCCCGACCGGCAACGCGCTCGGCAGCGCGAGCACGCTGACCGACACGACCGCCGGCGGCATCGAGACGCTCGCCGTGCCCGCGACCTTCTTGAGCTGCGACGCCTGCCGCTACGTGGCCCAGGTCACCGACGCCACCGGCAACGCGGCCGTGTCAGCGACGACGACCATCACGGTCACCAGCGAGCTGCACGTGTGCACCTTCACGTCCCCCGACGGGACGCAGGACCCCATCGCCATCGGCGCCGCCTTCCAGAGCGGAAACGAGGCCTCGGTCGCCTTCACCGTGAGCTGCCCGGGCCTGCCGAGCGGCGCCACCGCCGAGCTCTACGTGAACGACTTCGTCACCGCCGCGCAGACCGTCTCCGCGACGGGAGAGAGCGTCACCTTCGCCGCCGTCACGCTCCCGGTGGGCAGCGGCCAGGTGCAGGTCCTCGTCGACGACGGCACGGACGCCGGCGGCACCAACCGCCGCGACTACCTGGTGGACATCGAGTCCCCCGCGGTCGGGTGGGCCTTCACGACCCCCACGGTGCGCTTGACCCGCAACGCCGCCGACGCTGGCGCGGATCTGGGCCCGCTCGACAACTCCGACGCGGCTGGCTTCCAGGGCACGCTCTCAGCGACGGTCACCGGCTGTGACGGCCAGGCCGTGATTGTTACGGCTGGCGGCGTGCAGGTGAACGCTGGCGACCCGCCCGTCTCGGCCGGTGGCGTCGTGAGCTTGCCGGTGTCGATCCCCGACGGGGATGCCCAGGAGCTTGTGGTGGCGTGCGCGGATGAGGTGGGGAATGAGACGGTGGCTGAGGTCACGGCCACGGTGGACACGGTGCCGCCTGCTGCTCCGGCTGTCGGGCTCGCCTGGGATTCGGACGTCCGTGGTGAGATCGGGGTCTCATTCGCGGAGCCCGGTGATGACGACACCACGGACTCTGCGACGGTGACCATTCTGGCTCGCAAGAACGCGGCACTCACGAGCGCTGACTGTGCGACGCCGCCCGCAGACGTCGCCGTCGTTCCATTTACGAGCGCTGGTGGCGGCGCGGCTCAGCAGGTCGTCGTGGATGGGCTCGTGTTCGATGTGACGTGGCACTTCGCGGTGTGCGCTGAGGACGACGTTGGGAATGTTGGGTTCGGTACGAGCAGCATCGAGACGGCTACTCAGGAGCTGGTGTTGACGGCTCCGGCCGCTATTGGATCGGCCAGTTCATTCGGCTACGCAATAAATCGGCATCGCGGTGACCTTAATGCCGATGGCCGGGACGACCTGGTGATCGGGGCTCCGGGTGGAGCGACAGGGAGCGTCGTCGTTGTCCTGGGGAGCGACACTGCCTCCGGCTTGACGCAGAGTGTGTTGGCGAGCCCCGCGACGGTACCCTGCGCCCAACCCGGCGGTACCTGCGACATCGTTCTGTTTGGCTTCTCGGTGCATACCGTGCCTTCCATCAATGGCGACGAGTACGACGATCTTCTCGTCGTAGCGTCGGACGCGGTGCGCTTCACAGACTTTCTGCTGCTTTATGCGGGGGGCCCGGACGGAATCGCCGAAGATGCCGCCCCCATAGCGATTCTCGAGGGGGATGGCGTATTCGATGCGGGGAATCCGACAGTGTCGCTGGGCGACATCGATGGCGACGATTCGCTGGACTGGGGAGTCGGCACAGCCACTCAAAACCAGGCTTATATCTTCTTCAACGCGGGAGTTGCTCCCGCAAGCGGAATGCTGGCGGACAGGGCGGATGTCATCATTACGAACAGTGGGTCGGGGGCCCACAGAGCTGGGTACTCGCTCGCAGACGTCGGCGACTTGGACGAAGACGGATACACGGACCTTGTCGTTTCTGACTTCGATCAAGGGCGGCTCTACGTTGTCCGTGGCGCAGCGCGAGTGGCTTGGCCCGCGCAGGTCGATCTCGCAACAGTGGCCGCTCCAGACGTGATCTTCCCATTCGCCGTGTCGGCGCCGACCAACTACGGTTGGGACCTGAGCGCGGGGGATGTCAACGGCGACGGGGCGGTCGATATCGGTGTCCTGGCCAATGACGGCCTCCACGTTACGCTCCAGAGTGGCGGGGTTTTCGCCAACTCCGCGATACGCATGCGAGCGTCGGCTGCCGTCGCGATCAACTGGCAAGCGGGAATGGTGGTCGCGGACCTCAACGGCGATAGCCGTGCGGACATGTTGGTCAACGGCGGCCCACGCGTTGGCTTGTTCATGGGCAGCGATACCCTGAGTCCGCGACAAGTCGGGGATTCGTCCTATCAAGCAAACGCAACACCGCCAAAATCGGTTCTTGTTGCAGCGTTGAACCTCATCGGAGGGGCGACGACCCCTCCTGACGTCGTGTACGCAGAGCAACAGTCACCCGGTCGAGTTGTCATTCGATATTGAGGCCGGGAGCTAGAACCAGCGACAACGAAGGAAGCTACAATGATTACTCGAGACGATCGGCAAGCTCGCCGTGTTGAAAATGGCACGCGGAAGCGAGCATCCTATCGGGCCCCAGCACTCACGAGCTCGGAATCTTTCGAACGACTTGCGCTGTCGTGCAACGGCGAGGCTGCGCCGGGGCCTGGGGCCCCCGGGCCGGACATCATCTATCGGAACAAGGCCGAGCAGTCGGGGTGCAATGCCACAAATGTGAGCTCCTAGAGCGGAGCGGGCGTGCCGGGATATCAAGTGGGGCCTGTGGTATTGGAGGCGACTGCATGGCCGCCAGAATGGTCGTCGTGGGCCAAAGAGGAGTTTCATAACAGCGAATATGGGGGCTTGGCTTTGCGCGTCCTATTCGAGGGTGCCAGCAACGAACATCACCGCCTTAGCAGCAGTTTACCCAATCATCTTGGCGCCCGCGTGGAGCTTGTCCGGGAGGAACTGGTGTTGGCGGTGCCGGACCTCGTCGAGGGAGTCTACACCCAACAGGACTCCACACTCCGTCTCATCGCGGCGTCAAGTACGTCGCCGCGCATGACGCTTGGCAACGGCCTACGCCTGTTTCTCTCGTCGTGGCTTCCCTACCGTTTGGGCGGTCTAATGTTCCATGCTGCAGCAGGGATCCTCGACGGTCGCGGTATGCTGTTCCCTGGAATCTCTACGGCGGGCAAGTCCACCATAGCGAATGGGTTCGCTGCGACAACATACCTCAGCGACGACATCGCCATCGTTGATGGGCTCCCAACCACTGCGCGTCTTGTCGGAACCCCATTCTTCGGTGTGAACGGTCGGCGCGGTTCTCCTGAACGTGCGCCTCTGGCAGCTGTCGGCATCCTTAGTGGAAGAAGCACGATGGGTACGTCGATCGAGCGCTTGGCGCCAGCGAGAGCCGCGCAAGCGCTGCTGCGCCATGTCGTGTCTTTCACACGGGATCCTGCCCTCCTCGACGCGACTCTAGCTCGCACAACCGCACTGGCCATGTCCGTGCCGGTGTTCTCTGTAAAACGGGACCTCGCCGATGATTCAGACACGGTCGTTGTGCGCCTGTTGGAGGCAATCAGCCCATGAGCGCCGCGCAGCTCGTCCAGATCGGCGGCGCACACTCGACGCCAAGCCTCATCCCCACCGAGGACGCCACCCGCTGGAAGTCGCTGCACCCGCGCTTCGCGCACCTCTACGTCGAGAACAAGTGCAACCTCAAGTGCCAGCACTGCTACGAGGACGAGGAGACGCACCCGACGCACGTGCGCGTCACCCTCGATGACTATTCGAAGATCCTCGACGGTCTGGCCAGCATCGGCGTCCTCGTCGTCACCTTCAGCGGCGGCGAACCGTTCCTCCGACGTGACTTCCTCGACCTCGTCGAGCTAGCCCGCAAGAAGCGCTTCGCCGTGCGCATCTACACGAGCGGCACGCTCATCGACGAGCGCAAGGCCGATCGGCTGCAGCAGCTCGGCGTCAGTGAAGTACACATCTCGCTCTACAGCCACGAGGCCGAGGTACACGACCGCTTCACGCAGGTCCCCGGCTCTCACGCTCGCTCGGTGCGCGCCATTCGGCTGCTCAAAGAGCGCGGCATCGTCACGATCATGAAGGCCAACGTCATGACCTTCAACATCGACCACCTCGACGAGCTCGTCGGGTTGGCGGCGGAGCTCGAGAGCCCCATTCAGCTCAGCCCCGAGGTCTACCGCAGGAACAGCGGCGATCCCGCTCCCCAGGAGTACCTGTGCTCGGCCGAGGAGCTCAGCAAGAAGTACTTTTCTCGGCCGGACCTGTACGCGCTCGCGGGAGAGAGCGACAACCCCGGCGAATGCGTCGGTGATGGTCATTGGACTCCCGACAGCGGCCTCTGCGCGGTAGCTCGCAGGCTCGTCACCGTCGGGGCCGACGGGTCGCTCTATCCCTGCGCCATGTTCCCGGTCTCGGCCGGCAACACGCTCGAGCAGGGCGTCGCGGACGTCTGGTATCGCTCGCCGCTGCTCGACAAGATCCGTAAGACCACGTTCGGGCAGATGACCGAATGTCCGACGTGTGACGTGCGCGCCGATTGTCATCCGTGTATGGCCTACGGGTACGCAGAGCACGGGGACCACCGCGCCTGCAACTCCACGTCGAGGAACACGGCCGAGGCCGTCGCGCTCACGAAAGCAAATCGTCGGGACGCACAGCGGAAGATGCGAGCCGGCAAAGCGTTGCCCCTCGTGGGGGAGCGGCACGCGCCGGCGCCGAAGAACCCATACGTGTCGACGCACATCCCCGAGGTCGTGCGATGACGTCGCCAGCGGCTCAAGGCACGGGCCTCGTTCGCATCGGCAGGCCGAAGACAGAGGCGCGCGCGGAAGAAGAGCGGCGGGCTCGCTGGGCCGGGCTACACCCTCGCTCGGCGCTGGTTTACGTCGAGAACCGCTGCCACCTGAAGTGTGAGCACTGCTACGAGTCCGAGGAGAGCCACCCGGCGCACCTCAAGATGTCGGCCGCCGACTATGAGCGTGTCTTCGACGAGCTGGCGGGCATTGGCGTGCTTCGCCTGACGCTGACCGGCGGCGAGATCTTTCTGCGCAAGGACATCCTCGACGTCGTGGCGCACGCGAAGAAGCGGCGCTTCTTCCTGACGCTGTACACGAGCGGCACGCTCATCGACGAGAAGAAGGCCGACCGGCTGCGTGACCTGAAGGTCAACGAAGTACACATCTCGGTCTACAGCCATGACCCCGAGGTGCACGATCGCTTCACTGGCGTGAAGGGCTCGCACGCGAAGAGCGTTCGCGCGCTGAAGCTGCTGCACGAGCGCGGCATCACGACGGTGCTGAAGAGCAACCTGACGACCTTCAACGTCGACAGCTTCGACCAGCTCACGGCGCTCGCCGCGTCGCTCGGCGCCGAATGGCAGCTCGACCCGAGCGTGCGCGCCCGCATGAACGGCGACACGCTGCCGCTGCAATACGCCCTCACGCCCGACCAATTGCGCCGCAAGGTGCTGTCGCGCCCGGACCTCGCCGCGCACTTCCGCCAGCGCAGCGCCGAGCAGGTCTGCGAGGGCGACCACCCGATGACCGACGACGGCACCGTCATGTGCGCGGCCGCGCAGAGCACGCTCGCGGTCGGGGCCGATGGCAGCGTGCTCGCCTGTGGCTTCTTTCCGGTGGCGGCGGGGAACCTCAAGGAGCGATCGCTCGCCGACATCTGGTACGGCTCCGAGCAGCTCGATCAGGTGCGCCGAAAGCGCTTCGAGACCATGACGGCCTGCCCGACCTGCGACGTGAAGAGCACCTGCTCGCCCTGTATGGCGCAGTCGATGATCGAGCACGGCGACGTCGGCGCGTGCAACGACACCTCCCGCCGCCTGGCCGAAGGCTTGCGCGACATGGCGCAGCACAAGGCGCGCGCGAACGAGAAGATGAGCAAGGGGCGATCGCTGCCGCTCGTCGAGACGCGCTTCGAGCCGCCGGCTCCCCGCGGACGGTCGCTGACGGCGGAGCCATGACCTTCGTGCGTCCGCGGTCGCGGCGATGAGTGGGCCCCTCCCGAGGCGCATCGACGATGTGAAGCTCGAGCTGCTGCTCGACGCCGTCGCTCGTGGGCTTCCCCAGACCATGATCGCGCGGGGATCGTCCATGTGGCCGGCGCTTCGGGACGGTGACCGGGTAGAGCTGTCCCCATGCAAGGGTAGGGTGGCGCTTGGGAGCGTCGTCGCCGTGCGTCCCCGCACCGGAGGGTTTCTGATCCACCGGGTCTGCGGTGTTCGTGCGCACGGGGCCGTTCTCCTGAAGGGGGACAACAACCCAAAGCCGGACGGTTGGTTTGAGCCGGCGGAGGTGATGGCCATCGTCCTGCGGCTGGACCGCGGCCGAGGCCTGCAACCGGTCCCGTCCCGTGCCGAGGCAAGCGGGCGTCTGGTCCGGTTCGGCGCGCACCTGCATTCGGGCGTGCAGCGCTTGCGTGGATACGGCACGATGCGGGCTCACGGAGGTCGCTAGACACGTGGTGGATGTGCGCGCAAGCGACAAGCGGCCGTACGAGCGTCCGAGCCTGACGAGCAGTGAGCCGTTCGAGCGGCTCGCGCTCTTCTGTAACGGCGTGAACAGCGGAGACAACGAGGAGTACACCAA
The DNA here is from genome assembly GCA_964388085.1 of uncultured Myxococcales bacterium. GTDB lineage: Bacteria > Myxococcota > UBA727 > UBA727 > CAYLZW01 > CAYLZW01. The sequence continues at coordinate 14,635 of CAYLZW010000034.1, read as the reverse complement.
GGAAGAGATGATCGGCCCCTTCAGGGCTTGCAACTCGCACCAGACCAGCTCCTGATTTCCTGCGCGGCCGATGCTTCAGCCGCATGCTGGAGGGAAACGACCGACGTGAACAACGACGAGCAGGACCGGCCGCGGCGGACCTACCACAAGCCAACGCTCACGAGCAGCGTCCCGTTCGAGCGCCTGGCGCTGTCGTGCAACGGCGTGAACCCCGGTGGTGAGTCCATACCGCCCCCCGCGAGCAAGAACTTCGCGGCCTGCCAGGCGTCGGGCGGGTCTTGAGGAGCGTCGGGTGCTCAAGGTTCGCCGCGACGAGCGAAACGAGGACCTGCCGCGTCTCCACGTGTCCGATGTGCCGGCGCTGCACGCCGCGGGCGCGCTGCCCGATCGCTGGCGCACGCTGATCGACGTCAGCTACATGCGGCCGCTGCTTCCGCCGGGAGCTACCGTCACGCTGGTGCGGCGCGAGCCGCGGCCGGGTGACGTCGTGTGCTTGCTGTCGTCGACCACGCTCGTGTGGCGTCGCGTCGTGGGCGGCAGGCCTGGTGCCCTGACCGTGCGCGCGGACATCGCGCCGCACAGCGAGCGCTGGGCCGGAGACGTGCTTGGCTGCGTTGTGGACGAGCCACCGCCGAGCTGGGTTGCCCGACGCCTGCCGACACTCTGGACGGGCGGCGTCTGGCACTCCGCCCTGGCGATCGCTCACCTGAGAGGCCTTCGAGCACGCACGCGGCCGCGACGAGAAGAGCGCATCAACGGCCTCGTCGTCCGCGCGCTCACCGAGGCGGACCTTTCGCAGCTCAACGACTTCGGCCGTCGCGTGATGGGTCTTGAGGTCGACATCGGACGGCCTCCGCACGGGGCCGTTGTCGTCGGTGCGTTCACGGCAGCCGGCGAGCTCATCGGCCACGGGACCGTACACACGAACCGCTCGCCACCCCACACATCGAACCTCTACGTGAACGCGCGTTATCGCGGGGCCGGCGTCGGTCGACTCATCGTCCGCGAACGGATTGTCATCGCTAGGCGCCTCGGCGCTAGCGAGCTTCGAACCTCCATTCGCGCGCGCAACCTCGCGAGCGTGCGCGCACACCAGGCGGCGGGCTACCAGCTCCTCTACGAAGCGCGCGAGCCCAACAACTACCCCGAGTACCAGACCTGGAGCGTCCGCCTCACCTGAGCGCTCGGGAACCCAAGGCAACGCGCCACGGTCGAACCCGAATCCACCCCCGGCACCCTGCTAGAGTGCAGCCGATGCCCGACGACCTCCCGCACACCGGCAGTGACCTCCAAAACGACGTCCTGAGCGCCCTCGACGAGGTGGGGCGCGTGGTGCGTGGGAACCCCGAGGCCGTTCGGCTCGTGGGCGCGGCCATCCTCGCGCGTGGGCATGTGCTGCTCGAGGACGTGCCGGGCGTCGGCAAGACGACGCTGGCGCGCACGGTGGCGCGCGCGTTCGGCTGTGTGTTCTCAAGGGTGCAGTTCACCAGCGACCTGCTGCCGAGCGACGTCATCGGCGTGCAGGTGCTGCAGGGGCACAGCCTCGACCCGAAGGACGGCGGGCTGCGCTTCAAGAAGGGGCCGATCTTCGCGCACCTCGTGCTGGCGGACGAGATCAACCGCGCGTCGCCGAAGACGCAGTCGGCGCTGCTCGAGGCCATGCAGGACGCCCAGGTGACGGTCGACGACGAGACCTTCGCGCTCGAGCGCCCGTTCAGCGTCATCGCGACGCAGAACCCGGTCGAGCACCACGGCACCTATCCGCTGCCCGAGAGCCAGCTCGATCGCTTCCTCGTGCGCTTGTCGCTCGGCTATCCGCCCGAGGCGGACGAGCGCGCGCTGCTCGTCGCCCACCGCGGGACGGACGCGCTGCTCGACGAGGTGCAGGCGCGCCTCGACCCGCCGCGCGTGCGGCAGCTCTGTCAGGCGGTAGACGACGTCAGCGTGAGCGAGGCGGTGGCGGGCTATCTGCACGCCATGGTGCAGGGCACGCGCGAGCATGCCGAGGTGGTGCTCGGCTGCTCGACGCGCGGGGCGCTCGCGTGGGCGGCCATGGCGCGCGCGGTAGCGTTCCTCGACGGGCGCGCCTTCGTGCTGCCCGACGACGTGAAGAAGCTGGCGGCGCCCGTGCTCTTGCACCGACTGCAACTGCGGGGCGCTGCGCTCGCGAGCAGCGGGCGTCAGCGCGTGCAGTCCGTCGTCGACGACATCGTACAGAGCACGCCGGTGCCGCGGTAGTGCGCGCGCGTCGAAGCCACCCGGCAGCTCGGATGACAGCCAGCGGTCCGTGTCAGAACCAAGCGCGCTCGCCTCTGTCACCGGGCCCGCCGAAGTCGGGGGGCTTTGGGGGGCCTGATGCCGTCGGGCGCCCCTCCGCTTCTGTGCGGGCGCGGGTTTTTCAGCGTCGGGCCGGCAGGGACGGGGGGCCTCGTGACGTCGAGCGCCCCCCGGCTGGGCGCGCCCGGCAGCGCGCCAGGTGCGAGAGGTGAGCGGGCCGCGCACGAAGAGGCCGCGCCGGCTGCGCTTCACGCGCGAAGGGCAGGTCGTCGTCGCCATCGCGCTCGGCGTCGGCTTCGCCGCCATCAACACGGGGCACAACCTGCTCTACTTCGGCTGGGGCCTCGTGCTCTCGGCCATCGTGACCTCGGGCGTGTTGAGCGAGGCCACCATCTGGTCCTTGCGCGCGCGGCCTCGGCGGCCCGACGAGCTGCGCGCGCGTTCGCTGTCGCCGCTGCCGCTCCTCGTCGAGAACCCGCGCAAGCACCTGCCGGCGCTCGGCGTCGAGCTCGACCTGTCGCTCCGGTGCACGTCGGACGCGACGGATGACGTCGCCACGCGCGAGGCCGCGGCGCCCAGCGTGGTCGCGGCGCCCTATCTCCTGCGCCTCGGGCCCGGGCAGGACGAGACCCTGCTCGTGCCTTGGGTGCCCGCGCGCCGCGGCCGCTATGTCCTCGAGGAGGCTCGCGCGCGCACGACGTATCCCTTCGGCTTCTTCGAGAAGAGCCGCCGGCTGCGCTTTCGGGAGCCGCTCGACGTCGTGGTGTACCCCGCGCGCGTGGAGCTCGGTCCGCTCGCGCGCACGCTCTTGTCGCGCTTCGGGGAGGTGCCGTCCGGGCGGAAGGGGCTCGGGGACGAGTACTTCTCGCTGCGTCCCTTCGTCAGCGGGGACGATCCGCGCTCGGTCGCGTGGCGCCGCTCGGCGCGCACCGGGCGCCTGGTGGTGAAGGAGACCGAGGCGCACGGCGCCCGCGAGGTCGTGCTCGAGTTGATGTTTCCGGAAGTATCTATCTCAGCGGGCCCGCGCGAGAGCGCCGAGGACGCGCTGGCCGCGCTCGGCAGCCTGGCAGAGGACCTGCTGGCGGCGGGCGCCGCCGTCGGGGTGCGCACGGCGGGGGTCTCGGTTCCGCCGGGGACCGGCCCCCGCCAGCGCGCGGCCGTCCTGCTCGCGCTCGCGGGCGTGCGTCCCCTTGACGCGATGCCCGTCGAAGACGTCAGCGCCCGCGCCGCGCGGGTGGCGCTGACCTTTCCCGGCTGGCCCGTCGCGGGCGACGCCGAGCACGTCATCGACCTCGCGGACGCTTTCGCCGGCGACGGGCGGGCCGCGCGATCCGGCGACCTGGCCTCGGACGCGAGCGAGGAAGGACGGGCGGCGTGACCCTCGGCCTCGCGCATGAAGCGTCCCTCGCGCTGGCCGCGAGCGTCTCGTTCCTCATCGCGCTCATGGGCGGCGCCATGTCGCCCTTCGCCTGGGGCGTGCTGCTGGCACCGCTTATCTCCATCGTTCTGAAGGTGACGAAGCGTGCCGCGCCGGCGACGAGCGGCACCGTCATCGCGCTCGCCTCGGTCGGGCTCGGCGTGGCCACGTTCGTGCAACGCGGCAGCGAGGCGGCCGTGCTCGCGGGCGGCTACGCCCTCATGGGGCTCTTGGTGGCGCGGCTGTTGACCCGCGTTACGCTCGCGCACGACCTGCAAGCGCTGCTCTTGTCGCTCGTGCTCGTCGTCGCGGCCGCCGTCCTGAACGTGAAGCTGAGCTATGCGCCGCTCTTCGTCGGCTACGGCGTGGCCGTGGTGTGGGCGCTCATCACGCGTGAGCTCCTGCGCGGCGCCGAGCGCGCTTCGGCGGGAGACCCTCGTCGGCTCGAGGCGCTGCGCGCGCGCACGGACGTCGTCACCGGGGGGTTTTTGCTGACGACGTCGGCGGTGGCCGCCCTGCTGCTGCTCGCGACCAGCCTCTTGTTCGTGCTCTTCCCGCGCGTGGGCTTCGAGAGCTTCGCGTTCTCCTCGGGGCCGGGCGGCAGGCTGCCGGCGAGCGTGTCGCTGCGGGGGCTGCCGCGCGGCAGCGTCACGAGCGGCGAGGTGGTCGCGCGCGTCACGGGGGTCAGCTACGACGCCTTCCTGCGCGGGCTGTACCTGCGGGGCGCGGTCTATGACGTCGTGGACGAGCAGGGCTTCTCGCGCGGCGAGCGGGCGCCGCGCCTGCCGAAGGCCTCGCTGGCGCTGGCCGACGCGCCCGAGGAGACGGGCTATGAGGTGTACCTGAGCCCGGGCGCGGGGACGACGCTGCTGGCGCTCGGGCGCGTACGCGGGGTGACGCCGCTGTCGGGCGGGCGCACGAACCCGAACCATCGCCTGTACATCGGTGGCCTCGATGAGCGCACCGAGCTGCACGCGTCCGACGTCTTGCGCACGGCCCTGCGCTACCGGGTGCAGGGCGGCGTGGCGGCGCCGGGCGCCGTGCCTGAGGAGCGCAGCGATCGCCCGAGGCTTGCGCGCGACGGCGAGGCGGCGCCGCTGTTCGCGCTGCCCGACGACCTCGACCCTCGCGTGCTCAGCCTGGCCAAACAGCTCCGCCAGGGCGCGAGCGATCCCGTGCTCATCGCCGAGCGGCTGCGCACCTTCCTGCTGCGCGAGTTCACGTATTCCCTCGAGCAGCCGAACGCGTCCGCCGAGAAGCCTCTGACCGCCTTCCTCCTCGACGATCGGCGCGGGCACTGTGAATACTTCGCGGCGGCCTACGCGCTGCTGCTGCGCGCGAGCGGCATCGCCGCGCGCGTCATCGGCGGCTACCAGGGCGGCCTCTTAGACACTTCTGAAAACGTCGTTGTGTTTACCGGCGCCAACGCGCACGCCTGGGTCGAGTGGTTCCTCCCGGGCGCAGGCTGGATCACCGACGATCCGACGCCGCTCGCGAGCGCGCCGCGGGCGGAGCTGAGCGGGCTCGCCGCCCTCGTCGAGCGCATCACCCGCTTCTGGGACGACCGCGTGCTCGACTATGCCTTCGGCGACCAGATCGAGCTCGCGCGGAGGGCGCAGCGGGCCCTGTCGGCCGCGAGCGACGACGAAGCCGGCGCCGAGGGATGGCGGCGGGAGGCGCTGCTCGTCGCCGCCCTTGTCGTCGTCGTGGTGGCGGCGCTCGCGTGGCGCCGGCGCAGGCGCTCTCCCGCTCGACGAGGGAGCCCGCGGCAGGACGCGCTCACGACCGCCCTGCTGGAGGCGCTCGCGCGCTATCGCGGCAGCGCGGTGCGCGACACGGAGACGCTGCGGGAGGCGGCCGGCGCGCTCCCCGCCTTGCCCGAGCGGGAGCGGGCGGTGCTCGAGGCCGCGCTGGCGCTCTACGAACGCGGCCGCTTCGCCGGCGCGGCCGTCGACGACGTGGAGCTGGCGCGGGCGGCGTTGGCCCTGCGCGCCCTGCCGCTGTCTCCGGACGGCGCGGCTGGCGGCGCCGCGCGTGGCCCGCTAACAGGCTAGGCCATGACGCTGGCGCGAACGCTCCTCGTCCTCGCGCTCCTCACGGCGTCGTTCGGCGCCGTGGACGCGCGGGCGTGGCAGATGGCGGACGACCTCGTGGATCAGACCGGCGACGCGCCGGCGGACGGCGACGGCGACGGTGACGACGTCGAGGAGAGCACCGACTGGGCGCGCATCGACGCGAGCCTTCGCTACGCGCTGACCGGGCAGTGGATCGATCCGCCCGGCCCCTTCTGGGCACCGCGGCGCGGCGCCCGCACGGAGCTGAGCCTCTTCTTCGGCGGTGAGGCGGCGCTCGGCGAGCTCGGCTCCCTCGATCACATCCCCTCCATCGGCGGCGCCACCGTCACCGGCGTCATCCGCTACTACCCCGTCGACCGGCTCGCCATCGCGCTCGGCACGAAGGGGTACCTCGGCGTGGCCGAGCCCGCGGCCGGCACGACGGCGGAGACGGTGCTGGCGCCCTTCGCCGGCGTGCGCTGGGACCTCGTGCGCGAGAACCGCTTCTCGCTGCTCGCCGACGTCAACAGCGGGCCCGCGCTCTTCCTCTTCGCCGATCTGCTCGGCGCGCCCTCCGCGGCCTGGGCCCTCGGCGGCGAGGCGCAAGCGGCCGCGACCCTGCGCTACTCCCTCGGGCCGTGGACCATCGAGCTGCGCGCCCTCGTCGGTGGCCGCGTCGGAGAAGCGCAGCAGATCGGCCGGCAGAGCTTCGACGTCGGGCCCTTCTCGGCGCTCTACGTCGGCGTCGACACCGGCGTCACCTGGAGCTTCTGGGCGGACGACGACTACCCGGCCGCGCCGCTGCCCCCGAGCGATCTCTGATGGCGCGTCCCCCCCCCTCCCAAGGCCGCGTCCACGACGACCCGCGCGTCACGGAGACCGCGCGGCATCTGTTCCGGCTGCTGCGGCGCGTGCTCGAGGAAGGTACGCGCAGCGACGCCGAGCGCGTTGTCGAGATCGCCTTCGTGCAGCTCACGCGCCCCGGCCGCCCCGGCGCGCGCCTGTCGTCGCAGAGCCGGCTCTCGCTCAAGCGGGAGATGCAGCTCGCCGCGGCGCGCTTCGTCGAGCTGAGCGACAACGGGGCGCTCACGCGCTTTTGCCGGGAGGTCAGCGAGGCCGCCTATCGCCGCGTGCCGCGCGGCAGCTACGCGCGCCCGCTCGCCGACGCCGTCGAGTCGAGCAAGGACCTCGCGCGCATGGCGGTGCTGACCGAATACTCCCGCAGCCACGACGACAGGGACCTCGTCAGCCGCGCCGTCACGAGGGCGCTGCGCGAAGGGCGCCGGCACCGGCAGCGCACGGTGCGCGCCGACGTCGAGGAGCACGACCCGCTGCGCGAGCTGCTCGACCTTCCGTCGCGCGGCGCCGTGCGCCTGCCGCCGCACGACATCCGCCTGCACATGACCAACGCGCTCTCGAAGAAGGGCGAGACGAGCGCGCTGCCGTCGCTCCTGCGCAAGGCCGCGCGCTTCTCCGAGAAGACGCTGCGCCCGGCGCTCGGCGAGGAGCTGTGGGGGCTGTGCAGACCCATCGGCTTCGGCGATCCGCGCGGTCGTCGCGTGCTCGTGCAAGTGACGAGCGCCGCCCTCGCGCAGGAGGTGTCCCTGCGCCAGAAGGAGCTGCTCTATCGGCTGAAGGCCGTGCCCGGCTTCGAGGACGTCAAAGAGCTGCGCTTCCTCGTCGAGGATAAGCGCTCGTTACCGGTAGTGCCCTGACGTCGTCATCGCTGGCGGTGAACGCTCACTCGATGGGCTGCCCGCAGGCGTCCGTCACGGGGGGAGCGACCAGGACGTCGCTGCCCTCTCCGTTGACGACGTTGATCACCATGTAGTCGGGCTCGCTCACCCGCTCGCCCGCCTCGACGACCAGGCTCACCAGGTACTCGCCGAGGTCGAGCGCGCTGAAGCTGGCCGTCAGGTGGTCTCCCTCGACGAGCTCGGGGGCCGCTCCCGGCGCGCTGACGACGCTCCAGGTGAACTCGGTGATCCCGTCCCCCATGGGATCGCACGAGGCCCTGCCGTCGAGGGTGACCTCGAGCCCGCTCACCACCGCGGTGTGCCGCACCTGATCGAAGCCGGCGTCCGCGACCGGGGCCGCCATGGGCACGGTCAGCTCTCCTTCGCAGCCAGCGAGGAGCGACAGCAGGGTGATCGGGAGGCACAGCAGGCGCATGAGCGACGACGATCGCAAACGAGAGCGAGCCACGCAAGGACTCGACCGCGCTCAGTCCGTGCTGGGCAACGAGTGCAGAAAGGCGCTGATCTGCCCCTCCGCCGGCGTGCCGCTGACCCGCTCGAGGGCGGCCTGGGCGAGCTTCCGCGCGACGCCGTAGAGGCCGTGGTTGCGCGCCATGACGGCGCCCGAGAGCAGGTCGCCGAGATCGCTGCGGGCGTCTTCGCCGAGTCCCTCGAGCGCGCTCGCCGCGTCGTCGTTGTGGCCGGTCGAGAGGTGTAGCTGCGCGAGCTCGAGGCGCAGCTCGCCGGGGAGCGGCGCTACCGACACGGCGTGCTCGAGGTTCGTGACGGCTTCGCTCACGCGCGGTGGGCTCTCGGCGAGCTCCGTGCGCGCGAGGATGCGATAGAGGCGCGCCTTGTCGGTCTCCACGGCTTCGGGCAGGAGCCGCTTGACCTCGTCACGCGCCTCGGCTCCCCGGCCGGCGCTGAGCAGCGCCTCGGCCCACAGCGACGTCACCTCGGCGTGATCGGCGGCCGCGCTCTTGAGCGCCTCGGCGAGGGCCATGGCGGAGTTGCGCTCGCCGATGTCGAGCAGCACGCGGAGCTGCAAGAGGCGCGGGCTGAGCGCGTTCGGCACCCGCTCGGTCACGGCCGAGAGCACGCTCATGGCCTCGCCGAACTGGCGCGACTCGACGAGCATCTCGGCGAGCGCGAGCGCCGGCGGGATGAAGCTCGGCGCGAGCACGGAGGCCTGCTCGAAGAGCGTGCCCGCGCGCGCCGGGTCTCCCGCGGCGAGCGTGAGCTGTCCGAGCTGGTGACGCGCGACGGCGTGCTCGGGGCAGCTGGCGGCGACCACGGTGAGCAGCTGCATCGCCTCGTGCACGTCGCCCTCGGCGACGCGGATGAGCGCGAGCGTGTAGTGCGCGGCGAGGGAGCTCGGCTCGCGTTTCAAGGCGACGTCGGTGCGCTCCTTCGCGCGCTTGACGTTGCCTTCGCCGAGGCTGAGCGCGGCGTCGGCGAGCGCGAGCCGCTCGTCGTCGCGCGCGCGGCCGATCATGGCGCGCGCGGCGTCGAGGTTCCCGTCCATCAGGTGCGCGCGCACGGCGATGGTGCGCCCGAGCGCCTCGCTGTCGTGCAGGCCGCTCTCGGCGGGCGCGGCCTCCGTGTCGACGTCGGTGAGGGCGGCGGCGAGCTTGCGGGCGCCGTCGGTGTCGCCCCGGCCGAGGCAGATCTCCGCGTCACGCGCGGGGCCGTCGCCGAGGGTCAGGCCCCCCGGGGCCTCGTCGGACGGCTGCAGCTCGAGCGCCGCCTTGGTGTGTGGCCCGGCCCGGAGCCGCCACACGCGCGCCTCTGGCTGACCGGGCTCGGCGGGGTGCGAGAGGCGCAGCGCGAGGATCCTCTGCGGGCGCTCGTCGGCCGCGGCGTCGTCGTCGTCCTGGGCTGCCGCGGGCAGCTCCGTCTCGCCTGGCTCACTCACGCTGCGGACCTTGCCACCTCTCGCGGTCTTTGTCGTGCCCTACGAGCGCCCCGGACGGCGCCTCGAGCCTCGCCGCGCTCAGGTCTCCTCGCGCGGCCCGCTCGCGTCACCCTGCTCGCGAACGTCGACGATGCGCTCGAGGTCGGGGTCGATGTGCCGGTCCACGAGGGAGAGCAGCTGCTCCCGCAGGCGCTCGCGCTCGAGCACGAGCCGCGCGGTCTGCCGCTGCAGATCGAGCAGGGTGCCGAGGACGCTGAGCCCGCGGCGCAGCACGCTCTGCCGCTCGAGCACGCGGATGGTCGCCCAGCCGGAGAGCAGCAGGGCAAGGAACACCAGCGGCCCGACCCAGAGCGCCAGCGGCATGTGCAGCACGGCGACGAGCGCGACGCCCACGATGAGGTACGAGAGCAGCGTCAGGAAGGTGGCGCTGATCATCTTGGTGGTCGCGACCACGTCCTTTCTCGTCGTCAGCGCCTCGCCGGCGAGGATGGCCAGCACGATGACGGGCAGGTGCACGACGACGCCCGGCAAGGCGAGCGGCGCGAAAACGAACAAGAGGCCGAGGTGGCGCAGCACCTTCCCGAGCCACGCCGCCTTCGAGAGCGGCTCGGTGAGGTCCTTGTCCGTGAGCCCGAGCGCCTCGAGCTGAAAGAGGTAGCTCGCGACGTCGTCATAGAGCGCGGCGATCTCCGGCACCCCTTGCAGCCGCTCGTAATGATCGAGGAAGCGGCGCGTCACCTCGGCGCGCTCGGCGAGGCTCAGCCGCTTGCCCTTCGGCCGGTACAGGCGGCGTACGCCGTCGAGGACGTGCAGCGTCTCGAAGTCCTTCGCGTTGATGGTGAGCGCGCGCAGCGCGAGCTCGATGTCACCGGTGAGCGCGTGCGCGGCCGCGCGCGGGTCCTGCTCGAAGGCGCGGACGCGCTCGTCGTCGATCTCCACCGGCGCGCCGAACTGCACCAGCACGCGGCCGCGCAGGCGCTCTCGCCGGTGGTAGGAGAGGCCGCAGGGCACGAGGCGCACGCGCACGCCGTCCTTGGCCGCCCCGAGGGCGATGCGCGCGGCGCCCGTCTTCAAAGGCGCGAGCTCCGAGCGCGAGTGGCTGATGCCCTCGGGGAAGATGCCGAAGGCCTCCCCGCGGCGCAGCACCGCGAACAAGGCCTCGAAGGCGGCGCTGTTGTCGAGCGGGCCCGTCGTCATCGTGCGCGGGTCGTCGTCGTCGCCCCCGCGGTCCTCGGGGCCCTTGCCGCCCTGCCCATCGTGATCCTGCCGGCGCTTGATGGGCACCGCGCCGAGCACGCCGAGGAAGACACGCAGGAGCGGCGAGGCGAACAGCGTGTCCTTGGCCGCGAAGCGCACGCGGCGGCCGCAGCTCGTCGTGATGAGCACCGGGTCGATGAGCGAGTTCGGGTGGTTGCCGCAGAAGATCACGGCGCCGTCGCGCGGCACGTGGTGCAGGCCCGTGACCTCGACGGTGCGGAAGAACACCCTCGTCACGAGCCAGAGAAACGCACACAGCGCGTCGTAGAGCAGGTCCCTCATGAGCGCTCAGGATGCCACGACCACGAGGGACGCGACGAGAGCGCCGCGGCCGCGCTTTGCGAGGCGCCCGCGAGAGCGTACGCTGAGCGCGTGCGGGTGTTCCTCATCCACGGCATGGGCCGGTCGCGCGCCTCCATGCTCCTGCTCGCGAGCCGCTTGAAGCGCGCCGGCCACGCGCCGAGCACCTTCGGCTACTTCGTCAGCACCGGCGGCTTCGACGCCATCCGCGATCGCTTCGTGGCGCACGTCGGCGGCGTGCTCGCGCGCGACGGCGCCGAGACGCCGGGCTCCGTGCCCTACGCCGTCATCGGACACTCGCTCGGCAACATCATCACCCGCCACGCCACGGACACGCTGCCGGCGGGCCTCTGCCGCTTCATCATGCTGGCGCCGCCGAACCGGACGCCGAAGCTCGCGCGCGCGCTCCGGGGCAACCCGCTCTACCGCGCGCTCACGGGAGAAGCCGGCCAGCGCCTCGCCGACGAGCACTTCTACGAGGGCCTGAAGACGCCCGACGTGCCGACGCTGGTGTGCGCGGGCGAGGCCGGCGCGCGCGGTCGCTTTCTGCCCTTCGGCACGGCCGACAGCGACGGCGTGGTCGCCGTCGAGGAGACGCGCCTCGGCGGTGCTCACCTGCACCGCGTGGTGCCCGCCGTGCATACGTTCATCATGAACGATCGCGAGGTCACGCGCATGATCTGCGAGTTTCTGGCCGAGGGCCGCCTGCGAGACGCGCCCTTGCCGCGCGGAGACGAGCGGCGGCTCGCATAATCCCTTCAATCTCCGGGCCCCGCCCGCTATCACGCCGAGCCATGCTGCGACGCGCCACGGTGATCCTCGTCCTGTTGCTGCCCGCCGGTCTGTTCACCGGCGGCTGTGGGGACGAGTGCCAACAGCTCAGCGACGTCGTCTGCGAATGCGGCGAGACGCGCGCCGACCGCGAGGCCTGCCGTCGGGAGATCGAGTCGCAGCAGCAGAACCAGACGCCCGCCAGTGAGGCGCAGCTCGGGACCTGCCGGGCCGCGCTCGAGACCTGCACCTGCGCGGCGCTCGAGCAAAACCGCACCGATCTCTGCGGCTTCACCCGCGATGAAGGCGTCATCGGCGATGAGGAAGGCGCGTGAGAGACGCGCCGCGCGAAGGCCGCGCCGCCGACGACCCGAGCAAGCCACGCGCGGGCTGGCGGCGACGGCTGAAGCGTCCGCGCCGCGAGGCCGGCCAGCGCCGCAAGCTGCCCTTCGACCTGCGCAAGGCGCTGTTCATCCTGCCGAACGCGTTCACGGTCTCGAGCATCTTCTGTGGGCTGTGGGCCATCCTCGAGGCCACCTCGACGAGCGGCGACGAGCTGGCGCTGTACCAGGCCGGGCTCGCCATCTTCTTCGCCGGCTTCTTCGACATGTTCGACGGCCGCGTCGCCCGCCTGACGCGCACGCAGAGCGAGTTCGGCGTGCAGATGGACTCGCTCGCCGACGTCATCAGCTTCGGCGTCGCGCCGAGCGTGCTCGTCTACAAGTGGGCGCTGCAGCCGCTCGGCCTGCTCGGCAAGCTCATCGCCTTCAGCTTCGCGGCCTGCGGCGCCATCCGCCTCGCGCGCTTCAACGTGCTCGCGGCGCGCGGCGAGGGCAGCTCGCGCTACTTCGTCGGCCTGCCGATCCCCATGTCGGCGGCCATGGTGGTCGCGCTCGTCATCGCGCACCACTTCACCATCGCCACCGACGTGCAAGCGCACTACAGCGTGCTCTTCCTCGTCGTCGTGCTCTGCTACTTGATGGTCTCGAACGTGCGCTACCGCACCTTCAAGGACTTCCGCCCCAAGGGCTCGTCGCTGCTCGTCGTGTTCGTCATCGTCGCGGCCGGCTTCGCGGTCGCGTTCCTCGTGCACCCGAGCGCCGCCGTCGTCCTCGTCATCGGCGGCTACATCTTCGAGGGGCTCGTCGAGGAGGTGGTGTTCTTCAAGAAGCGGCGCCGCGAAGCGAAGGCCTGACGCTCCGTCGCGAAAGGCGACGACGCCGGAGCGCGCCGAGGCTGAGCAGCATCACGCCGAGCAGCAGCGGTCCCTTGGGCACCTCGTCCGCCGCCACCGCGCACGCGCAGCCGGGGGGCGGCGTGTCGCCGGGCAGCTCACAGAGGGCGCCGTCGAGCTCGCCCGCCCAGGTGCAGTGGCCCTCGTTGCAGGCGTAGGACGTCGGACAGTCGCCGTCGGACTCGCAGCTCACGCGGCAGGCGGTGCGGCCGACGGCGGGGATGCTCGCGCACAGCCCCTCCTCGCAGTCGCGGTCGTTCTCGCACGTACCGGCGACGGGGGAGAGCCCGGAGCTGCCGAGCAGCACGCACTGTCCGGCGGCCGGCTCGTCGCCCTCGGCGCGCGCCGCGAGCACGCACGAGAAGCCGGTGGGGCACGAGGCGTCCTCGCTCGAGCAGGTGGGGGAGCAGACGTTCTCGCCGTCGCCGTCCGGCGCGCAGATCATCCCGCCCACGCAGTCGTCGTTGCAGCTACACGGCTCTCCCTGCCGAAACGGCCCGGTGCAGGAGGAGCCGTCGTCGCTGGCGTAGAGCGCGAGCACGGCGTCCACGTCGTCGGGCAAGAGCTCCGTACGCGGCGCTCCCGGGATGTAGGGCGACATCACGCTCTCGTCCGCGCCCGGGCAGGTGGCCGGATCGTCCGGGTTGCCGCACTCGACGTCGAGCCCCGCGAGCACGCCGATCTCGCGCAGCACGACGTTGAAGATCGGCAGGTGCTCCTCGTCGCTCGGCGTGCCCGTGGTCCACTGGTGATCGAAGCCGTTCAGGATGATGTCGGCGGCGTCGCGCACGGCGGGCTGGTCCGGCACGAAGGGGGTCGTCTTCGTCACGGAGAAGGTCGCGGGCCCGAGCGCGAAGCTGTTGTCCTCGTCCCAGAACACGTTGTTCATGCCGTCGGTGAGGCTCTCTATGCGCTCGCCCGGCGTCTTGCCCTCCCGAAAGCGAAGCGCGCTGCCCTCGACGCAGGACCAGAGCTCGAAGGCGCCGCGCACCTCGTCGAGATCGGCGCTGCCCTCGACGTCATCGGAGCCGTCCGGCTGCAGGTGATAGCGGATGGGGCCGCGCCCTGTGTCCCAGGCCGGCCCTTGCAGCTTGTAGGCGAACGCGGACGAAGGCAGCGCGACGACGACGACGGAGAGCACGAGAGGCAAACGCATGGTGTGCGCACGAGAGCGCGCTCGGCCGGTCGTGTCTAGCGGGGCCGAGCCCGTCGCCCGCATCTCGCGAACACACGAGCCCACTCCTCCGGCTTCACCAGGCACAAATAGAAGCTCATGCTGATGAACGAGAAGGGGCCGACCTCCATCGTCATCCACGTGAGCGTGTGCATGACGACGCCGACGCAGAGGTAGAGCAAGCGCAGGTCGAAGCGCGCCAGCGCCCGCCGCACGCGACCGGCGGGCCGCTCTGACGACGACGGCGCGCGCGCCCAGAACCACAGCAGCACGAGCGGCCAGCTCAGCTCCCAGAGCCAGGTGAGCGCCGTGCCGAGCTGCGTCAGGGGATAGATCCACGCGAGGAAGCGCATGTCGAAGCGCTGCCAGTCGGGCTGCATGAGGATGTAATAGATGGCGCTGAAGCCACCGGCCGGGGTCCACGCGGCGCCCACCTTGTTGAGGCCCGCGATCCAGTACACGACGACGATCTGGAAGATCGCGAGGTAGCGCGGCCAGGC
>CAYLZW010000033.1:0-33101 GCA_964388085.1 uncultured Myxococcales bacterium | reverse complement strand
TCGGCATCGCGAAGTCGCGCTCGAAGGGCTTCCCCTACATCGCGCCCGAGCTGCGGGTCGAGTCGACGCAGGTCGACGGTCGCGTCGACGTCTACTCCATGGGCGTCATCCTCGCGGAGATGCTCACGGGCCTCGTGTACGAGGGGCACTTCACGCGGGCGATGACGGCGGCGCTCGAGCAGCTGCCGACGAAGGTGGATGGCCTCGTCCGCCGCGCGGTCAGCGAGCATCCGGACGGCCGCTTTGCGAAGGCCGGCGACATGGCGCGCGAGCTCGAGGCGGCGCTCGGCAAGCTGCCCGCGAGCGCGCTGCCCGCGCCGGCCGGAAAGGCGCCGAAGAAGCGCCGCGCGCCGCCGCCGCCGCCGGAGGAGACGAACCCGGGCGTCATCCCGGAGCATACGGACGAGCAGTCCGATCCCGCCGGCGACGAGGATCCCTCGCTCGAGGAGATCGGCCAGAGCCAGGTGCTGCTGCTCGACGAGCACAGCCCGGCGACGGTGAGCAGCGAGCGCTCGACCCTCGACGGGGGAGACATCGCGCCCGGCGCGCTGAAGCGCCGTGACGAGCACGCCTCCGACGTCATCAGCGGCATGAAGCCGCCTCCGCTCGACGAGGCCGAGGGCACGGACCGGCCGGCGCCGCTCTCGTACGAGGACGACGCCGACGCGCACGATCTCGATGACGAGCGCGACCTCGATGACGAGCGCGACGAGGCGGCGAGCGAGCCGGCGCATGAGCCGCCAGACGACGGCGCGCTCGAGCCCGGAGAGTTTTCGCGCAAGCCGCCGCTGCCGCGGGACGCCGTCGTCGAGTCGCTCTACGCGGAGGACGACCAGCTCGTCCCGCCGCCGCTGCCCGACAACGCCGACCTCGACGCCTCCGACAGCTACGACGTGCCGGAAGGGGTCAGCGTTCGGGGCGTTGGGGCTCGCGACGGCGCCAAGCCTCCGCGACGCTTGCGCGACGACGGGGAGGAAGAGTCGACGATGCCGGACCTCGAGGAGGTCGGCATCCACGAGGAGCTCACCGCGCTCAAGCCGCACCCGCGGCCAGGCGCCTCGTCACCGCCGACGGCGGCGCTGCCCGATCTGCCGGCCGACGCGGACGATGACGACGACGAGGATCCGTCCGACGTCGAGACCGTGACGCGCGCGGCGCGCCCGGCCTCGGACGCCTCGTCGTCCGAGGAGGAGCCGCCCAGCGTCGCGTCCGCCGCCGAGCTGGCCGTGGCGCAGGAGCGCTCGTCGCCGCGGCTACACGCCGCGCAGCCGGTCGCGCCGCCGGTCATGGCGCCGTCGTCGAGCGGTCTGCATGGCGTACCGCCCGGTCTGAGGCCGGTCGCGCCGCCGGTACGAAAGAAGAGCGCCGCGGGGCTCTGGATCGGCGTCCTCGCCGTCCTCGCCGTGCTCGTGTTCGGGGTCGTCGCGTTGCGCGGCGCTGACGACGGCGAAGACCCGGCGGAGATCGCGAGCACCGGCCCGAGTGATCCCGGCGCCGGGAGCGAGCCCGGTAGCGGCGGCGTCGACACGCAGGATCCCGAGGGCGTCGGCGCGCTGCCGACCGCGGCCGGCGACCAGGCGGCGAAGGACGCTGGCGCCAGCGACGACACGGTCGGCGACGAGCCGATGCCGGAGGAGGTCGACGCGGAGCCCAGCGAGGATCCCGCCGCTGCCGCGGCCTTGAAGGCTGAGGCCGAGGCGAGGGCCGCGGCGGAGGCGGCGGAGCTCGCGCGCCTCGAGCAGGAGGCGGAGCGCCGCCGCCAGCAGGAAGAAGAAGAGAAGCGCCGCTGGGAGGCCGAGCGCGCCAAGCTCGACGACAAGCGCAAGGTGGCCGAGGCGGATCTGGCCGCGCGGCGAGAGGCCGAGCGAGCCGCGGCGGCCGCGCGCGAGAAGGCCGAAGCCGCAGAGAAGCGCCGCCTCGAGGAAGAGCGTCGTCGAGAGCAGAAGAAGCGCGACGAGGCCAAGCTCGCGGCCGCGGCCAAGGATCCGGCCAAGGCGAAGAAGTGCCCGGCCGGCATGATCCTCATCGCCGCCGGCAACTTCAGCATGGGCAGCACGCCGTCGGACCCGATGCGCAACTTCGGCGAAAACCTCGCCACCCGTACGGACGTCGCCGCCTACTGCATCGACTACTACGAGTTCCCCAACTCGAGCTCCCGCAACCCGACGACGAACGTGACCTGGAACCAAGCCAAGAGCGCGTGCGAGCGCAAGGGGCGGCGCCTTTGCACCGAGGCCGAGTGGGAGCGCGCCTGCAAGGGACCGGGCAACAAGCGGTTTGCCTACGGCAACACCTATGACGCCGACAAGTGCAACACCGAGGATCCGAGCGGCGCCGCGCGCTCGCTCGACGGCGCGCGCGCGTTCAAGAAGTGCCGCTCCGGGTACGGCGTGTACGCCATGAGCGGTAACGCCGAGGAGTGGGTCGCAGACTCCTTCCGCGCGGGCGCGTCGAGCAAGGCCGTCAAGGGCGGCAGCGCCGATCGTCCGGACTGGGCGTCCCGCTGCGCCGCGCGGCGGGGGCTGTCGAAGTCGACGAAGAAGGCCACGCTCGGCTTCCGCTGCTGCGCCGATCTGCCGTGATGCGCGCTCCCGCCTTTACCCGTGTCGCCAGCGGCGCCGTCGCGCTCGTCATCGCGCTCTCCCCGTCACCGGCGTTCGCCGAGGAGAGCGCCGCGCCGCCCAGCGCGGCTGCCGGCGTCGAGCGCGAGAAGACGTACGCCGTCGTCATCGACGATGACCTGCCGCTCTACCGCACGGTGGTGACAGGCATCGGCGTCGAGGCGCTCGCCGTCGTCGACGAGTACAGCCTGGGCGGCGACGCGTCCGCCGGGCCGACGGTGATGAAGAACATCGCGCTCGACCCGCCCGCCGCCATCGTGGCCGTCGGACCGAAGGCCGCCAACGCCGCCAAGGCAGGCGCGGGCGACGTCCCTGTCGTGTACTGCATGGTGCCGCGGCTCGAGAGCTATCGCCTCGACGGCCCGACGACGGCGGGCGTGCGGCTCGAGCGCAGCTACCGGGTGCAGCTCGCGGCCCTGAAGTCGCTCTTGCCGAAGGCCAAGCGCGTGGCCGTGCTCTACAACCCGGCGCGCTCGGCGGAGACCCTTCGGCTCGCGCGCCAAGCGGCCGGCGAGAGCGGCCTCGAGCTGGTCGGCGTGGAGATCGCGTCGCCGCAAGACGCCAGCCAGGCGCTCGCGAAGGTGCAGGGCAAGGTCGACGCGTTGTGGATGATCTCGGATCCGACCGCGCTGAACCTCACCACCTTCGAGGCCATGATCGCGTTCGCCGAGGAGCAGAAGCTCCCGTTCCTGGCGCTCGATGCCCGCTTCGTCGAGCGCGGCGCCTTGCTCGCGTTCGCCGTCGACTACGCGCGCATCGGCCGTCAGGTGGGGCGCATCGCGAACCAGCTCGTCTTCGAGGGGCAGCGGCCGGGCAGCATCGGCCTCGTGGCGCCCGAGGGGCTCGACATCGCCTTCAACCTGACGACGGCCGCGCGCCTTGGCGACAAAGGCGAGCTGTACGAGAGCGTGCTGCAGTACGCGGCGACGAACCAACACGGGCTGCGGGTCTTCCAGTAGCGCTGCGCGCGGCGCGAGCGCGCCGACGGTCACTGCGCTTTGCGACGTCGTGTGCTAGTCGCCGCGCATGCGCGTATGCGTGCTCGCCAGCGGAAGCAAAGGCAACGCCCTCGTCGTGCAGGGCGGCAGCACGGGTGCGGGCACCACGCTCCTCGTCGACTGCGGCTTGACGCCGAAGCTGCTGCGCGCGCGCCTGCACGCCGTCGGGCTCGAGCTGCCGTCGCTCGACGCGCTGCTCGTCACGCACGCGCACGCGGACCACGTCGTCGGCGCCCTGCGGCTCGGCGGCGCCCTGCGGCTAAAGAGCTACGCCACCCGCGCCACGCAGCGGCAGCTCTCCCGCCGTGGCGGCCTCGTGCACTTCACGCCGGTGGAGCCGGGCGTGCCCTTCGTCGTCGGGGACTTCACGGTCACGGCGGTCGCCGTGCCGCACGACGCCCCGGGGACCGTGGCGTATGTCATCGAGCACGACGGGGAGCGCTTCGGCGTCTGCACCGACCTCGGCTTCCCGGACCCGCGGGTGGCGCGCGCGCTCGGCGGCTGCGACACGCTGCACCTCGAGTTCAACCACGACATCGACATGCTGTGGGACGGCCCCTACCCGCCGCGGCTGAAGAACCGCGTCGCCGGTGACAAGGGGCACCTGAGCAACCGCCAGGCCGCCGATCTGCTCGCGAACATCGACACCTCGAGGCTGCGGCGGCTCCTGCTCGCGCACCTCAGCGAGGTGAACAACACGCCGAAGCTCGCCACCGAGGCCGCGCGGCAGGTGCTCGAGGGCTCCGGCGTCCGCTTGCTGACGGCGCCGCAATACGAGCCCACGCGCTGGCTCGAGGTGGCCGAGGACGTCGGCCGCGCAGTGGCGCCGTTGTCGTCCTACCCGGCGCGGACGGCGCCGGCGGTGGCGCCGGGCACGTCCTCGCTCGACGGAGCGCCGTCGCGAGGCGCCGTGCAGGACGGCGTGATCCTCGACCACCCGGCGCCCGCTCGCCGGCCGAGCGCGGTCCCCGTGCCCGCGGCCGCCGCCGCGCCGGTGCGCGAGCACATCGTCCGTACCCTACGAGGAGAGGCGCCGCGTCCCGCGCCGAAGCCGGCTACGGTGTCCGTCGCGGTGCGCCGGCAGCTGAGCCTGTTCGGGGACGCCTGACGTCGGCAGCCCCGGCGGCAACGAGGAGGGACCCATGATCCCGCGCTATTCCACGCCCGAGATGGACGCCATCTGGTCGGACGGCAACCGCTACCGCACCTGGACCCGCGTCGAGCTCGCCGCCTGTCGCGCCTGGGAGCGAAAGGGGCGCATCCCCGCGGGCGTCACCGCCAGCCTCGAGCAGGGGGCGAAGGGCATCGATTGGGAGCGCTTCGCCGCGCGCGCGCTCGAGATCGAGGAGACCACGCGGCACGACGTCATCGCGTACCTGAGCGCGCTCGAGGAGCAGCTCGGTGAGGGCTCCCGTCACGTGCACTTCGGCATGACCTCCTCCGATGTCGTGGACACGTCCTTCGCGGCGCTGCTCGCGCTCGCCGGCGAGCAGATCATGCGCCGCCTCGAGGGGTTGCTCGAGGTCACCCGAGCGCGCGCGGAGGAGCACCGGCGGACGCTGTGCCTCGGCCGCACGCACGGGCAAGCGGCGGAGCCCACGACCTTCGGGCTGAAGCTGCTCGGCTACGTCGCCGAGCTCGATCGCGATCGGCGCCGGCTCGCGGGCGCGCTCGTCGAGGTCGCGCACGGCAAGCTCTCGGGCGCCGTGGGGAACTTCGGCAACATCGACCCCGACGTCGAGGAGAGCGTCATGCGCGAGCTGCGGCTCTTGCCCGAGCCCGTCGCGACGCAGGTGGTGCCGCGCGATCGCCACGCCATGTTCTTCTCGACGCTGGCCGTGCTCGGCGGCGCGCTCGAGCGCCTCTCCGTCGAGGTGCGGCACCTGCAGCGCAGCGAGGTCGCCGAGGCCTTCGAGCCCTTCGGCAAGGGGCAGCGCGGCTCGTCGGCCATGCCGCACAAGAAGAACCCGATCCTGACCGAGAACCTCACCGGGCTGTGCCGCCTGCTGCGCGCCTACGCGGGCGCGTCCCTCGAGAACCAGGCGCTGTGGCACGAGCGGGACATCTCCCACTCGTCGGTGGAGCGCGTCATCGGACCGGACGCCACCACGGCGCTCGACTTCGCGCTCCTGCGCATGCGCCGCGTGATCGAGGGGCTCGTCGTCGATGAGGACGTCATGCGCGCGCACCTCGAAGGCGCGGGCGGCCTCGTCTACTCCGAGAGCGTGTTGCTCGCCCTCGTCGAGACGGGCGTCTTGCGGCAGGAGGCCTATGGCTGGGTGCAGCGGGCGGCGCTCGAGGCGCGCGACGCGAGCGCGGGCGGGGCGCAGGGTGACTTCCGCGCACGCCTGAAGGCGCACCCCGAGATCCAGCAGCGGCTCTCGGGCGAGCAGGTGGACGAGCTCTTCGATCCGCAGCACCACCTCCGCCACGTCGACGAGATCTTCGCTCGCGTGCTCGAGGCCGTGGACGCGCCCGTCGCCGCGTGGAGGCCGTGATGCCGCTCGCGCGTGTCGGCCTCGGCGGTCGAGGCTACGGCCGAGGGCGTCGCCTGCCGCGCCTGTCGATGAGAGAGACCTTCGCGGCGCTCCTGTCGGGCCTCGTGGCGGGGCTCAGCCAGCCCCTCGTGCTCGGCGCCGCGGGCAGGCCGCTCGACGACAGCGGGCTCAGCGGGCTGCTGGCGCTCGTGGCCTTCGTGCCCGCGCTCGTCGCTGCCCGACGCGGCACGGTGGCGCGCGCCTACGGCGTCGGCGTGGCCACCTTCTGGGTCTACCTCGTCGTCGTCGTGCACTGGCTGGTGGTGCCGTTCGCGGTCTACGCGGGCGCGCCGACGCCGCTCGCCGTGCTGGCCGTGCTGCTCGCGACCGGCGCCGTCGCGCTCCTGCTGGCGGCGCCCTTCGCGCTCTCGCGCGCGGCCGAGCAGCGCCTCGCGTGGCCGGCCTGGCTGAGCTTCCCGGCCGCGCTCGCCGGCGTCGAGCTACTCCGCAACTCTGTCCCGTTCGGCGGCGTGCCCTGGGCCTCGGTCGGCAGCGCGCTCGGCAGCGTCGACGTCATGCGACAGGGGGCGAGCCTGTTCGGCGTATACGGGCTCGCGTTCGTCGTCGGGCTGTCGAACGCCCTGTGCGCCGACGTCATCGTCGCGCGGAGGGGGCGTCGCAGGGCGCCGCTCGTGGGCCTCGCGCTCGGCGGCGCGCTGCTCGTGGCGCTGGTCGCCTATGGGCTCGTGCGTTTGTCCGCGCCGGCCGGCGAGCCCGCGATCACGGTCGGTTTGCTGCAGCCGAGCGTCGCCCAGGAGGTCATCAACGCAGGGCGGAGCGCGGACGAGATCCGGGCGCGTTACCAGGCGTTGCAGCAGGAGGCCGTGACGCTCGGCGCCGACGTCGTGGTGTGGCCGGAGGCGGCGCTGTCTCCGGCGGTGCCGGCCGACAGCGCGTCCTTGCGGGAGGCCGGCGTCGTCGCCGCGGGCTCGCTCGTGCCGCCGGCGGCCATCGTCGGCGCGCTCTCGTGGAGCCGCGGCCTCAACGCGGACAGCGGTCGCCTCGAGCGCTCGTTGCGCACGAGCGCGTTCGTCACCGGGCGCGACCTCGCGGTCAGCGGCCGCTATGACAAGGTCCGCCTCATGCCCTTCGGCGAGTACGTGCCGTGGCCGCTCTCGCTGGCGTTCGACAAGCTGGTCACGGCGGACGGCGTGCTCACGCCCGGAGCGACGCCGCGCGCGATCCCGCTCGAGCCCCTCGGCGGCGCGAAGGTGGGCGTCACCATCTGCTGGGACGGGCTGTTCCCCGAGGTCGCTCGCGCGCTCGTAAAGGACGGCGCCGTGCAGCTCTACAACCTCACGAACGACGCCTGGTACGGCCGCACCTCGCAGCCTTGGCAGCACCTCGCCGCCTACGCGTTGCGGGCCACCGAGACCGGGCGCCCCGTCGTGCGGGCGGCCAACAGCGGCGTGAGCGGCTGGTTCGACGCGCGCGGGCGCTTTCACGGCGGAACCGAGCCGTTCACGAGCACGGCGCTGATCGCGGCGGTGCCGACCTCGAGCGAGCTGACGCCCTACGTCCGCTTCGGCGAGTGGGTCGCGCTGCCTTGCCTCGTGCTCACGGCGCTGCTCTCGCTGTTGTTGTTGCTCGGCCGCTCGCGCGCCGGTCGTTAGCCGCCGCGGCCCTCGTCGTCACTGCACCGTCAACGTGTAGGCCGCGTCCTGAACGCCGGCGACGATGAACAAGAGGCCTCCGCCCGGCTGGTTGCCCAGGTCGAGGTCGGTCGGGCCGCTCGACCCGCTGCTCACGGCGAGGATGTCGAAGTCCGCGCGCCGCACGACGGTGAGCACGAGGCCCCCCGCCGGCTGGTCGACGAGATCGACGGTCAGCTCGCTGCGGTTGCCGGGGTTCACGACGAAGAAGTCGGGATCGGGCGTGCAGAGCTGGCCCTCGGCGAGCGCGGGGAGGCCGAGCGGTGTCGCTTGCTGTTCGCTGTCGTTCGGCTCGAACCCGTCGTCGACGCAGCCGTTCGCCGAGGAGCGGGCGAACAGCAACTGGTAGGGCCGCGCGATCCCGGTGGACACGGCCGCGACGCGCACGAGCACGAGGCCCGTCGAGCTGGCCTCGATGGTGACCTGCTCGAGGCCGTTGCCCACGGCGGACGAGCCGAGCACGCCCTCGCCGGGGCGCGAGAGCGTAAGGCGCATGCCGGGAGGGGCCTCGTAGACGAGCGCGACCGTCAACGACTCGCCGGCGCTGACCCGCACCCGAAACAGATCGGGATCGCCGGCGCACGCGATGGCGCTGACCGTCGTGGTGTCGTCCGGGAGCAACGCTGCCGACGGTCGGTTGTCGTTGTCCTCGAAGGCGTCATCGACACACGCCATCGGGCCGGCGTCGAAGCCCGCGTCGAAGCCAGCGTCCTCGACGACACCTGCGTCGGGAGGGCCGGCGTCGAAGCCCGCGTCCTCGACGACACCTGCGTCGGGAGGGCCCGCGTCGAAGCCCGCGTCGTCGACGACACCTGCGTCGGGAGGGCCGGCGTCGAAGCCCGCGTCCTCGACGACGCCGGCGTCGCCGGGCGCGCGGACGGTGATGCGCAGCGTGTAGGCGTTGCTGACCTCGGGCTCGGCGGCCCGCACGCGCGCGGCGTAGACGCCGTTGCGGACGGCGACGTGTCGCGCGGCGCGCCCGTCCGCAGAGAGGGGCGCCACCACGAGGAGGTTTCCCTCGGGCTGCGGCCCGTACAGCTCGAGGCGCAGGTCACCGCGGTTGCGCGCGAACTGAATGGCGACCTCGACCTCTTGTCCCTCCTCGACGTGGACGCGGAACCAGTCCTCGTCGACGCGGCAGATGGTGAGCGTGGCGGGCGTCGGAAACGCGGGGCTGGCGTTTGGCCGCGAGTCGTTCGGCTCGTGCTCGTCGTCGACGCAGCCGCCCGCGTCCGGCCGCTCGCCCGCGTCGGAGGCAGCGCCTGCGTCCCGGGGCGTCTCGTCGCCGCCGTCCTGCAGCAGCGGGGCGCTCCGTTCGCGACACTCGCCGAGGTCCTCACCGGGCGCGACGCACACCCCGAGCGCCCGCCCCCCGGTAGGACGGACACACACCTCCGCCGGCGCGCACTCGTCGTCGCTCGCGCACGGATAGCTGCAGCGGCCCTCGAAGCAGCCGAGCGCACCGCCACAGTCGCCGTCCTCGCTGCAGCACACCGGCGGCTGGCAGCCGGACAGCGCCCACGACGCGAGCACGATGACGACGACGGCGGGCAGGCTGCGCAACATGCGCCGGCAGCATACCGCTCGCCCCGTGCACGCGCGACGCTCCGTTCGAGGGCACGCGCGATGCTCTTCGGAGTGGGGGCCGGGTGCGCGAAGTAGTGCGCTGTCCCACCTTCGCGCACGGTCGAACGTCCGACGTCGCGCAAAGTTGCTCCGTCGTTGGAACGATGCGGCCGCGAGCAGCGGCGTGGTGTGCTGGACCCCAGGGATTCAGAGGAGTCGTCATGCGGATGCTCGTCGTCATCGCCGCTCTCGTCGCCGCCCCCGCCGCCTTCGCCGGCGAGGCCTGGTTCGACCCCGCGGTGAGCGCGGTCTCGGACCCGCGTGTGGCGCTCGACATGCCGGTGCAGCGCGTGCCCGGCCGCGCCCTCGTGAAGCTCGACGGCATCGACCCTCACGATCTCTCGATCGCGAGCCCGCGCGCGCAGAAGGCGCAGAAGGCGCTGCTCGCGCTCGCCGAGCGCTCCGGCGTCGTCCTCGAGCTGGTCCGCCCGTCGCTGCTCGGCTGGGGCTTGTTCGACGTTCGCGACCTCGCCTCGCCGAAGCAGCGCCCCACCGAGGCGCGCACGCTCGCGCTCATCGAACGCCTCGCGGCCGATCCCGCCGTCGCGGGCGCGACCGGCGACCGCTGGTATCGCACGCAGACCCTGCCGAGCGACCCCGCCGTGGCGGACATGTGGCACCTCAGCGCCATCGGCGCGCCGGCCGCGTGGGACTTCACCACCGGCAACTCCTCGCAACGCATCGGCGTCGTCGACACGGGCACGCTGCGCGATCACGTGGAGCTCAGCGCCAAGGCCGTGAGCGGCTACGACTTCATCTCGAGCGGCAACGCGGCGGGCGACGGCGACGGGCGCGACGCCGACTACAACGACGAGGGCGACGGCGCCGACTGCGGCTTCGGCTACCAGCCCGACTCCTTCCACGGCAGCCACGTGGCCGGCACCATCCTCGCGAGCACGAACAACGGCGCCGGCATCGCGGGCATCAACTGGGGCGCCTCGCTCGTCACCGCGCGCGCCATGGGCAAGTGCGGCGGCGCGCTCTCGGACATCATGGAGGGCGCGGCCTGGTTGGCGGGCGCCTCCATCGACGGCGTGCCGGCGGTCGGCGGCGACAAGGTCTCCGTCATGAACCTCTCGCTCGGCGGTGACGGCGGCTGCAGCGACTTCGAGCAGGACGTCATCGACTTCATCAACGACCAGGGCGTCATCTTCGTCGCCGCGGCGGGCAACAACGGCGGCTCCGTCGGCAGCCCGGCCAATTGCAACACCGTCGTGTCCGTCGCCGCGCACGGGCCAGGCGCGAACAAGCCGCTCGCGCCCTACTCGAGCTTCGGCAGCACCATCGAGGTCGTGGCGCCGGGGGGGCTCATCAACGGCACGCCCGAGAACGGCATCCTCTCGCTCACCGGGCCGGGCACGGACGACTACACGTGGCAGCAGGGCACCTCCATGGCGGCACCGCACGTCACGGGCGCGATCTCGCTGCTGCAGGTGTTCGACGCGACGCTGACCCGCGGGGATCTCGCCGAGCTGTTCGACGACAACGGGGACGACTGCTCCGGCTGCAACGGCGTGCCGGCGCTGCGCGTCGATCTGCTGCTGGAGGCCATCGGCGCCACCGCGCAGCCTCCGGTGGACGAGCCGCCCGTCGAGGACGAGCCCCCGACCTCCGAGCCGCCGTCGGCGAACGACGACGCGCTCGAGCCGAACGGCGCCTGGGACGAGCGCGCGCCCGTCACCTGCGGCGACGATCTGAGCCTGTTCATGGCCGAGGGCGACGTCGACTGGTTCTCGTTCACGGTGGCCGCCAGCACGGACGTCGAGGTCAGCGTCGTGTCCGGCGTGGACCTCGACCTGTTCGTGACCGTCGGCCCGCAGGAGGCGGACGTGCTCGACGCCTCAACGACGGAGAACGGCCTCGAGACCGTCACCCTCGCGTCGCCCGGCGCGGAGCTCGGCATCGCGGTGCTGCCCTGGATGGAGGCTAGCGGCAGCTATCGCCTGCTCGTCCACTGCGGCGGCGACGAGCAGGAGCCGGCGGACCCGGTCGAGGATCCCGCGGATCCGCCGAGCGACGTTCCGGCCGATGACGTCGAGGAACCGAGTGCTCCGCCGGCGGACAGCGGCGAGGCTGGCGCGCCCGCCGCGGAGGCGGAGCAGGAGGGCACCATGACGCGCGCCGAGCAGCTCAACGGCGGTCTGCGCGGCGGCTGCTCGCAAGCCTCGGGGAGCGCCGCGCCGCTCGCGCTGTTGCTCGTCGGCGTAGTCGCCCTCTCGCTGCGTCCCCGGCGCCGTCGCCGCGCAGCAGCATCGCTCAAGCGCTAACCGTCTGCCGGCGTCGCGCCGTATCCTCCCTCTGCTCCGGGAGGGCCCATGGCGCGTGCCGCCGTCGTCGCCAAGCTGCTGGTCACGGGCGCGCTCGCGTGCGGCGCCTCGCTCGCGCTGTCCGGCTGTCGTACCCACGTCCCGGTGCAGCCCACCCGCGGCGCGCCGCCGTCGTCGAGCGCGCGCACGACGACGGACGCGCAGATCCCCTGGGAGGACTTCACGCCCGAGGGCCTCGAGCGCGCCCGCCGCGAGGGCCGCCTCATCCTCGTCAGCGTGTACACGCAGTGGTGCCATTGGTGTCACGTCATGGACGAGCAGACCTGGGCCGATCCGCGCGTGCGCTCGCTGCTCGCCCGGCGCTTCGTCACCTTCCGCGTCGACGGTGACCGCCGGCCCGATATCGCCGCCCGCTACCGCGAGTGGGGCTGGCCCGCCACGGCCGTGTTGACGCCGGACGCGCGCCCGGTGCTGCGCATCAAGGGCTTCCGCCCGCCGGACACGTTGCTCGAGGCGCTCGGGCGGATCGTCGCTGACCTCGACGCCGGCCGTGAGATCGCGCTGCGCGACGTGCCGCTGCGGAGCGCGCCCGTCGCCCAGGATCTCGCCGCCGTCCGCGACGTGCTGCGTGCTCAGCTCGACGCGATCTACGACGAGGAGCAGGGCGGTTGGGGGCGCCCACAGAAGTATCCGCTGCTGGCGCCGATCGAGCATGCGCTGCGTCGCGCGCGGCTCGAAGGGGACTCCACGTCGCTGGCACGCGCGCGCTTCACCCTCGAGCAGCAGTACGGCGTGCTCGACCCCGTGTGGGGTGGGATGTTTCAGTACTCGACCTACGGCGCGTGGCAGCGGCCGCACTACGAGAAGCTCGCGCGCCTGCAGGGCTGGGCCCTCGAGGAGTACGCCGAGGGCTATCGCGCGACCGGCCACGAGCCCTTCCTCGACGTGGCCAAGGGCGTACGCCGCTTCCTCGTCGAGCGCTTCCGGACGGAGGACGGCGCCTTCTTCGCCAACCAGGACGCCGACGTGGGACATCGCGGCCAGCCCGGCTACCTGCCCGGCGCGGAATTCTACGCGCTCGACGACGAGGGGCGCCGGCGGCTGCCCGCCCCGCGCATCGACGAGAGCGTGTACGCCGAGCACAACGGCGCCATCATCGTCGGCCTGACCCGTCTGTATCGCGCCACGCTCGACGACGGCGTGCTCCTGGAGGCGCTGACCGCGCTCGAGCGCCTCGAGCGCACGCACGCCGCTGCCGACGGGACCTACCGGCACGCCGCGGAGGGAGACGGCCTCGTGCACCTCGCCGATCAGGCGGCCATGGCGCGCGCGCTCGTGGCGGTGCATCAGGTCACGGGGGACCCGCGTTGGCTGGCGCGCGCGAGCCGGCTGCTGGCGGCGACGCTCACACACCTCGAGGACGAGCGGCACGGCGGCCTGTTCGCGCACAGCGAGATCGCCGGTGTCGCCGGGGTGTTCTCGGAGCGGCCGAAGCCCCTGCGCGACAACGCCGACCTGGCGCGCGCGCTGCTCGTCGTAGCGGAGGTCACGAAGAGCGCCGAGCTGCGGGCCGCGGCGGAGCGCATCGTGCGCTTCTTCGCCCGCCCCTCCTACCTCGAGGGCGAGGGGCGCTCCATCGGCGAGTACCTCCTCGCCGTCGAGGAGCTGTCGTCCGATCGCTTGCACCTGGCCGTGGTGTCGACGCGCAAACGAGCAGAGGACCCTCGTGGCGACGCGCTCTGGCGGGAGGTCGTGCGCGCGTTCGCGCCCGGGGCCGTGCGCGAGCGCCTCGCCGGCGGAGAGCGCTTCCCCGACCTCGGCGAGCCGGCGCTCTACGCGTGCAACGCCAGCTTCTGCTCGCCCCCCATCGTCGACGCTGCACAGGTCGAAGCGAAGCTCGCGCGGCTGTTGCCTCAAGCGCCGAGCAGCGCGGCGCCGATGGCGTCGACCTCGTCCGGGCGCTCGCGATAGCGCGCGACGGCGTGGCGTAGCGCTAGGCTCGACGACGGCAGGTACATGCAGCGCACCCGGCCCGGCTCCAGCACGGGGGCGCCGCCCGCGGTGACGATGAAGCGGACGTCCGGCCGCTCCTGCTCGAGCGCCTCGAGCAGCGCGCGCGTGTCGTCGTCGATCGCCTCTTCCGGCAGGGCGCGGGCGGGAGCGGCCTTCTGCTCCTTGCCCGTCAGCGCGCGGAGCCGCTCGCGCACGGTCGCGATCACGCCCTTCGGGGGCCGAAAGCGCAGCGCCCGCCGGACCGGCACTCCGAGCAGCCGGGCGACGGAGGCGACCTCCGCCGTGTCGAGCAGCGGCAGCTCGTCATCGTGGCCGCTCGCTCGCGACAGATACGGCACGTGTCCGACGCGCTCCGCGAGCTGCGCGAGATCCTTCAGCGACACGCGCCACGCAGACGTCGAGGTGTGGAACAGCGGCAGGCTGTGCGCGGCGCTCGGCAAGCGATCGGGGCCGAGCCCGATGACGATGTCCTTCACGCGCGCGCGCTCCCTCGGCGTCATCGCGGGGAACAGGGCGGGCAGGTCGGCGTAGAGCTGCCGACGTGCGACGCGCAGCGCGCGGTTCGCGGTCTCGACGGAGCGGGTGAAGTTGTCCTCGTGCTCCGAGAGCGTGGAGTCGAAGGTGGCCTCGACGGGACAGCCGCCCTGGGGCAGCGACTGGCGCACCCCGAAGTACACGCCGCGCTTGTAGTAGCGCAGCCTCGTCATCGTGCCCGAGGCGGGGAGGCCGATGCGCCCGTCGCCGTCCTGCGCGCGGAAGGGCCGCTCGAGGATGGCCCGCTCGAGGGTGACCGGCGCGTTCAGCGGGCGCCCGTTCACCGTGATGGGGACGCTCGCGTGACGACAATAAAAGCGCAGCTCCGCCGTCTCCTGGCGCAGCGATCGCCCGGTCCGCCAGACGCGGACGCGATAGCCGGGAGTCGGCACCGGCGGTCCCGCCGACACCCTCCCACTCTCGCTGACGAGCGAGCGCCGCCCGCTGATCTCCGCGCGCGACGACGTCAGGAGCAGCGACAGCAGCGTGACGCCGAAGCGGGCCTCGAGCTCCACGAGCGCCTCCTGCCGCTCCGCGGAGAGCGCGGTCTGCTCGCGGCCGCCGGTCACGGCGAGCAGCAGCCGGTGCTCGTCGGCGGACAGCCCATCGCCGTCCTGGCGCAGCTCGAGCACGCCGGCCGTGCTGCGGACGTCGATGTGGAGCGGGCGGTGCTCGAGCGCGTGCCGCACGAGCTGGATGGTCCAGTGCACCTTGTTGAGGTGCTGGCGCTCGGTGATGCTCACGAGCTCGGCCTGCAGATCGATCGAGAGGTCGAGGCTGGCGTCGCCGGGCTGGCGTCCGTTCATGAGGTCGCCTCGCGTCCGAGGCGCGCCAGGATCGCGTCGCGCTGCTCGCGGTAGAGCGTCGTCTGGTCGAGCAGAAGCCGCGCCAGGCGAAAGCGCCGCAAGCGAGGGGGCAGGTCTTCGTCGTCGAGCAGGCGGCGCCAGCGAGGGTCCTGCTCGCCGAGGAGGAGGTAACGCGGGGGCAGCGAGCCCTCGCGCAGCGGGAGCTCCACCTCGCGGACACCGGCGGCGCCCGCGAGGAGGCGAACGCGCACCCCGTCGTCCACCTCCCGCAGCGCGCGCTCCACCGGATAGAGCAGCGGGTGCGTCTGGCCCTGCAGGATGGGGCGGAGCTCCTCGAGGTGGATCACCTCCGGCAACAGCGCGAGCAGCGCTCTCGGCCCCCGCTCGGATGCGTCCACGACGACGGTCCCCGGCCGCAGGGCGCGCAGCAGCGGATCGTTCGGCGCCGCGGCGAGCACGGCCGCGCGGGCCGCGCGCCGCTCGAGGTCGGCGAGCGAGAGGCGGCGTCCTCTCGGGAGCGTCGGGAAGAACGGCCGTAGGCGAAGGTGCAGCGGATCGGCCCCGCGAGGGCCTTGCAGCCAATGCCACAAGAGCCGTCCGAGCGCCTCGTCGTCACCCTGCCGTCGCCTTCGCGAGCCGACGCGGACGAGCGCGAACAACGCCAGCAGCACACCGGCGCCCGCGATCGCGCCGCCGAGCGCGGGCACGACGATGCCGCCGTCTTCTTGATCCCGCGGGCGCGGTAGCGCAGGGATCGTCGCCGACGAGCGAGACGCTGCCAGGCCGCGATCGACGGCGTCGCCGTGCGCGGTGTGGCCGTGGCCATGTCGCGCTCCCGCGCGCTCGGGTGCGAGCACGGGTAGGGGAGGCGACACGTCGAGGGCGTGCCATCCGCCGTCGAGCCAGTATTCACTCCACGCGTGCAGGTCCGGCGCGACGACGCCATCGTCGACGACGAGCCCGACCGCGACGCGCGCGGGGACGCCGGTGGCGCGCAACAGCAGCGCGAACAGCGCGTTCATGACGTCGCAGTCGCCGGCGGCGACGGACAACGCTCGCTCGGGGAACGCGCCGCTCGCGCGATCGAAGCGGGCCGCGTCCTCGAGCGAGGTCGTGTAGCGCACGTGCGCCTTCACGAAGGCCTCGACCGCTCGCACCCGCTCGGCCGCGGATCGGGGGGCGATGTCGTCGAGCAGCGCGCGCGCCGCGGCCGGCCACGCGCTCGGCGCCTCGAGGAGCGAAGGCGACGGCAGCAGCCCGGCCGAGGGTCCCGTCGTGTAGCGGACGCGGCGCTCGCCTCCCCTGAGCCGCACGAGGGGCTCCCCGAGGGCGCCGCCGAGCACCGCGGCCGGCGCATCGTCGACGAGGACGCTCTCCGGCACGACGCCGTGCCCGCTCGGCAGCGGCAGCGCGACGACGCCGGCGCGGCCGCCCGTGCCCATGTCCACGTCGACGCTCTCGGGCGAGCGGGTGCCTCCGGGCGGCGTCCCGCTGGGCCGCGGCGGCTCGGCCAACAGCCCCGCGCTGCCCTCGAAGCGCGACAGCGTCGTCAGCTTGACGAGGTGAAAGCTCCCCGGCGCCGCGCGGACGCGGATGTCCCACAGCTCGCCGCCGTCGAGCGTGAGGCTCGGCTGGTTGATGCGTGGGCCGCTCGTGAGGTCGACGCTGCCCACGGGCGGCCTGGCCGGCAGCGGGGCGGCGGGCGAGGAGCCCACCGGCGCGGGCGCAGGCGATCGGGAGTCGAGCGCCGTATAGCGCAGCGCACCCAGGCTGAACGCGACGACGAGCGCCATGGCGAGCGGTGCCGCGCGCGGCCCAGCGAGGCGCACGCGATCGAGGAGCCGCAGGGGCGCGAGGCGATCGAGCAGGCGCCGTCGCAAGCGGGCCAGGCGGCGCTCGCACGTCGACACCAGCGCGTGGAGCAGCGCGTCCTCGACGACCTCGCGGCGGTTCATCAGCACCTCGAGGCCGTCCGCGTTCACCTGTACGATGGGGTAGAGGCCGGGCGCGTCGAGGTCCACGCGCGAGCGGCGCCGCGGGTACAGCTCCTCGAGGCTGGCGGCCTCGCGCAGCAGCAGGCCGTGCGCGTACAAGCGCACGCTCGGACGGGGGCCGAGCCCCACGACACCGTCGAAGCCCTCGCGCGCGATGCGCTCGCCGATGAGCGGCGGGGGCGTGAACGGCGCGTTGCGGACCTCGCCGTTGAAGCTGAGCCGCGGTGGCTCGTCGTCGTCGAGACCCCGCACACAGCCCGCCCAGTGCGACAAGCGCTCGCCGGCCTCGTCGATGAAGCGCGCGCCCGTAGACGCGCGCAGCAGCGTGACGCGCGTACCCGGACGACGGAGGAGGCAGGGCACCTCGCGCAACGTATAGCGCCGGCAGTCCACCTCGAACGCCGTGCCTTGCTCGCCCGAGCGGGATTCGACGCGCACGATCTCCGGCGCGAAGCGCAGCACGGACCAGAAGCCGACGCCGAAGCGGCCGACCGGACCCCGCGCGCGATCGCGACGCGTCTCCTGCCGCGCCGGCGCCTTGCCGGACGCGTACAGGCGCAACAGGTAGGAGCGCACCTCGGCGCGCGTCATGCCGCTGCCGTCGTCGACGCAGCTGAGCTCGTCGTAAGGCCGCGGGCCGGCGTGAACGGCGGCGACGAAGTCGATGTGGCGGGCGCCGGCGTCGCGGCTGTTCTGGACGAGCTCGCGCAACAGGATCCAAGGATCGTCGCCGTAGCGCTCGGCCTCGCGGCGGGCGCGCTCCAGCACGTGCCTCCCGAAGTCACGCTGCTCGATGCCGTTGCCCGCGAGCGGGTCAGGCGCTGAGATGGGCTGCTCCGTCGTCAACGGTCGACGTCCTCCGAGCGAACGGCCCCTCAGGATACCGCCCCGCTCACGGATCGCTCGCACGCGAGGGCGCTCGGGTAAGCTCCGCGCCGATGCCGTTCCGCGCCGTCCTCACAGAGCTCGTCCGCCAGGCGCCCTTCGTGCGCGGCGCCGTGTTCTGCGACTACGAAGGGGAGCGCATCGAGGCGGTGCTGAACGATCCCGCGCTCGACACTTTCGCGCTCGATCTGACGGGAGCCTCATATGCCCGCGTCGTCGAGCAGCTCGCCTCGCAAGCGGGCGCGCAGCTGCGCGTGCTGCACGACGACGACGTGGTGTGGGTGCAGCTCATCCGCGACGGTTACTACGTGGTGCTGTTGTCCCGCCGCGGTGGCCGCGACTTGTCGCTCACAGGACCGCTGCGTGACGTCGGCGACGCCTTACGCGCGCTGTTGTAGCGGGCGCTGAACGACGGCCGCCCGGGTCGGCTACGCTCTCCCGCATGCGGCTGACGGCTCGAGCAACGCGGCCCCGCGCGGCCATCCTCGGCGCCGTCCTGTGCGCGGCGCTCGCTTGTGTGCCGGAGCCGCCCCCGCCCGACGCTGGCCCGATGTTCCCCGGCGAGCCCGCGCTGTTCGTCGCGTCCGGCGCCCCGGCCCCCGACGAAGCCGACGCGCCGCCCGCCATCACCCCCTCCCTGCCGGACGCGATCGCGGGCGAGGTGACGCTGCACGACGCCGGGCTCGTCGCCATGCCCGGCGGACGCTCGCCGGAGGTGCTGCTCGACCTGCCGGAGGGCGTCGAGTCCGTCGTGCTGCTCGCGTCCGCGCACAGGGGCGTACATGTCATCCTCGAGCGCGCCGAGGGCCCCGGCGGCGAGCTGCTCGTCACGGACGAGGAGCCGGCCGAGCTCAGCGACGAAGAGCGGGCCGTCACCCGAGGCTTCCCCGCGCAGTTCTTCAGCAAAAACCGCGTCGTCGCCGGACGGGAGCTGGCGGCGTTCCTGCTGCCGAACACCCCCGACGTCACCTTCGGACCCGGCCGCTTCCGCTTGCGCTTCGGCACGTGGCTCCTGAGCCGCGAAGGGGGGGAGCTGACGAAGACGGCGGTGGAGCGTCCGCTGCGCCTCGGCCTGCTCGTGAAGCGAAAAGCGCAGCCGCGTCGGCCTCGTGGCACCTTGAACGTCACCCTGCACCTCACGGGCGCGGCCGGCATCAGCGCCGATAGTGCCTCAGAAAACGGTGACTTGCAGGCGTCGCTGGAGGTCCTGCGCGAGGCGCTGGCAGCCATCGGCATCGCGCTCGCTCCGGTGTCGTACGTCGACGTCAGCGACCCTGGTTTTCGCACCATCGTGCTCGATGACGGCTGCGAAGGCGGCGACCTCGACGAGCTCATGAAGCTCAGCTCGCAAGGTCGCGCGGGCGTTCATCTCTTTTTGATCGAGCGCTTTCAATGCCTGGTCTCAGGGGGCGTGGACGTCGGGCAAGGCATCGGAGGGCTGACGGCAGCGGTACCGGGCCCGCCGTGGCTTCGCGGCAGCCCGCGCTCCGGCGTCGCGGTGGCGACGGCGCCGTTCGAGGGAGACCCGGACAAGCTCGGCCTCGTCCTCGCGCACGAGCTCGGGCACTTCCTCGGCCTCTACCACACGAAGGAGAACGACCTCTTCGGCGGGCCCGAGATCTTCGACGCCATCTCGGACACGCCCGACGACGAGCGCGCGGAGGACAACCTCATGTACTTCCTCGCCGACCACAGCACCGCGCTCAGCGACGGGCAGGCGTCCGTGCTGCGCGCGAGCGCGTGGGTGCTGCCGTGACGGCCGCGTGGCTGCGCTCTGGGGCGATCGGGCTCGCGCTCACGTGCGTCTTCGGCTGCACGGAGCTCGACAGCGACGAGGGTGCCGCGCCCGGCGGGGACGTTCGGCTCGCGCGCATGGTGACGCTCTGCTCGACGCACCACGCGCTCGCGCCGGCGCAGCTCGACCAGCTCGGCGAGGAAGACGTCCGTGTGCTGCGAGCCCTCGCGCGCGATCGCGATCGCCCGCTGTGGCTTCGTGCGAGGGCGGTGTCGCTGGCCGGCGTGCGTCCGTCCGCCGAGACGCGCGCGCTGTGGCGGGAGCTGCGCTCTGCCCCCGAGGGAGAGCTGCGCGTCGAGGCGGCCTGGGCCGAAGGGCTCTCGCTCGCGCAGGAGCCGCAGCGGACGTTCGCCATCCGCTTGCTCCAAGACGAGGAGCCGGCCGTGCGCGAGGCGGGCGCGCACCTGCTCGCGATCGCGGGCGGAGAGGCCGCGCGCGCGTTCGCCCAGGAACATCTGCGAACGGAGCCGGACGTCGTCGTGCGGGCGGTGCTGTCCCGCAAGCTGCTGTCGCGCTGAAACGACCGCGCGCGGGCGCGCGGCGATGGGAGTCAGCCGAGCATGCGGTGCAGGAGCGGGGCCGCGATCGACGCGCGGTTACCGAACTGCTCGACGATGTTGAGCATCAGCTTCATGCAGGCCTGCGGCCGCTGCCGCTGCAGCGTCAGGAAGTCCCGGCGCGTGATCTCGAGGACGTCGGTCGCCTCGAGCGCGCGCACGCTGACGCGCCGAGGGCCCGGGTGCAGCAGGGACATCTCGCCGAAGTGCTCGGGCGCGCGCAGCGTCGTCAGCACGCGCTCGCCCCCGTCGCGGGCGAGGTAGACCTCGACGCCGCCGTTCGCGAGGATGAAGAGCGACTCGCCCTGCATCTGCTCGACGAAGATGGGCGTCCCCGCCTGTACGCTGCGCGGGGTGGTCGCGGCCTGGATGATCTTCACGCCGTCGTCGGTGAAGCCGCGGAGCAGCGGGCTCGCCTTCAGGAAGAACCCGATGTCCATCCCCGCTCCCACACGTCCGTCCTCGGTCGCCACGGGCCGCGAACGGTTGGCCACGTTCCCATCGCCGCATGCGCTGGTCCGGGCGACCATACGGCGGACCGCGGCGCTCGTCGATTCCGCCGCCGTGGACATGTAGTGTTCTGGCTCTGCAGAAAAGGTTCGCGACTTCGCGCGGGCAAGCGCGACGCGAGCGGGCGCGATCACGAGCGAGCGGCGCGAGAGGTGCGAGCGGTGCGGCGGTGACGGCCATCGACGATGAAGATCCCGAACGAGAGCTGTCGGACGAAGGCTCGCTCGACACCGCGGTTCCGGTGCAAGCCGCGCAGACGCGGCCGAAGACGCTCGGCGCGGCGCCGGGGCTCGGCGACTTCGACTTCGAGGACCTGAAGCACAAGCACGTCGAGGTGCGCGCCTCGGGCTACCGCTACACGGGCACGCTCATCGGCGCGGACGAGAGCGATCTGTACCTGAAAGGCCTGACCCGCTGGTGGGTGCTGCCGCTCGATCGCGTCGGCGACGTACGCCTCCTCTCGGATACGCCGCCGAACGAGCGCCGCCTCGGCCGCAGCGGACCCATCCCCGGTGATCCCGACCCGAGCGTCGAGGAGCCGGACCCGGTCGAGCCGCGCGCTGGTGACGACGAATGAGCGAGCCTGGGCGCCTCACCGAGCGGGTGCTCGCGCTCGTGACGGCGCTGCGCGACAACGGCATCCGCGTGGCGACGCAGGAGTCGCAGGACGCCATGCGCGCGCTGAGCTTGCTCGGGGAGGCCGCCTTCGCGGAGCGCGAGGTGCTGGCGGCGACGCTCAGGACCTCGCTCATCAAGCGCGCGGACGACGAGGCCGTGTTCGATCGCGTGTTCGCGCTGCACCTCGGCGCCGCCCGCGTGGAGGATCCGCTGCTGTCTCGTCAGCTCGAGGAGGCGCTCAAGGCGAGGGGGATGGACGCGGCCGAGGCCGCCGAGCTGGCCGCTCGCCTCGGCGACGGCGCCGGTGAGCTCGCGCGCGCGCTGCTCGACGGAGACGCGCACGCGATCGCGGATCTCGTGCGCGCGGCCCTCGACGACACGGACACGCAGGGGCTGAAGACGCCGTTGCAGATCGGCTACTTCGCGCACCGGCTCATGACCCGCCTCGGCATCGAGGAGCTCGAGCAATTCCTCCGCCGCGGTGTCGCCGCGCTTGCCGAAGGCGAGGGCGATCCCGCGCTGCGCGGCGCCATCGACGAGCGCCTGCTCGCGCTGCGTCGCCTGGCGCGCGCCAGCGTGCGACAGGAGTACGACAAGCGTCACGCCACGCGCGATCGCGAGGGCAGCCCCGCCGACCTCCTCGAGCGTCCCTTCCATGCGCTCGACCCCTTCGAGGTGGAGCGCATGAGGCGCATCGTCCGCCGCATCGCGGAGCGCCTGAAGGCTCGCGTGAAGAGGCGTGAGCGACGACGACGACACGGCCGCCTCGACGCACGCCGCACCTCGCGCGCGAGCCTCGCCAGCGACGGGGTGCCGCTGCGCATGATCTTCCGGCGCCGGCGCCGCGATCGCCCCGACCTGCTCGTGCTCTGCGACGTCAGCGACTCGGTGCGCAGCGCGAGCCTCTTCATGCTCCAATTCGTGTACTCGCTCACGGAGCTGTTCCGGCGCGTGCGCGGCTTCGTGTTCGTCGATCGCCTCGGCGAGGTGACGGAGCTGTTTCAGCGCGAGCCGCTCGATGACGCCATCGCCGCCGTCCACGAGGGGCGGGTGGTCAGCGTGTTCGCCAACTCCGACTACGGGCGCGCGCTGCGGGAGCTCGCCGCGGGCCACCTCGAGTCGGTCACGCGGCGCACCACCGTCGTCATCCTCGGGGATGGGCGCACGAACTATCGGCCGGATGAGGCGTGGATCGTCGCTGCGCTGCGGCGCCGGGCGCGCGCCGTCCTCTGGCTCTGCCCCGAAGCGATGGGCACCTGGGGCTTCGGCGACAGTCGCATGCCGGCCTACGCCCGCGCCGCCACCCGCAGCTTCGAGGCGCGGAACCTCGCGCAGCTCGCCCGCGTCGTCGACCAGCTCCCCACCTGAGCGGGCGGGCGTCGGGCGTGCCGGGCTCACACTCGCCCAAGCAGGCACACTTCCATGGCTTCGCTACTGTTGACACACAGCCGACTAGGGCTAGGATGCCGCCGCGCTTGGGGGTCAAAGCCCGATCGCAAAGAAGTGCATCGAAGCGTGAGCTTCGAATCTTGATCGAACTGTCTCGGCCGGGTGTCGGTCGTGAATTTGAACTGATTTCGACGTGAGCCGCTCGGCGGGCTCACTCTCGACGGGAGTAGAACCCATGAAGAACCTCTTCGTGGCTCTGGTTGCTGCTGTCTCGCTCGCCTCGCTCACCGCGTGCTCGAGCATTGAGTCGACGAAGGTCGACGGCTCCACCATCGCGAGCAACGGCGAAGCGGTGGCGGTTGTCCAGGCCACCAACCTCGGCCTCACCCTCATCTTCAACTTCGTGACGATCTTCGAGTCCACGCTCGACACGTCCGTGAATAAGCTGCTCGTCACCGAGGCCAAGGCGCTCGGCGGCAACCGCGTGCAGCTCATGTACGCCTGGGAGTACCCGAAGGGTGGCCTCTTCCAGTGGTTCGGACCGGGCCCCTTCGGTCTGAACATCGTGAACCTCTCGCCGACCATGGCGGCGGGCATCGCGGTCAAGTGAGCCGCTCCGTTCGGGGAGCTGTGCCCTCGTTCGCCGCGGCGAGCGTCGGGTAAAGCGTCACGAACGGGTTGACTCGAGTCGGACGGGCCTTCCAGTCTCGCGCTGGAGGGCCCGTTCTTCGTTGGGGATCGGTCCCGCCGGACATCTTGGAGGTGAGGGTGCTTCGTTCTTCGCTGTCGCTCTGCGCGCTCCTGCTGGGGGCGCTGTTCGCGGCGTCCTGTCAGGACAAGCCCGCCTCGGCGTCGGGCGACGCGCTCATCCTGTCGGACGTGTTCACCGCGCTCAGCGATCGCCAGAAGCTGGTGCGCGACTATCGCTACGCCGGGGAGGCCACGAGCGCCGCCGGCGGCCAGAAGGTCGCGTTCGCTTACAAGCTGAAGCAGCCGCGCATGATCCGGGCGGACGTGAGCGGCATCGACACGAGCTTCATCTTCGACGGCAAGCACCTCGCCATCGTCGATCGGGGGCAGAAGAAGGTGCTGCGCCAGGACCTCTCGAAGACCGATGAGGTCACCGTCATGTCGTCGCTGCACCAGTTCTTCGGCGACTACGTGTGCGAGGGCTGGAAGCCGCCCGTGACGCGCCCGGTGCAGGAGGAGAACCTCGCCGTGCTCGAGAAGAGCCCCGAGGGGGAGCCGCGCTGGGTCTTGATCACGAAGATCGACGACGCGGAGCTGAAAGAGGTCCGCTACACGCTGCGGGCGCCGACGGCCGACTTCCTGAAGAAGGAGTACATCGCCAAGGACGGCAGCGTGTTCGCGAGCACGACGGTCTTGAAGGAGCACAAGGACGAGCGCACGAAGCTCTCCTTCCCGGCCTCTTGGGAGCACAAGAGCCCGCAGCGCGGCTATCGCGTCGAGCTCACGGACATCGTCGTCAACGAGGGGCTCACGCAAGACCCGTTCGTGATCGCGGTGCCGGACGGATTCACCCTGCAGGAGATCGGGAGGTGAGCGCATGATCGGAGCCCCACCCGCGCGCGCGCCGAGCCGCCGCCGCGCGATCTGGATGACGACGACGCTGCTGCTCTCGCAGGCGGCCTGCACCAGCTTCTCGTTTCCGGGCCGCGAGGGGCAGGGCGCGGCGCCCTCCGAGCTGCGCGATCGCGAGCGGATGGTGCAGGTGCCGGGCGGCCGCTTCCTCATGGGCAACGCACAGGCCAAGCCCGACGAGTACCCGCCGCACGACGTGGAGATCGCGCCCTTCCGCCTCGATCGCAATGAGGTCACGAACGCGGCCTATCGCTCTTGTGTCGACGCCGGCGTGTGTCAGGCGTCGACGTACGCCGACGACAAGGACCTCGGTGGGCCGCGCCACCCCGTCGTCGGCGTCAACTGGCTGAACGCCGTGAAGTACTGCCAGTGGGTCGGCAAGCGCCTGCCCACCGAGGCCGAGTGGGAGCTCGCCGCGCGCACGCCGGAGCTGTCGATCTTCCCGTGGCAGGGGCGCTTTCAGCCGACGCTGGCGAACCTGCGCGGTGACGTCGACGGCTACGCCAAGACCGCGCCCGTGGGGTCCTTTCCGGAGGGCGCGAGCGGGCTCGGCCTGCTCGACATGGCGGGCAACGCCGCGGAGTGGACGGCCGACTGGTACGACACGCTCTACTACCAGACGAGCCCTGAGCGGGCGCCGAAGGGACCCTCCGTGTCGACGGGTTCCCGCGTGGTGCGCGGCGGATCCTGGGCGGACACGGACTACGAGGCGCGCACCACGCGGCGTGACTCGCTGGATCCCAACTTCGGCAAGGACTCGGTGGGCTTTCGCTGCGCGGCGTCGGGCGACTGACTGACCTCGACCGCGCCACGAATTCACAGCCCGAAATTTGACCCTGCGACCGACCGCTCTTAGGCTCGGTCAGCGCCTTGGGGACACCCCCGCTGGAGGCTTGCGATGCCCCGCGAGAAGAGCCGGACCGCCACTGCCACGACGACGCGCGAGACCCGCCGCGTCCAGAGCCTCGAGACGAAGCAGGGGCAGATGCTCACCTCGCTCGAGGAGGCCGTGGTCCGCATGCACCACGGCGTCAGCCTGCGCCCCGAGGCGCGCCTGCCGACCAACGGCGTGAGCGACGAGGTCATGGCGCAGCTGCTCGAGATGGAGGTGCGCGCCTTCGAGATGACCGGTCGCATCGACGATCTCGACGACGTCCCGGCCGGTGCCGAGCACAGCAACGAGCGCACCCGCCGCATCGTCGACGAGCTCAAGAAGAAGCCCTGAGTCGCCTCGTGGCGACCGACTCCGACCGTGCACCGGGCGCGATCCTCATCGCCGAGGACTCGCTCCTGCTCCTCGCGCTCCTGAAGGACGCGCTGCTCGCGCATGGCGTGGGCAGCGTCGTGCAGGCGTTCCCCGAAGCCGAGCGGCTGTACGCCGACTACGAGCGCCGCCTCGACGACGGGCGAGGCGCCAAGCTGCTGGTCATCGACATCCAGCTGCCCGGTGAGGACGGCCTCTCGCTCGGGCGCCGGGTGCGCGATCTCGAGAACAGGCACGAGGCGCTGCCGGCGCCCGTCGTGTTCTTCTCGAGCCGCGAGCCGGACGACGAGATCGCGGCCGCGGTGGGCGAGTGCTTTCCCGCGCGCTATGTGCAAAAGCTCGACGACAAAGGACCCGCGCAGGTGGCGCTCGCGGGGGCGCTGCTCATGAAGCGCATGCTCGACGCCGGGGGGTGAACGCGTGCCGCGGACGGCGTCTTTGCGGGGCTTCTTGCCGGCCTACGAGATCGTGGAGGCGAAGGGGGCTGCCGGCGGGGGTGCGCGGCGGAGCATCTACCTGCTGCACGGCATCCTCGGCTCGCGACGAAACTGGCTGAGCTTCGCCCGGCGCATCGTCGAGCGGGCGCCTGCCTGGCGCGCGGTGCTGATTGATCTGCGGAACCACGGCGAGTCCCACGGCGCGCCGCCGCCGCACGACATGGAGGCGTGCGCGCTCGACGTCGCCGAGGTCGCGGCCGAGCTCGGCGAGGAGCCGCGCATCGTCGTCGGCCACTCGTTCGGGGGCAAGGTCGCGCTGGTGTACGCGCGCGAGCAGGCGTCGAGCCTCGAGCAGGTCTGGGTGCTCGACGCGCCCCCGGGGCTGCGCTCGGGCGACGGCACGAGAGGTGACGTCGAGAACGTGTTCGAGCGCGTGGGCGAGGTGCCGCTCCCGGTGCCCGGCCGCGCGGAGCTGGTCGCCGATCTCCGCGGCCGCGGGCTGCCGCGCGCCATCGGCAAGTGGATGACGACGAACCTGCGTCCGGCCGACGACGGCGAGGGCTTCGTCTGGCGCTTCGACCTCGCGGCCGCGCGAGAGATGTTGCTGGCGTACGGCGCGCACGACGCCTGGGACGTGCTCGAGCGCCCGCCCTCAGGCGTCCGCCCGGTCGTCGTGCGCGGCGGCAGGAGCGATCGTTGGCTGCCGGAAGACCTCGAGCGCCTCGAGAGGCTCTCTCGCGCGGGCACCATCGGCTATCACGTGCTGAAAGGCGCCGGACACTGGCTGCACAGCGAAGATCCCGAGGGGCTGTTCGCGCTCCTGGCGCCGGCGCTATAGAGCGCCGATGACGGGCCGCGAGCACAAGGGGAGCGAATGACGGACGCCCAGGCGGTGGTGGAGACGTCGGCCAGGCGGAAGCTCAAGTGCCCTCGCTGTGGGCGCGTCGCCTTCGTGGATCGTCATGCCGGCGGCGTCGGCGCGCGCTGTCCGTCTTGCGGCGGCGTGCACCTGAGCGCCGCCGACGTCGAGCAGGTCATCTCGCTCGAGCTCGGCCTCACGACAGGCGAGCTACGCGAGCGGGCGACGCGCGCGAGCGACGTGGACCTCGGTGGCTGCTCGTCGTGCCGCGGGCCGCTCTCGAGAGCGGACATCGACGACGTAAAGGTCGAGCTCTGCCTGCGCTGCGGCGCTGGCTGGCTCGATCCCGGCGAGCTCGAGCGCCTCTCGCACGGCCGTCACCTCGAGCGACGGCCGCCCGGCGAGGGCGCGCGCCAGCATCTCCCGCACGCGGTGAAGCAGCAGGGACGTCGAGGCAAGGTGTCGCTGCCGCCGGCCCGGAACGCCTACGGACCCATCGGCACCGCCCTGTTGGGAGCGACCGTGGCGGGCGCTTGGTTCGGCCAACAGCTCGGGTGGATCGTGATCAGCGTCCTCGGCGCCGCTACCCTCGGAGGCATCGCCGCGATCGCCAGCGTCGTCTACCTGCTCGCCCGAGCCCGCGTGACCATCGACCTCGACGAGGGAACGATGCGCTCCGTGAACGTCGGAGGGCCGAGCGCGGCGCAGACCACGAAGTTGGCGGACGTGCGCGCCATCGCGGTCGAGCCTGCCCGACGCAAAAACGCGCAAGGGCGCTCGGTGCAGTACTGGGATATCGTGCCGAAGGGCGACGGCGTCGAGGGGCGGCTGCTCCTCATGTACACGAGCCGCCTCCGCGCGCACCGCGTCGCGTTTCAGTTGAGCCAGGTGCTCGAGGTGCCGGTAGAGACGCCGAGAGACGTGTAGCCCGCGCAGCTCGACGTCACGCTCTCGTCGTCGCCGCGCCCACGAGCGCCCGCAGCATGCGCACGAGCGTGACGCCTTCGCGTAGCAACGCGCCCATGCTGCCGAGCGCGCTCGCGCCGGTGTGACCGTACAGCCCCGTCAGGTAGCGGGCCTTGTCGGCGTGCGTCGGCAGGGCTTCATAGAGCGCGTC
This sequence comes from uncultured Myxococcales bacterium, assembly GCA_964388085.1. GTDB lineage: Bacteria > Myxococcota > UBA727 > UBA727 > CAYLZW01 > CAYLZW01. The sequence continues at coordinate 5,020 of CAYLZW010000033.1, read as the reverse complement.
CAGCTGTTGCCAGGGGATGACGTCGTCATCGGCGCCGTGGAAGAGGTGCACGGGCGCCTTCACCCCCTGCAGGTACGGCCGCGGATCGAGGAACGCGCGCCGCGCTCGCGATCGGTCGAGGGCGGAGAGGCAGCGCTCGAGCGCGCCCTCGTCGAGGCCGACGCCCACGCGGTAGAACGCGAGCTCGTGGCCGCTGAGGTGCGCACCGAGCTCCTCCGCGACGATCTTGTACCGGTCGTCGACGCGCATCTCCGGGCGGCCCCAGGTCGCGCGCACGTAACGCTGCCAGGCCTCGACGACGTCGGTGACGCCCGCGGGGACGCCTTCCATGTCGTCGAGCAGGTTCATGACGACGACGGGTCGGTTCAGCGGATCGTAGGGGACGGGCCCTCCGTCCTCGCCGGCGCGCCGCCCCCCCGAGAGCGAGAAGCGGATGACCTCGCGGAAGTCCGCGTAGCCGCCGAAGGGCACGACGGCGCCGATGCGCTCCGCGTAGCGCGGGTCGGACGCGAGCCGCAGCGCCGGCAGCGAGCCGAAGGAGATGCTGAACACGCCGGGACGCACGCGTCGCGGCAGCTCGTCGATGTGCTCGAGGGCGTCGAAGGCGCGCGCGAAGTCCGCGATCACGCTCTCGCGCACGCGCAGCTCGATGAAGTCGGGCAAGAACGGACACAAGACGACGAGGCCCGCGTTCGCGAGGATGCGCAGGAAGCGATCCATGCGCGGATCGGCCGGGCCGGCGTAGTGCAGCCCGGGCGCCACGAGGTACACGCCCACGGGCGCACCTCGTCGCGGCCGGTAGAGCCAGGCGTCGAAAGGCCGCTCGCCCGCGTCGCGCGACGGCACGTGCACGGTCGTCCGCACGACGCTGTCGGGGACCGCGTCGTCCGCCGCCCAGGGGCCGAGCCACCGCATCAGGCGAAGCTGCGCGCGCAACATCACCCGCGCAGTCTGGAGGAGTTGCGCACGGCATGGAAGCATGGGCGCCATGACCCGGCGTGACGACGACGATCTCGCTCCCTATCCGTCCCCCGACGAGCGCGAGGCGGAGCTCGACGCGCTCGCCGCCGGCGCTCGGGCCGAGCTCGTCGTGTACGGCGAGAGCGTCGAGGGCCGTCCGCTGCGGGCCGCGCGTGTGCCTTGTCGCGACGCTGGCGCGCGTGACGGCGGCGCTCCTGCTCGGGTCCTCTGCGCCGCGAACATCCACGGCGTCGAGTGGATCGGCAACCGCGTCGCCATGGGGCTGCTGCGCGCGCTGGCCTCGCCGACGGGGGAGCTGGCCGCGCTGCTCGACGAGTCCGAGGTGTGGATCGCGCCCTGCCTGAACCCCGACGCCTACGAGCGCGTCTGGCGACAGCGAGGCCACGGCACGCTCAAGGAGCTGCGCACCAACGCGCGCGGCGTCGACCTCAACCGAAACTTTCCGGCGCCCCGCGGAGAACACTACGGCAGCTTCCCCACCGCGGGCTCGCACGACCCGCGCGCGCGCACCTATCGCGGCGCGGCGCCGCTCAGTGAGCCGGAGGTGAGCTCCCTCGCGCGCCTCCTCGACGAGGTCCCCTTCACGGCCAGCGTCAGCCTACACTCGTTCATGGGCACGCTCATCACCCCGCGCGTCACCGATCGCGCGCACTACCGCGCCTACGATGAGCTGTGCCGGGCCTTCCGCGAGGCGCAGCCGCACCGTCGCTATCGGCGCTTCGCGAGCCGCACCTTCGATATGTTCACGGGCGAGCTCGAGGACCACCAGCACCACGAGCACCGCACCTGGGCCACCTGCGTCGAGGTCTTCCCCGTCCTCGACAGCTACCGCCAGCACCTGAAGGCACCCTCGCTGTTTTGGCGCTTCAACCCGAGAGACCCCGCGCGCACCGTCGAGAACGATGTGCCCGGGGTCGTCGGGTTCTTCCGCGCCGCGATCGCGCGCGGACCGGTCAGCCTCGCAGGGGAGGGCTGAGCCTCGGCGGCTCAGTCCTGCAGCGCGGACTTGATCTGCTCACCCCAGGGCGTCGGCGTCAGGTCCATGTCGATGCCGCAGCCGCCCTCGGACAGGTCCTCGATGAGGTTCGGCGGGCAGCGCATGTGGAAGGTCCACGCCAGCCAGGGCACCTTCTTGGCGTCGGCCTGCCGGATGAGCTCCTGGGTGTCTTGCAGGTCCATGTAGGGGTCCCAGGGGCCGAACTCGCCGATGATGACGGGCAGGGTGTTCGAGGGGTCGCCGAAGCGCGCCTGGAGCTCGCTCGCGGGGTCGTAGACGTGCACCTCGTACGCGATGTTCTCGCCGCCGCCGGCCGTGATCGGGTGGTCGACGTAGTAGTCGAGGTGGCGTGACCAGCCGCCCGTGCCCTGCACGGCGATGATGTGCTTCGGCGAGCCGCGCTCCGCCTCGACCTCGCGGATGGCGGCGACGGTCGCGTTCATGGCCTCCCACACGTCGGCGTCGAGGGCGCCGTCGCTGTTCTCCTCGGGCTCGTTCACGAGCCCGAACATCACGTGCTTGTCGTCGGCGAAGCGGGCGGCGAGCGCGCGCCACTCCTCGCGCGTCCCGGCCGTCGGCCAGCCCATTTCGCTGTGGTGGGGCGAGATCCAGTTGGCGAGCATGACGACGACGCCGGGCTTGCTGCCGATGTGGTCGATGATCTCCTCGATCTGGTTCAGGTAGGCGGGGTCGTTCAAGATGCCCGACTCACCGGCGCTCTCGAGCGTGAGGCGCACGAAGGTCGCGCCCCAGTCGTCGACGAGGGCGTCGATGCGGCGCTTGACCTCGTCCGCGTCCTGAAAGGCCTCCCCGCAGGCGTTACAGCCGCGCGTGTCGGCGATGTTCGCGCCGCGGCCTTGCCACACGCCGCCGCCCGCGCGGCGGATGCGGTTCTTGTCGGTGTAGAGCCAGCCGGCGGGCACCGGGGCGTCGGACGATTCGGCGACCGGGTCTTCGTCTTCGTCACCGCCAACGGCGGGAGGATCCGCGATGACGATCGGATCGTCCGCGTCTACGACGTCGTCGCCGCTCAGCCCATCCGGCTCCTGGGCGCCGGTGCGCCCGCGCGGATCGGCGGGGGACGTGGCGTCGTCCGGGCTCGCGGGATCGGCGAGATCGGGATCGCTGGCGCCGGGCTCGCCGCCACCCCCTCCCGAGCAGGCGGCGACCGTGGCCGCGAAGGTGAGCAACAAGAGCGGGCGAAGGGCGCTGGGCGTGCCGCTCGGCACGTACTGGTTCGACATGACTGTCGGCTCCATTCGTTGACGATGGACTGCGATCCCCCCGAAGGATCGGTCGACTGCAGCAGCGATTGGTCGCCAGAGGTAGCGCCGCTCGCGCGCAGCGGCAGGGGTGATCCGACGGTGAGCGGGACCCGAGTCGGCGGTATCAGCGCCGCGGATCCGACAGAGACGATTCCACGGTTATAAAGTCGTTCAGGCTTCGAAGAAGCTCGAGATCGGGCGCATGACCACGAGCGCGGGCTGGTCCTCGGGCAAGACGCCGCGCAGCGCCTCGCTGCGTGCCACGGCGCGCACCCCGAGCCGATCGCCGGCCTCGGCGTCGAGCGTCCGCCACTCGACCGAGAGGGCGGCGAGCGAGAGGCCGTCGCACGCCCGCACCGGCACGACGCGGGGGCGCTCGCTGCCCTCGACGTCGACGATGATCTCGACCTCGCTGACGTCCGAGCGGCAGAGCGCCAGCACGTGCAGGTGCGTCGGCCCGATGAGCACGCGCAGCTCCGACAGAAGGGGCGCGCCGCGGTGCATGCTGCCCTGCGCGCTCTTGGCCCGCGCCGTCAACGCGTGCAGCCAGGGCCAGAGCGCGTGCGGCGCGAGCTCGTCGGCGCTCGCGTCACCGAGCGGCACGGCGCGCACCTCCGGGCGCTCCGATCGTGTCCGCCGCACCGGCAGCGACAGGGCGGGCAGCTCCGTCGGATCGAGCCCCGCCGCCCGCATCGCCTCGTGCAAGTGCGTGCGAAACAGCAGGTCGAAGGTGGGCTGCTCCTCGGCGTGGAACTCGGGGCCGAACCACCAGAACCAGTCGGAGCCCTCCGCCGCGAGCACGTGCCAGAGCGCCCGCGCGCGCTGCTCCCCCTGCAGCCCCGCCTCCTCGACGCGTCGCCGTACGTCGGCCAGCAGCTGCCAAGCGCGGCGGTCCTCGTCGTCACCTGCCCAGATGTCGAAGCTCGCGTCGATCCACGATCCGGTGGCCAGCCGCGGGAGGGGGCGCGCGCCGGCGCCGGCGGCCTCGACGGGCGACGAGAAGCGGACGTCCCCTCGCCGCGACGCGCGCGCGAGCTCGAGCAGGTGCGCGCGGCCCGCGTCGTGGAAGCGCTCGAAGGGGTTCTCCCCGTCGAGGATGATGCTGGTGACGGCGGCGCCCGAGCGCGCCCGATCCCGCAGCCCCGCCGCGAAGCCATGGATGGCGTCGTGCGCCGAGAGATCGCGGTACACGAAGCCCCAGTCGTCGCTCAGGCGGCGGTCGCGAAACAACAGCCGCACGCCCGTGCGTTCGTGCCGCCAGGGGTAGAGGTGCGCGGCCGTGGGCAAGGGCTCCGGGTGAGGAGCGCGCGATTTACCGAGCATCGCCTCGTCGCTGGCGACGACCTCCACGCCCGCGTTCGCGAAGATGTCGAGGCTGGCCTCGGAGAGCGAGCCTTCCCCCGGCCACATCGCCTGCGGGCGCTCTCCGAACAGGGCCTCGTGGCGATCGAGCCCCATGACGACGTGGGCGCGGGCGTCCTCCGGCCAGGCGAAGGGAGGCGGTGCGCCGTGGTCCCAGGTCGCGTCGCGCGCGCTCGCGCTGTCGATGACGAGAGGCAGGATGGGATGAAAGTAGGGGGTCGCCGTGAGGTGCAGGAGGCCCTGCTCGCGCGCGCGACGCAGGCGGGGCAGCACCTCGGCGCAGTAGCCCCGCGAGAGCTGCAGCAGCGAGGAGAGCTCGGCGCCGCTGTAGCCCCGACCCTTCTCGAGCAGCGCGCGCACCAGGGGAGCGCCGGCCGCGGTGAAGCCGACCCAGGACAGGTGAAAGAGCACGCAC